>NZ_CP029550.1:5064166-5388333 GCF_003173715.1 Methylobacterium durans | reverse complement strand
CCGTGCCGATGCAGTAGAACGTGTCCGCGACGTTCGTCACCCAGTCGCGCAGGGCCTCGTTCATCGCGTCCTTGAGCGTCTTGGTGCCGGATTCGACCGGGATCACCTCGGCGCCGAGCATCTTCATGCGGAAGACGTTGGGCGCTTGGCGGGCCACGTCGACGGCGCCCATGTAGACCACGCATTGCAGGCCGAAGCGGGCGCAGAGCGTCGCGGTGGCGACCCCGTGCTGGCCGGCCCCCGTCTCGGCGATGATCCGCGGCTTGCCCATGCGGCGGGCGAGCAGGATCTGGCCGAGCACGTTGTTCACCTTGTGCGAGCCGGTGTGGTTCAATTCCTCGCGCTTGAAGAACACCCGCGCCCCGTGGCCCCGCTTCGCGCCCGTGCGCAGGTGCTCGGTCAGGCGCTCGGCGTAGTAGAGCGGGCTCGGCCGGCCGACGTAGTGGGTGAGGTAGGAATCCATCTCCGCCTGGAAGGCCGGGTCGGCCTTGGCCGCCTCGTAGGCCGCCTCCAGGTCGAGGATCAGCGGCATCAGGGTCTCGGCCACGAAGCGACCGCCGAAGATGCCGAAGCGGCCGCGCTCGTCGGGGCCGGTGCGGAACGAGTTCGGGGTGGGGGCGATGGTCACGGGCTGCAATCCTGGCAACGTTCGGCGCGGCGTTCCGCGACCTCTAAACCCGGGGCGCCGGACCTGCAACGCGGCGCCCTGCGGCACCCCGGGGGCCGAGCAGCGGTCAGGCGCGCCCGCGCGCGGCCGCGACGAAGGCGCGGATCCGGTCCGGGTCCTTGTGGCCGGGGGCCGTCTCGACGCCGGAGGACACGTCGACCGCTCCGGCGCCGCTGCGCCGGAGCGCCTCGGCGACGTTCTCGGGGGTCAGGCCGCCGGAGAGCAGGGTGCCGGCCGGCAGCCGCAATCCGGTGAGCAGGTCCCAGTCGAAGGCGATGCCGTTGCCCCCGGGGAGCGCCGCCCGGGGGGCGCCTTGGCGTCGAGGAGGAGCCGGTCGGAGGCGGCCGCGTAGGGGGCGAGGAGGCGCAGATCCTCGACGCCCGCGACGCCGACGGCCTTCATCACCGGCCGCCCCGTCCGAGCGCGGATCGCGGCGACGCGCTCCGGGCTCTCGCGGCCGTGGAGCTGGATCAGGTCCGGGTCGACGGCCTCCAGGGCCGCCGCGACGAGGGCATCGTCCGGATCGACGAGGAGCACGACGCGCTCCGCCCGGCCCTTCGCCGCCTGCGAGAGGGCGCGCGCGCGCTCCAGGCTCACGTGGCGCGGGCTCCTGGGGAAATGGACGAGGCCGATCCAATCGGCCCCCGCATCCAGGGCAGCCGCCAGCGTCGCCTCGGTGCTGAGGCCGCAGATCTTGACGCGGACGGCGGACATGGGCGCGACGGGGACCTCAGCGGGGCGCCGGCAGGGCGGCGCGGTCGGAGCCGGGGCGATAGAGGGCGCCCGTCTCGGAGGCCGGGGCGTAGGTCCTGAGACGCGCGGTCTCGCCTTCGAGCCGGCGGATCTCGCGGCGGCGGTCGCGGGCCTTCCGGCGGGCCTCGCCCTGGCCGGCCCAGGCGCCAATGCCACCCACCACGATGCCGATCGCCACCGCGACGAACAGGATCGCGTAGAGGGGCAGGCTCAGGCTGAAGACCGGCGCCTCCGAGAAGGGATCGAAGGACAGGCGCACGGCCTCGCGGTTCGCGACCGCCAGCAGGATCACGAGGATCGCGACGGGAAGCAGCACCAGACCCTTGAGGAAGCGGATCATCGATCTCTCCGAGGTAATCAGTTCGACGCGGCGGCCGTGCTCTCGCCGATGCCGGCCGCGTTGAGGCGCTGGCGCATCTCCTTGCCGGTCTTGAACACGGGGATCGCCTTCTCGGACACGGCAACGGCCGCGCCCGTGCGCGGGTTGCGCCCGCGCCGCGCGTCGCGCCGTTTCACCGAGAAGGCGCCGAAGCCGCGCAGCTCGACCCGGTCGCCCCGCGCCAGGGCGTCGGCGATCGTGTCGAGGATCGCGTTGACGAGCGTCTCGACGTCCCGCTGGTAGAGGTGCGGGTTCTGCTCGGCGATCTTGAGCACAAGCTCTGACTTGATCATGCGGCGGTCTTCTCGAAGGATCCGTGTCGGGTGCGGGGTGGCCGGCCTCTTCAGCGGGCGGAGGCGGCCTCCGGCCGCCAGACGGCCATGAGGCCGCCCTCGGCGATGTCCCCGGCCTCCCGGCCGATCGCGCGGAGCCGCGCGCCGAGCCCGTCGAGGCCGGCGAGATCCGCCCCCAGGCCGAGCGCCGACCAGAGCTGGAAGCCGCTCTCGGAACTCGGCTTCCAGTCGCGCACGGGCAGGTTCTTGGCCACCTTCCGCTCGGTCTCGAGCCAGGCGACGGCCTGGCGCTCGCCGCCGAGCTCGTCCACGAGCTTCAGGGGCACGCTCTGGCGGCCGCTGAAGACGCGCCCGTCGACGACCTTGGCGAGCTCGGCCTCGCCCATCCTGCGCCGGTCGGCGACGAGGCCCTTGAACCAGCCGTAGGTGTCGCCGACGACGGCGGCCAGCGCCGCGCGCGCCTCCGGCGAGGTCGGGCTGAAGCCCGAGGGCTCCGCCTTGAGCGGCGAGGACTTGATGGACTCGACCTTGACGCCGACCTTGTCGAGGAGGCCCGAGACGTCCGGATACTGGAACAGCACGCCGATCGAGCCGACGATCGCGGTCTCGCGGGCGACGATGTGGTCGGCGGCGATCGCCGTGATGTAGGCGCCCGACGCCGCCGTGCCGTCGACGAAGGCGACGATCGGCTTCTTCTCGGCGAGCTGGCGCAGATTGCGGAACAGCTCCTCCGAGCCGGTGGTGGTGCCGCCCGGCGAGTTGATCGAGACGACGACCCCCTGCACGGCCGAGGATTCCCCGATCCGCTTCATCAGCTTCGTGGTGGATTCGCTGCCGGCGATGAAGCCGGAGACCGAGATGCGGGCGATCTGCGGCTGCACGGCGCCGAAGAGGGGACTCTCCGTGCCGGCGCGGACGCGGAAGCCGACGGCGCCGGCCGCGACCACGAGGCCGCCGATGCCGAGCACGCGCCACAATGAGAGCTTGCGGCGCAGCCGCCGGCGATCGATCAGGAGTTCGGCGTCAGCGGCCATGCGATGGCTGTCTCCCTCGCGCTCCGGCATGCGGCGCCGGATTGTTCTCGCCTGCTCTCCGCGGGCCTTCTCCGCGGATCGTCGGCCCCGTCGCCGGCCTGTCCGCACCGCGGCCCGGGTCCGGGGCGCATCGTCGGACAAGTCATTGGTTTGCCAGGGACTCGCGGGTCTTCAGGCCGGCCCGCGTGGCGTGTTCTAGCCTCGCCCGGCGCGGACCGGCAAGGGGGTGGAGGACGCTTCGATGCATCCTGCCGGGATCCGCGACCGGTCTCCCCGCCCGTTTCAGGGGATCGCGCGCACCGCGCGCCGCAGGGCGACCAACGTGGCGGCCAACAAAAAACCCGCGCGGGGAGACATCCCCGCGCGGGCTTTCCCGGCGTCGCGGCCCGCCCGTGGGCGGGCGGACGCCTTACTCCTTGTCGTCGCTCGTGCGGGCCTTCTTGAAGGCCGCGCCGAGGATGTCGCCGAGCGAGGCGCCGGAATCGGCCGAGCCGAACTGGGCCATCGCCTCCTTCTCCTCGGCGACCTCAAGCGCCTTGATCGAGACCTGCACGCGGCGGGCCTTGCGGTCGAACTGCACGACGCGGGCGTCGAACTTCTCGCCGGCCGCGAAGCGCTCGGGGCGCTGGTCGCCGCGGTCGCGGGCGAGCTCGGCCCGGCGCACGAAGGTGGTCAGGTCGGTGTCGATGATCTTCACCTCGACGCCCGAATCCTTGACCTCGGTCACCTCGCAGGTGACGACCTGGCCCTTCTTGATCTCGCCGGCTTCCGCGAAGGGGTCGCCGCCGAGCTGCTTGATGCCGAGCGAGATGCGCTCCTTCTCGACGTCCACGTCGAGAACCTGGGCGCGCACCATGTCGCCCTTCTTGAACTCGTCGATGACCTGCTCGCCCGGACGGTTCCAGTCGAGGTCGGACAGGTGGACCATGCCGTCGACGTCGCCCTCAAGGCCGATGAACAGGCCGAACTCGGTCTTGTTCTTGACCTCGCCCTCGACCTCGGAGCCCACCGGATGCTGCTCGGAGAAGGCCTCCCAGGGGTTCTGGAGGGTCTGCTTGAGGCCGAGCGAGATGCGGCGCTTGACGGGATCGACCTCCAGGATCTGCACCTCGACCTCCTGGGAGGTGGAGACGATCTTGCCCGGATGGACGTTCTTCTTGGTCCAGCTCATCTCGGAGACGTGGATCAGGCCCTCGATCCCCGGCTCCAGCTCCACGAAGGCGCCGTAATCGGTGATGTTGGTCACGCGGCCCTTGAGCTTGGCATCCACGGGATAGCGCTGGGCGATGCCCTCCCACGGATCGGCGAGGAGCTGCTTGATGCCGAGCGAGATGCGGTGCGTCTCGTGGTTGATCTTGATGATCTTGACCTTGACCGTCTGGCCGATGGTCACGACCTCGGACGGGTGGTTCACGCGGCGCCACGCCATGTCGGTGACGTGCAGCAGGCCGTCGATGCCGCCGAGATCGACGAAGGCGCCGTACTCGGTGATGTTCTTGACGACGCCGTCGATGACCTGACCTTCCTCAAGGTTGGCCACGAGCTCGCTACGCTGCTCGGCGCGGCTCTCCTCCAGCACCGTGCGGCGCGAGACGACGATGTTGCCGCGGCGGCGGTCCATCTTGAGGATCTGGAAGGGCTGCGGCGTGCCGAGCAGCGGGGTCACGTCGCGCACCGGGCGGATGTCGACCTGGGAGCGCGGCAGGAAGGCCACGGCGCCGTCGAGGTCGACGGTGTAGCCGCCCTTGACCTGGTTGAAGATCGTGCCGGTGACGCGCTCGTTGGCCTCGAACGCCTTCTCGAGCTTGACCCAGCTCTCCTCGCGCCTAGCCTTGTCGCGCGAGATGACGGCCTCGCCGAGCGCGTTCTCGATGCGGTCGACGTAGACCTCGACCTCGTCGCCGACGCTGAGCTCGCCGTCGCGGCCGGGGCCCTGGAATTCCTTGAGGGCGACGCGCCCTTCGGTCTTCGCGCCGATGTCGATGACGGCGACGTCCTTCTCGATCGCGACGACGCGACCCTTGACGACGGAGCCCTCGGTGATCTCGTGGCTGAGGAAGCTCTCCTCGAGCAGCGCCGCGAAATCCTCGCGGCTCGGTGCGCCCTGCATAGCGGTACCAGCGGTCATTCTGTCTCCTGAATGGCCCTTTCGGGGCCGGCGTCGGCGGCTCGTGTTGCGGGTGCCCTCCCCCACCGCCGCCCGTGGCCGGATCGGGCCTGAACGGGCTTGGCCTCCCCGCGGGAAGGGCCGACGCAGTCTCGAAGCGATGTCGAGGGCGATTCTCCCGGCGGCTGCGGGCCGGGCCGGGAACGGCCGCGAGCCTCAGACATCCGTCCGGACAATCGGCGCGTTCCTTATCCGATCCGGGCCCGCACGGCAACCGGAGCGCGGGGCTGCCGTCGCGGCCCGCCCCTCAGCCCTGGAGGCCCGGGCGCGGCGCGTTGCGCAGCCAGATCGCGGAGGCCACGGTGAGCGGCTCCAGCGGCAGGGTCACCGCTCCGCAGCGGCGGCCCCACAGGTCCAGCCCCTCGAAGCTCACCTTGCGGATCGTCAGCCACGCGCCGAACGGGAAGGTCGCCTCCGTTCCCTCCCCCGGCCCGTAGCATTCCTCGAAGGCGGCCGGATCGACCATGATCTGGTCGTATTTCTGCAGGTGCTCCAGCATCGAGACCTTGGAGCGGAACAGCACCCGGTCCCGGTGGAAGGAGGAGAAGCAGGGCTCGTAGTCGGAGAGCGTGACCCGGAGCTTGCCGCCGATCCGCAGATAGGGCGGGTTCGGGCCCGTCTCGCCGAAATTCGCCGGGCTCCAGCCCGCCTCGACCATCAGGGAATCGGCGAGGGTGACGGGCTCCGAGGGTATGGGAGGTCCTGGCAGGACCGGCGGCGGTTCGTGGGGGCGGGACGCGCGATGTCGGTGCCGACGGAGGCCATGGGCACTCCCTTCCTGTCGCCGCGCGGGATGCGCGGCCGGCATTATCGCGCATGTCGGCCCGTTTGGCGACACGGGGCGGCGACGGGGCCGCCCGGCGTCATGAACTATACCGCAGAGCTTCGGCCCTCACGCCTCGTCGTCGTCCTCGTCCGTGCGGCGCATGCCCTTGAGCTTGGCGAAGACCGAATCGGCGTCGAGGCGTTCCTCGCGGCCCGCCGGGCGGCGATCGTCGAACTCGGCCTCGGGCTCGGCGGTCGAGACCTCGGCCGGCAGGAGGGAGGCGCCGGCCTCGCCCGCCGCCGCGGCGGGGCGGTCCTTGGCCGCGCGCTGCACCTCGAAATCGAGGTCGATCTGCGTGCAGAGGCCGAGCGTCACCGGATCCATCGGCTGCAGCGAGCTGGAATTCCAGTGGGTGCGCTCGCGGATCTGCTGGATCGTCGACTTGGTGGTGCCGACGAGGCGGATGACCTGCGCGTCCTTGAGCTCGGGGTGGTTGCGCAGCAGCCAGAGGATGGCGTTCGGCCGGTCCTGGCGGCGCGACAGGGGGGTGTAGCGCGGGCCCTTCGTGGTGCGCTTGACCTCGGGGAGCTTCACCTTCGAGACCGCGACCTTGAGCCGGTAGTTCGGCGATTTCTGCGCCTTCTCGATCTCGTCGCGGGTGAGCTGGCCCGTGGTGATCGGGTCGAGGCCCTTGATGCCCGCCGCCACCTCGCCGTCGGCGATGCCCTTCACCTCCAGCGGGTGCAGCTTGCAGAAGTCGGCGATCTGCTCGAAGGCCAGCGAGGTGTTCTCGACCAGCCACACGGCGGTCGCCTTCGGCATCAGCGGACCCTGGGACATCGGGCAACTCCAACGAATGCGCGGGGACGGGCGGCGCGGCGCGGACGATGGTCCGCGGGCTCCGGCCCGCCCATCCGAGGGGCCGAAGCATCCCGTCTCACGCTGTAAAAGGGGAACGCCATCTATATAGGTTCCAAGGGGTTTCGCGCAATCACGATGATCGGGCGCATGCCTCGGGCGCGCCGGCCGCCGCCCGCCTCGTCCCGCCGATGAAGGCGAGGACGATGTCCGAGAATTCCGGGGTGCGCAGGTAGCCGTAGGACTTGTGGTGGTTCGCCTCCCCGTCCGGGCGGCGATAGGCGTTGATGACGGGCACGTCGACCGGGAGCACGCCCCGTCCGCTCGGCGCGAATTCCGCCCGCAATGCGGCCGCGACGGTGGCGACGTCCGCCGGGTCGGTGAGGTTCGTCCAGGCCAGGACGTTGCCGGGCACGCGGGCGTCCCCGTGCTCGGCCTCGATCGCCGCCTTGACCTCGACGAGGCCGAGGGGAGCGCCCAGGGTGACGAGATGGGCGACGCGGACGTCCTCGCCCGCCCGCTCCAGGATCCGGAGGCAATCGTAGGCGATGATCGATCCCATCGAGTGGGCCGCGAGCAGGATGCGCCGGCCCGCATGGCGCCTGAGCCGGTCGATCAGGCGTGCCCGGGCGGCGTTCCGGAAATCCGCGTCCTGATGGTAGTTCCAGAGGTCGTCGAGGCGGAACTCGAGGAGGACGTCGTCGAGCGGCGTCACGCCGAGGGCGGCCTGGAGCCGGCCGAACCGGTGATAGAGGCGCCCGGTGAGGCTGGTGCGGCCGGCATCCCGCTCTGGGTCGTAGCGCGGCAGGGCGCCGAGGCCGTCCGCCGCGGCGTAGGGCTCGCGGTTGCGTGCATCGTCGAGGGGCGTGTCGTGGCGCAGGTCCGCCCAGTAGACGAACGCGAAGTCGAAATCCCGCTCCGGCGCGGCGCCGTTGCGGGCGAGGCCCTCGCGGATCGCCGTCTTCCACCAGCGGGCCTTCTCGTCCTCGGGCGGCTTGTTGGCGAGCCCGTGTATGCCGATGACGACGCTTCCCCCCTCCATGCCCCGTTAAGACTCCCCGATCTCCCGCCCGCGGCGCCGCGGAGGCGGGCCGGTTGTGCGCGATGAGATAGGGCGCGATCGCGGGAGGCGTACGGGCGGCGGCGTCGCGCCTCAGTCGAACAGGCTCGACACGCTCGATTCGGTGGCCGTGCGCCCGATCGCCTCGCCGAGCAGCGGCGCGATGGTGGCGACGCGGATGTTGCGGGCGAGCTTCACGGCCTGGGTCGGCTGGATCGAGTCTGTGATGACGAGCTCCTTCATCCGCGAGGCGGCGATGCGGGAGACGGCGCCGCCCGAGAGCACCCCGTGCGTGATGTAGGCCGAGACGTCCTTGGCGCCGGCATTCAAGAGCGCCTCGGCCGCGTTCACGAGGGTGCCGCCCGAATCGACGATGTCGTCGACGAGGATGCAGGAGCGCCCCTCGACCTCGCCGATGATATTCATC
Source organism: Methylobacterium durans (assembly GCF_003173715.1). Lineage (NCBI taxonomy): Bacteria > Pseudomonadati > Pseudomonadota > Alphaproteobacteria > Hyphomicrobiales > Methylobacteriaceae > Methylobacterium > Methylobacterium durans. The sequence continues at coordinate 5,379,929 of NZ_CP029550.1, read as the reverse complement.
ACCTCCGACTCGCCGGGGCGCTCGCGGCGCTTGTCGACGATGGCGAGCTGCGCGTCGATGCGCTTGGCGATGGCGCGCGCGCGCACCACGCCGCCGACGTCGGGCGAGACCACCATGCGGTCCCCGCCCGAGAGCCGCTCCTTGATGTCGCGCACCATCACGGGGGCGGCGAAGAGGTTGTCGGTCGGGATGTCGAAGAAGCCCTGGATCTGGCCGGCGTGGAGATCGAGGGTGAGCACGCGGTCGGCGCCGGCCTCGGTGATCAGGTTCGCCACCAGCTTGGCCGAGATCGGGGTGCGGCCCGAGGTGCGCCGGTCCTGGCGGGCGTAGCCGAAATAGGGGATCACCGCCGTGATGCGCCGCGCCGAGGAGCGCCGCGCCGCGTCGATCATGATGAGGAGTTCCATCAGGTGGTCGTTGGCCGGGAACGACGTCGACTGGACGATGAAGACGTCCTCGCCGCGCACGTTCTCCTGCAGCTCGACGAAGATCTCCATGTCGGCGAAGCGCCGGACCATGCACTTGGCGAGCGGCAGCTCAAGGTAGGCGGCGATGGCCTCGGCCAATGGCCGGCTGGCATTGCCGGCGATAATCTTGATCGAGGACTTCATGCCGGCACACTCATGTCGCGGATCCGGGGCCGAACGACGCTGCGGAACCTGGATTATGCCGCCGGCCCGGCCGTCGGGACCACCGGTACGGCCGGCCGGGCTCTTATCAGCGGTGGATGGGCGTCACAATGCCTTCATCGCCAGGGCATCCCTGCCCTGCACGGGCATCCCTGCCCTGCACGGGCGCGCCTGCCCCGCACGGGCGCGAGCGCCCGGGCTCACGGCTCCAGGAGCCGGTGCAGGTGCACGATGAAGTACCGGGTCTGGGCCGAATCGACCGTGGCCTGGGCCTTCGCCTTCCAGGCCGCCTGGGCGGAGGCGTAGTCGGGAAAGATGCCGACGATGTCGAGGCCCTTGACGTCGCGGAAGCGCACGCCCTCGAGCCGCTCCAATTCGCCGCCGAAGACGAGGTGGAGCTTCTGGTCGCTGTCGATGCTGGTGGTCATGCCCTCTCCTTCGGGACCCGGTTCGCCCCGGCGCAGCCCCGAGTCCGGCGCGAACCAAGCAAGGATCGGGCTCGTGCGCGGGTGCGCCCGAGGCGGTCGCAGAGGCGCGTGCCCGCGTCAACCGGCCGTCGGCGCGGGGCTGACCCTACCCCTGAGGCTTGATCTTCAGCTGGTCGATCACCCAGCGCCAGCCGCCCTCCGGCTGCTCGCGGGCGACCTCCGCCGAGATCGTGCCGTTCGGCAGGCGCGCGAAGGTCATGGCGAGCGTCCCGTTGCGCACCGGGGGCAGCACCTCGGCCGCCGGGAATTCGGAGCGCCGCGACAGGAGGTCGGCGTAGAAGGCGCGGATCTCGGCGTGGCCGCTCGCCACCACCTTCCCGGCCGCCAGCACCGCGTCGGGCTCGTAGAGCGCGACGAGGCCCTCGACGTCGCCGGCATTGGCGCGGGCGTTGAACAGGCCCGCGAGGTCCTGCGGCTCGCGCGCCGTCTCGCGGTCGGTGCGTGTCTCGGGATGGGTCATGGAAGCTCCTTTCCGAAGGTCTGGCCCGGGCCTGAGTCCGGGCGGGTCCGACAGGCTCAGCGCAGCCGCTCCCCGGCCGCGTCGCGGACGGCGACGGCGACGGGGATGCCGGCCTTCACGCTCTCGGAGACCGTGCAGAACCGCTCGAACTGCGCCAGCACCCGGTCGATCCGCGGCACGTCGGCCGCGCGGCTGCCGAGGGTGATCGCGACGTCGATCCCGTAGATCCGCAGGCGCCCTTCCGGGTTCCGCTCGACGCGGCAGGTCGCCTCGGCGCGGATGCCGTGCGCCTCCTGCCGGTACTTGCCGAGCGCGAAGACCATGCTGGCGCAGAGGCAGTTCGTCACGCTCGCGATCAGCATCTGCTCGGGGAACGGCCCCTCCCCGCCGCCGATCGGCACGGATTCGTCGACGAGGAGGTCCGGGATCAGCGCGCCGAAATCGACGGTGAACTTGTAACCCTCGACCTGCGTGATCGTGATGCTCGGACTCGTCGCCATCGTGCCTCGTCTCGTCTCCGGTGCGCCGCGGCCGGTCCGCCCGCAATCCCCGACCCGGCGCCGTGCGGCGGCGGGGCGGTGTGGGAACGCCCTCCGGCCCGCCCGCGCTCCCGGCGATCACCCGGGAAATCGCGCGCTCCTGGCGCTGCCCGCGGCGGCCGCCGCGGGCATCCCTTGACAATCCCTGCCATCTGGCATACCAAATGCCAACAAGACATCGAGAGCCCGTCGGGGCGCAAGCAGTCAGACACTAGGTTCAAGACCGTAGCAAGCAACGCGGCGCAATCGTCGGGACGTTCATGTCGCAGACCTTCGACTTGGCGCAGATCATCACCGCAGCGGGCGATGCCATCGTCGTATCGGATGTCGGCGGGGCGATCGTCGTCTGGAACCCGGCCGCGGAGCGGATCTTCGGGTTCACGCAGGAAGAGGCGCTCGGCCGGTCGCTCGACCTGATCACGCCGGAGCGCCAGCGCCAGCGTCACTGGGACGGGTACCACAAGACTATGCAGACCGGCGTGACCCGCTACGGCACGCAGGTGTTGCGGGTCCCGGCCCTGCACAAGGACGGTCGGCCCCTGTCGATCGCCTTCACGGTCGCGATGCTGCGCGGCGCGGACGACGCGATCGTCGGCATCGCGGCGATCATCCGCGACGAGACGAGCCGGTGGAACGAGGAGCGCGCGATGCGCCGTCGTCTCGCCGACCTCGAGGCTCAGGTGTCTTGAGAAATTTGCGAGCCAATCCAAAGGGATAATTGGATAGCGACGCAAGCGTTTCCCGGTTCGGTCCGGACCGGGCGTGAGAGAACTTCGTTCAAACCGTCGAAAGGGAGAATGCCGAGATGAGCAAGCCGCTCGAGGGAATCAAGATCATCGACTTCACGCACGTCCAGGCGGGTCCGGCCTGCACGCAGCTGCTGGCCTGGTTCGGCGCCGACGTGATCAAGGTCGAGCGTCCGGGCGCCGGCGACGTCACGCGGACCCAGCTCCGCCACGTCGAGGACGCGGACGCGCTGTACTTCACCATGCTGAACTCGAACAAGCGCTCGCTCACGCTCGACACCAAGACGCCCGAGGGCAAGGAAGTCCTGACGAAGCTGATCAAGGAATCGGACGTCATGGTCGAGAATTTCGGCCCCGGCGCCCTCGACCGGATGGGCTTCTCCTGGGCGAAGATCCAGGAGCTCAACCCGGGCATGATCCTCGCCTCGGTGAAGGGCTTCTCGGACGGCCACCATTACGAGGACCTGAAGGTCTACGAGAACGTCGCGCAGTGCGCGGGCGGTGCGGCCTCCACCACCGGCTTCTGGGACGCCCCCCCACCGTGTCGGCCGCCGCGCTCGGTGACTCGAACACCGGCATGCACCTCGCCATCGGCATCCTCACGGCGCTGCACCAGAAGAACAAGTCGGGCAAGGGCCAGAAGGTCGCCGTCTCAATGCAGGATTCGGTGCTCAACCTCTGCCGCGTCAAGCTGCGCGACCAGCAGCGCCTCGACGCCCTGGGCTACCTCGAGGAGTACCCGCAATACCCGCACGGCCAGTTCTCGGACGTGGTGCCGCGCGGCGGCAACGCGGGCGGTGGCGGCCAGCCGGGCTGGGTGCTGAAGTGCAAGGGCTGGCAGACCGACCCGAACGCCTACATCTACTTCACGATCCAGGGCCATGCCTGGGCCCCGATCTGCAAGGCGCTCGGCAAGGAGGAGTGGATCGACGATCCGGCCTACAACACGCCGCGCGCCCGCCAGGACAAGATCTTCGAGATCTTCGCCCTGATCGAGGATTGGCTGGCCGACAAGACGAAGTTCGAGGCCGTCGACGTCCTGCGCAAGTTCGACATCCCGTGCTCGCCGGTCCTGTCGATGAAGGAGATCGCCAACGACCCGTCGCTGCGCGCCAGCGGCACGGTGGTGGAGGTCCCCCATCCGAAGCTCGGTTCGTACCTGACCGTCGGAAGCCCGATCAAGTTCTCCGACATGGCGGTCGAGGTGAAGGCCTCGCCCCTGCTCGGCGAGCACACCGACGAGGTGCTGAAGGATCTCGGCTACTCGGCCGAGCAGATCGCCGCCCTCCACGAGGCCCGCGCCGTCTGATCCCCTCGACCTTCGAGTCTTGAAAATCTTGGGGCGGCGTGCCGGTGGCACGCCGCCTCGTCTCGTCTCAAGGGTCGGCCGCCCTCCGCGGCTTGCCCGAAGGAGCTGGCACCCTGCGTCTCGACGGCCGGTGCGACTGCGCCGGTTCATCCTGGAATTGCGGCCCTCCCCGCCCTGATCGCACCGATGAGAGCCTCGGCCGTGCTGCTCGTCGCGGCGCCGCCCGAGCCTACGTGCGTAGCCGCTGGCAGCTCATCAGCGGTAAACTCCCCCGCGAGCGTCGTGGGCGTCACCGTTGCGCGGTTGCCGGAGTTGGCCCCGCATCACGTGCCGGTGATCGGGCCGGACGACCGGCTCGGCGGCATCGTCTCACGGACGGATCCTCATCGCTGCTCTTGTCGACGCGACCAGGGCGAACCCAGAACGGCCGGTGATCCGCTGGGCCGGTGCAGGGCGGGTCCGGCCTGATAGGCTCGGGGGCGCGTCGCCCCGCGGGCCCGCCGTCCGGCGGCCCGGAGCGGCGGACGGCCCCCTACCCCGGGTCGTTGTCGACGAGGAAGAAATCGACCGCCATCGCGGCCACAGCCGGGCGGTAGGCGTGAGGACCGTCGTACTCCACCGCCGTCACGTCGTAGCCGGCCTCCCGCAGCCGGGCGGCGTGAACCCGCGCGCTGCGGTCGATCGGGATCTGCTCGTCCCGGACTCCGTGCGAGATGAAGACCTTCGGCGCGCCCGCCTGCATCTGCACCGACATGAAGCCCGCCGACGAGACGATGACGTGGGTCACCAGGTCCCCGTTCGTCAGCCCGAGGGAGAGGGCGTAGCTGCCGCCGTCCGAGTGGCCCGCGAAGGCGAGGTGGCCGGGATCGAGCAGGAAGCGCGAGGAGACCTCCGTCAGGGCCGTGTCGAGGCGCATGCGGTCGGGGCCGTTGCCCGCGATCACGATGTCCCAGGTCGGGTACTGGGATTGCGGCGCGAGCAGGAGGAAGCCCCGCGCCTCCGCGTGCCGCTCCAGCATCGGCAGGATCTTCTCCGCGCTGCCGCCGCCCCCGTGGAACAGCACGACGAGGGGCGTCGGCCGGCGAGGCTCGATGCTCGTCGGCACGACGAGCACCGCGTCGCGTTCCTCGAACAGGCCGAGGGCGTGGCGTCCGGGCGGAAGCGGCGCCTTGACGGGCATGCGGTGGTGGAAGCCGAGCCGGCCGGCGAGGTGAGGGTCGATCATGCGGGCGATCCTGATGGGCCGGTCCCGGACTCGCGAGCGCCGGCGTGACGTTGCTGACGGGGCGATCCGTTGACGGCCTCCGGGTACGGATGCGCAAAGGGCTGCGGCGGGCTCGTCCAAGCCCGCCGCAGCCCCTGCATCCTGCCGGATCGCCGGCGACGTGGTGTCGAGGAAGCGCTTACTTCTTCTTCTTCACCGTGCTCTGCGGGTTGAGGCTGCCGATGTTGCCGCTCTCGGTGCCCGCGTGCGGATCGATCACCGCGTTGATCAGGGTCGGCTTGCCCGAATCCATCGCCTCGTTGACGGCTCGGGCGAGCTCGTCCGGCGTCGTGGCGTTGACGCCGATGCCGCCGAAGGCCTCCATCATCTTGTCGTAGCGGGAATCCTTCACGAACACCGTCGTGCCGGGATCGCGGCCGGTCGGGTCGGTGTCGGTGCCGCGATAGATGCCGTTGTTGTTGAAGATCACGACGCAGACCGGGAGGTCGTACCGGCAGATCGTCTCGACCTCCATGCCCGAGAAGCCGAAGGCGCTGTCACCCTCGACCGCCAGAACGGGCTTGCCCGTCTCGACGGCGGCGGCGATGGCGAAGCCCATGCCGATGCCCATCACGCCCCAGGTGCCGACATCCAGGCGCTTGCGCGGCTGATACATGTCGATGACGCTGCGGGCGAGGTCGAGGGTGTTGGCGCCCTCGTTGACGAGGATCGCGTCGGGGCGCTCCTTGATGATGGTGCGCAGAACCCCCAGCGCCCCGTGGAAGTCCATCGGCGCCGAGTTCTTGAGGAGCTTGGCGGACATCTTGGAGAGGTTCGCGTCCTTGCGGGACTTGATGGCGTCCGTCCACTCGGCCGGCGGGGCCTTCCAATCCTGGCCCATGCCGTCGAGCAGCGCCGAGACGCAGGAGCCGATATCGCCGACGAGCGGGGCGACGATCTCGACGTTCGAGTCCATCTCCTTCGGCTCGATGTCGATCTGGATGAACTTCTTCGAGCCCGGCTCGCCCCAGGTCTTGCCCTTGCCGTGCGACAGGAGCCAGTTGAGGCGGGCGCCGACCAGCACGACCACGTCGGCATCCTTGAGCACCATGGAGCGGGCGGCGCCGGCCGACTGCTCGTGCGTGTCGGGCAGGAGGCCCTTGGCCATGCTCATCGGCACGTAGGGAATGCCGCTCCGCTCGACGAGGGCGCGGACCTCCTCGTCGGCCTGCGCGTAGGCCGCGCCCTTGCCGAGGACGATGAGGGGGCGCTTGGCGCTCTTGAGCACGTCGAGGGCGCGCTTGACGGCCGCCGGGGCGGGAAGCTGGGCGGGGGCCGGGTCGATCACCTTGACGAGGGACTTCGCGCCGGCCTCGGCGTCCATCACCTGCGAGAAGAGCTTGGCCGGCAGGTCGAGGTAGACGCCGCCCGGGCGGCCCGAGACCGCGGCGCGGATGGCGCGGGCGACCGCGATGCCGATATCGGCGGCGTGGAGCACGCGGAAGGCCGCCTTGCAGAGGGGCTTGGCGATGGCGAGCTGGTCCATCTCCTCGTAGTCGCCCTGCTGCAGGTCGACGATCTCACGCTCGGACGAGCCCGAGATGAGGATCATCGGGAAGCAGTTGGTGGTGGCGTTGGCGAGCGCCGTCAGACCGTTGAGGAAGCCCGGCGCCGAGACGGTGAGGCAGATGCCCGGCTTCTTGGTGAGGAAGCCCGCGATGGCGGCGGCGTTGCCCGCATTCTGCTCGTGACGGAACGAGATCACGCGCATGCCCTCGGCCTGCGCGAGGCGGCCGAGATCGGTGATCGGGATGCCCGGCACGCCGTAAATCGTGTCGATGCCGTTGAGCTTCAGCGCGTCGATGACGAGGTGGAAGCCATCGGTCTGCTCGGGGCCCGTATCCTCGACCGTCGCCACGCTGTTGGCGGAGAACTCCGATTCGATCGTCGTCGGGTCCGTCGTGTTCCTGTCCATGCCGCTTCCTCCGAATTGCTTGGTTTTGATCTGCGCTCGGGATGCGGATGGTGCCCGTGACGGAGCCACCCGCATGCGTGTCGCCGAACGTGACTGAGACGTCCGGCCCTCGATCCCGGGACCGGCCGGCCGTGCCGGGAAGCCGCCCCAGTCTCGGGTCAATCGTGCCTGTGCCAGGCGTTCTGAGTCGGGTTCTTGTTGTTGCTTATCGCGATGATGCTGGCATACCAAATACCAAAATCGCTGTCAAACATCCGGTGCGCCCCCGCGGCCGGAAATCGGGCCGGGCTCCGCGGATCGCCCGCCGGGCACGGGGGCTCTGACACGGCGTCTCGGACACGGGGTCTCGGACGCGCGGGCGGATTGCCCGCAATTCGGGCAGCCGGATCCAACATCTGAGCAGTAAGGCCGGGAACGTTCGGGTGTTCCAATGTTTAGGGGAATTAACATGATCTGAGAAAAGCAACGGTTATGCGCATCCGCACCGGCTACACCATCGCCTTCGACACGTTCGGCCCGACGCCGATGCTCCTCCTGCTCAACGTTCGGCCGGAGCGCCGCCGGGACCTCGTCACGCCGGAGCGGATCACCTTCGACCCGCCCGTCGAGGCGCGCCAGCACCTTGACGAGTTCGGCAACGTGCGCACGCGCATCCTGGCGCCGGGCGGCCGCATCACGATGGCGGCGGATTTCCTGATCGAGGATGACGGCCTGCCGGATGCCGTCGCCGCCGACGCGCGGCAGATCCCGGTGCAGGACCTGTCCGACGACGTGCTGATCTACCTGCTCGGCTCCCGCTACTGCGACACCGACAAGCTGACCGAGACCGCGTGGTCGCTGTTCGGCACCGCGCCGGAGGGCTGGGCCCGGGTCCAGGCCATCGTCGACTACGCGCATGCCCGCATCCGCTTCGACTACCAGCAGGCGGACGCGACCCGCTCGGCGCATGACGGGCACAGGCAGCAGGTCGGCGTCTGCCGCGACTTCGCGCATCTGGCGATCACGCTCTGCCGCTGCATGAACATCCCGGCGCGCTACGCCACGGGGTATCTCGGCGACATCGGGGTGCCTCCGGTGCCGGACCCGATGGATTTCTCGGCCTGGTTCGAGGTCCATCTGCAGGGGCCGGAGGGCCCGCGCTGGTACACGTTCGACGCGCGCCACAACACCCCGCGCATCGGCCGCGTCGTGATGGCCTACGGGCGCGACGCCACGGATTGCGCCATCACGACGAGCTTCGGGGCGGCCCCGCTCGCGACGTTCGAGGTCCACACCGACGAGGTCGACGGGGACTTCATCCTCGGCCGCGCCGCCTGAACCCCGTCCGCGGCGGCTTCAGCGCCGCCTCCGAACCAGCGAATTCGCGGTCGCGTGCCCGGCGTGCTCCGGCTCCCCGACGACCCGCGATGCGATCACCGACGCGCCCGAGGTTCGTTGATCGCGATCATCACCCGGGACGCGGCGGGCGCCGGGACGGACGGGCCGCCCCGCATCCACCAATCCTTCGCCGTCAACACCCGGCGCCGCACCTCGGACGGGCTGGACGGCCCTTGCCGGAACTCTCCCGCTGCGGCGTGGCGCCGCTGACGGCGTTCCGGGCGTGAGCCCGATCACGGTTCCCGGAGGCCGACAGGGGGATGATCGCTCCACTCGGAGCGCGTCCCATGTCACGCCGCATCCTCAGCCTGATCGCCCTTCTCCTCGTCACCGACGCGATCGTCGTGCACGGGCGCGGCCCCCGGCCGTCCCAGATCGTCGCCCCCGACGCCGGCGAGACCGCCCGCCTCGGCCGGCAATACGTCCTGCCCCGGATCTGAAACGCGGCTCGGACAGGCCGGCCGACGACCCGGCCGTGGGGCGGGGAGCCGCGCGCGAGCCGCCCGCCGTGCCGTCTTGGAGAAGGGGGGAGCATCCGAGCCCGGCCGTCGCGCGAGGTTTCGCGCGGCCAGGGGCGGCGGACGGGCGTGAGCGGCGCCTCTCCCGGCATTCCGGGTGATCGCGCCCCGCGCGATCGAGCCGCTTCCCGAGCCGCTTCCAAAGACGTCCCGCGGTGCAGGAGATCTCGTACCGGATGAGGCTTTCGTCGTCCGCGATTCGCGCGGTCCGTGAGGATCGGGGGCCCTTTGAGCCGGCGCCGTCCCTCAATTCAGGTAGGTCTGGATCCAGGTCGGCGAGAGCAGCTCGCCTTCGTCGGTGACGATCCAGGGCTCGACCCCCGGAGCGGACAGGGTCTCGGCGGCGGCGGCGATCGCGTCGCGGAGGCTGCCGAAGCGCTTCCGGCGGGACGCCGCCGGGGCCGGCACGACGTGCCAGATCTGCAGGTCGGCGGGGCGTTCGAGGGCTTCGAGTTCCATGGGGGCCTCCTGCTGCTGTGGTCCCAGTATCGCGCCGGCCCCGCGCCGCGACTGTGATCCGCCTCACGCAGGGCCGCCGCCCGCCCCGGCCGACCCGAGCGTGATCCGCGTCACGGAAGGCGGCGCCGGGAGGTCTACGAAGGACGTCAGCCCCCGACGGACCGGAGCCGCACCCGCCGCACCGTCCCGCCGGCCCCCATCCCGCTCCAGGGAGCGTCCGCGATGAAGCCCCTCTCCCCCGATCTCTCCGCCGCGCTCACGGGCTGCCGCCCGGCGCTGGTCAGCCTCGCCATCGTCAGCGGCCTCGTGAACGTGCTCTACCTGACGGGCTCGTTCTTCATGCTGGAGGTCTACGACCGGGTCATCCCGAGCCGGTCCGTGCCGTCGCTGATCGCGCTGCTCCTGCTGGCGCTGATCCTCTACGCCTTCCAGGGGGCGCTCGAATCGCTGCGCGGGCGGATGCTGACCCGGATCAGCGCGGTCATCGACGAGGCGCTGAGCCCGCGGGTCTTCCAGTACGTCGTGCGCTCGCCCCTCAGCGGCGCCCCGTCCGGCGAGAGCTTCCTGCCCCTGCGCGACCTCGACCAGGTGCGCGGCTTCCTGTCGAGCCCGGGGCCGACCGCCCTGTGCGACCTCCCCTTCATGCCGCTCTACTTCGCGGTCTGCTTCCTGTTCCACCCGCTGGTCGGCCTCGCCCTGGCGGCGGGCTCGGTCCTCCTCATCCTCATCAACGTGACGACCGACCGGCTGACCCGCGGCCCCTCGAAGGCGGCGAGCGAGCACGCCCGGGGCCGCAACCTCGTCGTCGATGCCGGCTGCCGCAACGCCGACGTCCTCGTGGCGATGGGCATGCAGGGCCACTTCACCACCCGCTGGGAGGAGGCGAACCAGAACTACATCCTGTCCCAGCAGCGGGTGACGGACGTGGCGGGCCTGTTCAGCGCCGCCTCCAAGGTCACCCGCATGGCCCTGCAATCCTGCGTGCTGGCGCTCGGCGCCTGGCTCGTCATCAACGGCGAGGGCTCGCCCGGCATCATCATCGCGTCCTCGATCCTGCTGGGCCGCGCGCTCGCCCCCCTCGACTCGATGATCGCGAGCTGGAAGGGCGTCGTCGCGACCCATCAGGCCTGGGGCCGGCTGACCGCGCTCCTCGCCAACGTGCCCCAGGAGCGCCGCAGCGCCGTGCTCGGCGCGCCCGGCCGGGAGCTCAAGGCGGACGCGGTGTGCGTGGCCCCCCGGGCAGCAACCGGCTCACGGTGAAGGACGTCAGCTTCACCCTCAAGGCGGGCCAGGCGGTCGGGGTGATCGGGCCGAGCGGCTCGGGCAAGTCGACGCTCTCCCGCGCGCTCGTCGGCGTCCTCCCGGCCGCGCGCGGCGCCGTGCGCCTCGACGGCACCCCGATCAGCCAGTGGACGAGCACCGATCTCGGCCACCACATCGGCTACCTGCCGCAGGACGTGGCGCTGTTTGCCGGCACCATCGCCCAGAACATCGCCCGCTTCGCCCCGGACGCGCGCGGCGCCGACATCGTGGCGGCCGCCCGCGAGGCCGGCATCCACGAGCTCGTGACGAACCTACCCGAGGGCTACGAGACCGTGCTCGGCGAGGGCGGCCTCGGCCTCTCCGGCGGCCAGCGCCAGCGCATCGGGCTCGCCCGCGCGCTCTATGGCGCCCCCTTCCTCGTCGTCCTCGACGAGCCGAACGCGAATCTCGACGGCGAGGGCGAGGCCGCTCTCACCCGGGCGATCCGCAGCGTGCGCGAGCGGGGCGGGATCGTGGTCGTGGTGGCGCACCGCGCCAGCGCGCTCGCCGCGATCGACCTGCTCATCGCCATGGAGGACGGCCGCGCCGTCGCCTTCGGGCCGAAGGAGGCCGTGCTGCGCCACACCGGCCACCTCCCGAAGGCCCCCACCCCCGCCAACGAGACCACCCCCCGCCCGGCCCGGGCCTCGGCCTGAACCCCGATCCCGCAGGAGAGCGACCGATGCCCACCACCCTGACCCTCGCCGGCTCCGCCCGCACCTCCGCCCGGCCCGCCGCCGACGCCGCCCGCGCCGCGATCCGCCGCCAGGTCCGCGCCGCCGCCTTCCTCGTCACGGCCCTCGTCGGCGGCGTGGGCGGCTGGGCCTGCCTCACCGTGATCGGCGGCGCCGTCATCACCTCGGGCCAGCTCGTCGTCGACAGCGACGTCAAGAAGGTGCAGCACCCGGTCGGCGGCATCGTCGGCGAGCTGCGGGTGCGGGAGGGCGACCGCGTCAAGGCGGGCGACATCCTGATCCGCCTCGACGAGACGCAGGCCCGCTCCAGCCTCGACATCGTCCTGCGGGCCCTCGACGGGCTCGCCGCCCGCCGCGCCCGCGAGGAGGCCGAGCGCGACGGCGACATGGCGATCAGCTTCACGGCCGACCTTCAGGCGCGGGTCGCCTCCGACCCGGCGGTGGCGACCCTCATCGACAGCGAGACGCGCCTGTTCCTCGCCCGCGCGAAGGCGCGCAACGGCCAGAAGAGCCAGCTGCGCGAGCGCCTCGCGCAGCTCGGCGAGGAGATCGGCGGCCTCACCGAGCAGATCAACGCCAAGACCAAGGAGATCGCCGCGGTCACGATGGAGCTGAAGGGCATCCGCGAGCTCTGGCAGAAGAACCTCGTCCAGATCTCGCGCCTGACGAACCTGGAGCGGGAGGCGGCGCGCCTCGAGGGCGACCGCGGCAAGCTGCTCGCCTCGGTGGCGCAGGCGCGCGGCAAGGGCAACGAGGTCGAGCTGCAGATCCTGCAGATCGACCAAGACATGCGCAACGAGGTCTCGAAGGACCTCACCGAGATCCGCGCCAAGTGGTCCGAGTACGAGGAGAAGCAGACGGCGGCCCTCGATCTCCTGCGCCGCACGGACCTCCGGGCGCCGCAGGACGGCATCGTCCACCAGATGACGGTGCACACGGTGGGCGGCCTCGTCACGCCGAGCGAGCCCGCCATGCTGATCGTGCCGGAGGCCGACGAACTCACCGTCGAGGTCAAGATCCAGCCGAAGGACATCGACAACGTGCGCATCGGCCAGCCGGCGCGCCTGCGCTTCTCGGCGCTCAACCAGTACACGACGCCGGAGATCGAGGGCAGCGTCAGCCGGCTCGCCGCCGACGTCGCGCAGGATCAGAAGACCGGCCTGTCCTTCTACAAGGCGCGCATCCGGGTCGCGGACGCGCAGCGCAAGCGCCTCGGCGAGGTCCAGCTCATCCCCGGCATGCCCGTGGAGGCCTTCCTCCAGACCGGCGAGCGGACGGTGTTCTCCTACCTGACGAAGCCCTTCGTCGACCACATCTCGAAGGCGTGGCGGGAGAAGTGAGACGGGCGCTTCAGGCGGGATCCTCCCCGCCTCTCTCCCCGGCCCCCTCCTCCGCCCCCGTCTCCGCCCCTGCCAGCCAGCCGATCAGGCCGAACGTCGTCATCGGCCGGTTGAACCCCTTCAGGGGGAGCGGTCCGAGGCGCTCGGTCTCGGCGAACGACTCGGTGAGGGACTGGAGGCGCTGGCTGAGCAGGATCTGCCCGGGGAGCGCCTCGTCGCAGAGGCGCGAGGCGAGGTTGGTGACGCTGCCGAGCGCTCCGTACTCGCGGCGCCCCTCGAAGCCGAACTGCCCGAGGGTGGCGTAGCCCGTGGCGATGCCGATGCCGAAGCCGATCTCGTAGCCGCGCCGCTGCCAGGCCTCCGACAGCCGCCCGAGGGTCTCGCGCAGGTCGAGCGCCATCCGGAGGGCGCGGCGCGGGTGGTCGGGACAGGGAACGGGATCGTTGAAATAGACCATGATCCCGTCGCCCGCGAAATGCTCCAGCGTGCCCTCGTGCCGGACGATGCAGGCGCCGACGACCGACTGGTAGGCGCGCAGCACCTCGAGCGCGTCCTCGGGCGCCGCCGTATCCGTGAAGGCCGTGAAGCCGCGCAGGTCGCAGAACACCACCGTGATCTCGCGCCGGTGGGTCTCCAGCAGCGTTCCCTCGCTGCCCGAGGCGGCGACGAGGTCGGCGATCTGCGGGGAGAGGAAGCGGCGCAGGCGCCCGATCCGCTCGATCTCCGCCACCTGCTCGGCGATGCGCGTCTCGAGATCCGCGTTGCTGCGGGCGAGCGCCGCCCGCTGCGCCTCAAGTTCCTCGGCCTGGCGCCGCACGGTATCGGTGAGGGCCTTCAGGCGCAGCATCGCGCGCACCCGTGCCATCAGGGCGGCATGCTCGTAGGGCTTGGCGAGGTAGTCGTCGCCCCCCGCATCGAGCCCCGCCACCACGTCCCGGGTCTCGGCGCGGGCGGTCAGCAGGATGACGGGGACGAAGCGCAGCCCCGGATCCTCCTTGAGGATGCGCAGGACGTCGATGCCGCTCAGCTTCGGCATCATCACGTCGAGGAGGATCAGGTCCGGCGCCGTCTCGCGGGCGCGGGCGAGGCCGGCCTCGCCGTCCTCCGCGGTGACGACCTCGTAGCCCGCAGCCTCCAGGCGGATCCGCAGGATCTCCAGATTCTCCGGCGCGTCGTCGACGGCGAGGATGCGGGCGCTCACGGGCTCTCCCCGGGGTCACGCATCCTGCAGGATCTCGCGGACGAGCGCGAGGATCTTGCGCGGGCTGAAGGGCTTGGCGACGTAGCCGTCGCAGCCGGCATCGAGCGCCTTCCCCTCGTCGCCGGACAGCGCGTAGGAGGTCACCGCCACCACCGGGATGTGGCGCGTCGTCGGGTCGGCCTTGAGCCGGCGCGTCGCCTCGTAGCCGTCGAGCACGGGCAGCTGGATGTCCATCAGGACGAGGTCGGGCCGCTCGCGGAGGGCGAGCGCCACGCCGCTGCCGCCGTCCGTCGCCTCCAGAAGGTCGTAGCCGGCCACCGTGAGGAGGTCGCGCAGGATCCGGCGGTTGTCCTCGGTGTCCTCGACGATGAGGATGCGCTTCGTCATGCGGCCTGCTTCTCCTCGCTGGCGCGGACCGGCAGGTGGACCCGGAACACGGCGCCGCTGCCGGGCTCCGACTCGACCTCGATGCGCCCGCCGTGCAGCAGGACGAGCTTGCGGGCGATCGACAGGCCGAGGCCGGTGCCGCCCTGCTTGCGCGTGCTGGAACTGTCGATCTGCTGGAACTCGTCGAAGATGCGGCCCTGGTCGGCGGCGGCGATGCCGGGACCGGTATCGGTGACGGAGACCGTGAACCACCCGCCCGCGGCGGTGGCGGCGACGCGCACCGCGCCCGATTCGGTGAACTTGATGGCGTTGCCGACGAGATTCATCAGGACCTGGGTCAGGCGCCGCTCGTCGCCCTGGCCGACGGGCAGCCCCTCCGCCACCTCGGTGGTCAGGGCGAGGTCCTTGGCCTGCGCGAGGGAGGCGGCGGCCGCGACCACCTGCTCGATCATCGCCGGCATCGAGTATTCCTGGATGCTGAGGGTGAGCGATCCGGCCTCGATCTTGGTGAAGTCGAGGACGTCGTTGATCAGGCTGAGGAGGTGGCGGCCGTTGATCTGGATGCGCTCCAGGGCGTCGAGCGCCTTGTCGCTCAAGGGGCCGTAGAGCCCGTCGACGAGGAGTTCCGAGTAGCCCAGAACGGCGTTGAGCGGCGTGCGCAGCTCGTGGCTCATGTTGGCGAAGAAATGCGTCTTGTGCCGGTCGGCCGCCGCGAGCTCGCGGTTCTTGGCGTCGACCTCCTGGAACAGCCGGGCGTTGCGGATCGCGAGCGCGGCCTGATGGGCGAAGCTCTGCATCACGTCCGGCGAGGCCGGCGCTCCTGGCTCCGCCCGCAGGGCGAGGACGAGACCGAGGGGCCCCTCGGCGTCCGAGAGCGGCAGGACGAGGCCGGAGGAGAGCCCCGCTTCGAGGGCCGCCGCGCGGCCCGGGAACCACGCGGCCTCGGCGAGGTCGGGAAGGGGAGCGCGCCGCGGGGGGCGTCCGCGCGCGGCAGGGAGGCCGGCGCGATCTCGGCGATCGCGTCCCGTCCCGCCTCCGGAAAGCCCTGCGCGGCGGCGAGCGTGTTGCGCCCGCTCCCCGCCTCGCGCAGGTAGACGAGGGCCGCCCGCGCCCCCGTCAGCGCGGCGGCGCGGGCGGCGATGGCGGCCGTCACGGCGTCGAGTTCCAGAGAGCCGACGATCGCCCGGCCGGTCTCCTCCAGAGCGCGCAGCTCGCTCACCGAGCGCGCGAGGTCGCGGGTGCGCTTCTCGATCTCGACCTCGAGCCGCCCGTAGGAGCCGGACAGCTCGTCCGCCATGCGGTTGAAGCTGTCGGCGAGCGCCTCGAATTCGTCGCCGGTCCGGATCGCGATGCGGTGATCGAAGCGGTTGGCGGCGAGATGCTCGGCGCCCGCGTGGAGCGCCCGGATCGGGACGACCATGCGGCGGGCGAGGACGAGGCTCGCGCAGATCGCCACGACGAGACCGAAGGCGAACAGCCAGGCGAGGCGGATCAGGAGCTCGCGGATCGGCGCGAGCGCCTCGGGCAGGGGCTGCTCCACCGCGAGGGAGGCGGGCAGCGCCGCGACGGGCCTGAGGGTGCGCAGGACGGCGCGGCCGTCGGGGCTGCGGCCGAACCCGCCGGCCTCCGCCCCGACCGCGTCCGCCCGCGGGACCTCCGCCCCGACCGCGACGGGGCTCGCCGCGGTGCGCCCGAGGACGCGGCCCTCCGTGTCGACGAGATAGGCGTAGCTGCCGCTGCCGGGCGTGCCGGCGGGCAGGGCGTCCGCCAGCGGCTCCAGGCCGACCTCGGCGACGGTGACGGCCTGCTCGGGCCAGGCATGGGCGACGACGAGGGCGGCGAGCGACCGGCCGTCCCGGAATTCCGGCTTGGCGAAGCCGGGCCGCGTCGGGAAGGGCTCGCCGGCCGCCACGCTGCCGGGCCGGCCCGAGCGGACCTGCACGTGGCCCGCGGCATCGACGAAGGTGAGCGCCAGGACGCCCGGCGCCTGCTGCAGCAGGAGTTCGTAATCGTCCCGATGCTGTTCGAGCGTGATGGCGCTCGCCCGCGTGACCCAGCTCACCTGCCGCTCGATCTCGCCGAGCGCCGCCTCGACCGCCTTCTCCGCCTCCTGCGCGTAGTCCCCCTGCGCGCGCGCCACGGCCCGCACCGTCTCGCGGTAGAGGATCCAGGTCTCGACCCCGGCATTGATCGAGAGCACCAGGGCGACGAGGCTGACGAGCGTCAGCACGTACTTGCGGAACAGGCTGCGATGCCAGGGCAGACGGTCGGGGAATCTCGCCGAGAGGCGGGCGCGCAGGCTCATGCGCCGGCCCCGTCGGAGCGCCGCGGCGGGCCGGGTGCGCGCGCGCCTGTCATCGCCTCCTCCGCCCGATGCCGGCCCTCGCGCCGGCCCGCGACTGTCGGCTCGGGCGGTCCTTGCAAAAAATAACATTCGTGAAGGAGGGGCGGGCAACCTATTCCTAGGCTCGGCCGCGGGGGATCGTTCGGATTCCCGCGGGGCGAACCGCCATGAGCAAGGGTGCGGATTTCGGGGTCCTGCTCCGCCTCAACCCGCTCTTCGCGGATCTCGGGCCCGAGATCGCCGCCACGCTCGCCGCCATGAGCACCACGCGCTCGCTGCGGGCGGGCGACGTGCTGTTCCGCGAGCACGATCCGGGCGACGCGCTCTACGGCATCCGCCGGGGCGAGGTGCGGATCGAGACCGGCACCGCGTCCGGCAAGCGGATCGTGCTCAACACCCTCGGCTCCGGCGACGTGTTCGGCGAGATCGCGCTCCTCGACGGGCGGCCGCGCACGGCGGACGCCGTCGCGGTCGAGCCGACCGACCTCTTCGTCCTGCGCCGGGCCGACCTCCTCGCCTATCTCGGCCGCGAGCCCGGCATCGCGATCAAGCTGATCGAGCTGCTCTGCGCCCGGGTCCGCTACATCGCGGGCCAGATGAACGAGATGACGGTGCTGCCGCTCTCGACCCGGCTCGCCCGCCGCCTGACCGTGCTGGCGGCCGATTTCGGCAGCGAGATCCAGATCTCGCAGGAGCAGCTCGGCGCCTACGTGGGCAGCACCCGCGAGAGCGTGAACCGCCAGCTCCAGGCGTGGCGCCGGGCCGGTCATCTCGACCTGCGGCGCGGCCGCATCATGCTGCGCGACAAGGCGGCGCTCTCGCGCGAGGCCGCCCTCCTCGACGGGGACGAGGAGGGCTGGTGAGGGAGGCGGCCCGCCGCGCTCACGGCAGGGCGCGCACCACGCGGAAGCCGTTCGCGTAGTAGCGGACATCCGCGTCGTAGCGGAACCGGGCGCTCGGCTTCACGTAGGCCGCGGAGCTGTCGAAGGAGCCGCCGCGCAGCACCCGCTGGCCGCAGGCGCCGCGCGTCAACGCGGTGCCGTCGGCGTGGGCGCCCCGGTAATCGTCGCTCCAGCAATCCTCGACCCACTCGGCCGCGTTGCCGGCCATGTCGAACAGGCCGAACCCGTTCGGCGCGAAGCGGGCCGCGTCGAGAATCTGCTCGTCCTGGCCGGAGCGGCACTCGCGGCAATTCGCCTTGCCGGCGCCGACCTGGGCGCCCCAGGCATAGGCCGTGCGGGCATTGCCGCGGGCGGCATATTCCCACTCCGCCTCGCTCGGCAGGCGGTAGCCCTGGCGCGTCTTGCCCGAGAGCCAGCCGACGTAATCCTTGGCGTCGTACCAGCTCACGTTCGTGATCGGCCGGGCGCCGGATCCCCCGGGCGGCGGCCGGTACTTGCAGGCGCCGCTGTCGACGCACTGGTTCCACTGATCGACCGTGATCTCGGTCGCCGACATCGCGAAGGGCTTGGCGATCGTGACCTTGTGCACCGGCCGGTCGAAGGGCGTGGAGGCGGAGCCCATCTCGAAGCTGCCCGCCGGCACCACGACCATCTCGGGGCAATCGCTGCAATCCCGCAGCGTCTCGCCCCGCTGCGGGGCGGGCTTTCCGGGCGCGGCGGGCGGCGAGATCGCCGCCGTCGCCTGGACCGGTGCCGCCGCAGGGGTCGCCGCCGCCGCAGGGGTCGCCGCCGGCGCGGGGGTCGCCGCGGGCGCGGTGGGCGGCGTGGGGGCCGGCACCGGGGCGGCGACGGGCGGCGGCGCGACGGCCGGAGCGGGTTGGGGCGCGGGCGCTGGCGGCGCGGCGGCCGGGGGCGTGTTCAGGGCCGTCGTCCGGGCCCTCGGCGGCACCCGCGCGGGCGCGAGGTCCGGCTCCGGCGCGCGGGGTGCGGCGGCGGCCGCGCTCGGCTTGGCGACGTGGAACTCCTCGATCAGCGAGGAGGACACCCAGGGCACCTGCTCCGTGTTCGAGGCGCGCGACACGCCCATCCGCGTGTGGGCGAAGGCCTCCTCCGCGCTGAGGTTCGGGGTGCGGAGCTCCTTCACGAGCTCGCCCATGAACAGGCTCGGCTCGGCCGTCGGCTCGCGCACGAGCTTGCCCGGCGGGGCGGCGAGCAGGACGAGGGTGCCCTCCGGCGCGTCAACGGGGGCGAGGCCCGCCCAGGACGCGCGGAAGCGCCGCTCGTAAGGGTTCTCCCGGGCCGCGTCGACGACGGCGATCTTCACCCGCGCCCCGCGGCGGTTCATCTCGGCCAGCACCCCGTCGAGGCTGATCCCGTCCTTGCGCACCTCCGTCTCGGACCAGATCTGCGCGTTGACGGGCAGGAGGTAGGTCTGCCGGCTCACCTGGATGCCGTAGCCGCCGAAATAGAGGAAGGCGGCCGAGCCGGCGTTGATCTTGGCGTAGAAGCCGTCGAGCACCGCCTGCATGTCCTCGCGGGTGACGTTCTCCCGCAGGTCCACGTCGAATTCGTGCCGCCGCAACTCGTCGGCCAGGAGGCGCGCGTCCCGGCTCACCGCCGCGAGCGGCGCCTTCGCGTCGGGATAGCGCGCGTTCGCGATGAGGAGCGCGAAGCGGCGGCCCGCTCCGATCGTCGCCTGAGCGAAGGCCGGTGCCGCCAGCAGCGGGAAGAGGATGGCGGCGAGGCACGCGAGGAGAAGGGCGCTCCGGCCGATCGGGCGGGGCGAGACCGGGGGTCGGCCCTCGCCCGAGGGCTCCCGGCGCGTCACGGGCCCGTGCCGAAGGCGTCTGTCGCGGAAGAGTAAATCGCGCATCGGCGGCAATCCAAAACCGTCAGCTTGACCGTTCTCGACTACTGTTCGGTATAGCACGCGAGTGCCGGGGCAAACCGTAGCCGTTGCAAATCATTGTGGCATGTATTCTCTTGGTCATTGACCGCACACTGCATCTTTCGGGCTAGCGAATCACCTTTTTAGGGGCGTCCTAGCTCGTTTTTGCGGGTCGGCGGCAGGCACGAGATCGTGCGCCTATTCGGCTGCGGAGACGCGATGCCTGACGGGAGGGCGACGATGGGCAGCGCAACGGCCTGGAAACGCCGGATTCGGACCTGCCGAACCTGGACTTGGCGGATCGGCGCGATCCTGGCGCTGACGCAGGCGGCGGGCGCGCAAGCGCCCCAGGGCGATCGGAAGGGGGCCCGACGCCCTCCGCGCCGGGCGCCGCCGTCTACTTCATCGACATCAAGGACGGCAGCATCCTGCCCCGCAAGCCGATGATCCGATTCGGCCTGCGCAACATGGGCGTCGCGCCGGCGGGCTCGGAGCGCATGAATGCGGGCCACCACCACATCCTCGTCGACGTGCCGACGCCGCCCCTCGACCGGCCGATCCCGAACGATTTCAACCACCTGCATTTCGGCGCGGGCCAGACCGAGGCGGAGATCGAGCTGACGCCGGGCGAGCACACGCTGCAACTCCTGCTCGCCGACAAGGACCACATCCCGCACAGCCCGCCCGTCCTCTCGGACGTGGTGAAGGTGCGGGTCGCCGAGGCGCCGGCCGCCGGTGCGGAGGCGGCTGCGCCGGCCGCGCGCCATTCCTCGCCGCCCGGCGCGCGGGTCTACTTCGTGCAGCCACGTAACGGCGCCGTCGTCCCCCGCAAGGTGACGATCCGCTTCGGCCTCGTCGGGATGGGCGTCGCCCCGGCCGGGTTCGACAAAGCCAATACCGGCCATCACCACCTGCTGATCGACGCGCCCCTGCGCTCCCCCAACGAGCGCATCCCGAACGACTTCAACCACCTGCATTTCGGCCTCGGCCAGACCGAGGCGCAGGTGACGCTGCCGCTCGGCACCCACACCCTGCAATTGGTCCTGGCCGACGCCGACCACGTTCCGCACGTGCCGCCCGTGGTCTCCGAGACGATCAAGGTCCTCGTGACCCGCAACGGGCGCCGGCCGCGGGTCGCGCGCCACCGCGACCGCTGAGGGCGCCGTCAGAACGCGTCGTAGGGATCGGAGGCGGGAAGCCGCGACCGCACCGTCATCTCGCGGATGTCGATGTTGGCGGTGGCCTTGACCGGCACGCGTGCCGGCGCGGCGAGCATGCCCGCGCGCACGATGGCCATCGTCGCGAACAGCGCGACGGCGACGACGAGAAGCTTCAGCATGGCAGTATCCTGAGTTTCGTGACCTTCCCGGCTCGGGCCGCGAAGAGAAATCCGTGCTCGGATCTCACGAAACCGGTATTCTGCTTGATGATGGCGAACCGTGATCGAGATCACATTCCGAGATTTCTTGCGGATGCATGAGATCTGCTTTGCTGTTTCCGGTCGGCCGCGATCGCGTGCGCCGCGCGGAAGGCCCGCGGGAGACGACCCTTGCGCAACGCCCTCACCGTCCCCCTTCTCACCCTTCTCCCGGCCCTCATGCTCGCGCCCACGCCCGCGTGGCCGGAGGGGTTTCGCCTGCGTCTGCCGCTCGCCTGCGAATTGGGCGTCACCTGCTTCGTCCAGTACTACGTCGACCGCGATCCCGGGTCGGGGGCCCGGGATTACGCCTGCGGCAGCCGCAGCTACGACGGCCATGACGGCACCGATTTCCGTCTGCCGACGCTCGCGCAGGAGGCCGGCCCCGCCGG
Source organism: Methylobacterium durans (assembly GCF_003173715.1). Lineage (NCBI taxonomy): Bacteria > Pseudomonadati > Pseudomonadota > Alphaproteobacteria > Hyphomicrobiales > Methylobacteriaceae > Methylobacterium > Methylobacterium durans. Next base: position 5,358,357 of record NZ_CP029550.1, on the reverse strand, counting down.
CACGGTCGTGGCCGCCGCCGCCGGACGGGTGCTGCGCAGCCGCAACGACGCGCCCGACGTCTCCGTGCGGGAGACGGGGATCGAGAAGGTGGCCGGCGTCGAGTGCGGCAACGGTCTCGTGGTGGCCCATGCCGACGGCTACGAGACCCAGTACTGCCATCTCGCCCGCGGCAGCCTGAAGGTTCGCCCCGGCGACGCGGTCTCGGCCGGTCAGCCCCTCGGCCAGGCCGGCCTCTCGGGCGCGAGCGAGTTCCCCCACCTCCACTTCACGCTGCGCCGCGCCGGCCGCACGGTCGATCCCTTCGCGCCGGATGCCGGCGCGGGCGCCTGCGCTCCGGCGGTCGGGCCCGCATCCGACAACCTCTGGGAGCCGGCCCTGCGCGACGGGCTCGCCTACCGGGCTGGCACGGTGCTCAATGCCGGCTTCTCCGGCGGCCCTGTCCGGATGGAGATCGTCGAGAGCGGCACGGTCGACCCGGCCGCCCCGGGCGCGCCCGCCCTCGTCGCCTTCGTGCGCACGATCGGCCTCGATGCGGGCGACGTGCAGAGCCTCGTGCTGAGCGGGCCGGACGGCCGCCCCGTCGCGCAGAGCGCCGAGGCGCCGCTCGCGCGGGCGCGGGCGCAATCCCTGGTCTTCGTCGGGCGCAAGCGGCCGGAGGCGGGGTTCCCGGCCGGGACCTACACGGCGACCTTCCGTGTCACCCGCGCCGGCGCCACGGCGCTGGAGCACCGCTTCAGCACCACGCTGCCCGCATCGAGCCGGTAGGTCCGCGCCGCGGACGTGGTGGCCTCAGGGGCGCGGCGCCGCGCCGACCTGCGGCGTGAGCGGCAGCTCGATCCGGCAGCGCACGCCTCCCCGTTCGAATCTCAGGGCGCATTCGGCCTGCAGCTCGTAGGGCAGCATGCGCTCGAACAGGGTGAGGCCGAACCCCTTGCGCGCCGGCGGCACGGCCGGGGGGCCGCCCCGCTCGGCCCAATCGATGACGAGGCGCGGCTCCGGGCCGGCCTCGAGCCGCCAGGAGACCGCGATGCGGCCCTCCGGCCGCGTCAGCGCCCCGAACTTCACGGTGTTCGTCGCCAGCTCGTGGAAGGCGAGCCCGAGCGTGCCCGCGGCGCGCGGCTGCAGCACGATCTGAGGCCCGGACAGCTGCAGCTGCTCGCCCTCCTTGGCCTGGAAGGAGAGAAGCTCGTCCGAGATGAGGGAGTGGAGATCGAGGCGCAGCCCCGGATCGGCCGCGATCGCGCCCTGCACTCGTCCGAGGGCGCTCAGGCGCCCGTCGAGATGCATCGCGTATTCCTCGACGCTCTCGCTCGTCTCGGCCGAGCGGCGCGCGACCGAGCGCACGACGGCCAGGAGGTTATTGAGCTGGTGCTGGAGATCGGCGCAGCGCCACGCGGCTTCCGTCAGCCGGCGCTCGGCCTCCGCGGCCCTGACGTTCGCCTTGTCCAGGCTGAGACGCAGATGAGCGTCCTCGGACTCCAGCTCTGCCTCCCTGACGATCCGGATCACGCGTACCGGGCGGTCGGCGACCGTTCCCTTGCCGAAGGTCTCGCCGGGCATAGCTACGAGCTTCCGGGCGACATTGCACGCTCTGTTTGCCAGCGTTGCGCGCGTGGGAGAGTTCGATCCCTGCAATCCCCGCTTCGGACGATCTGGCGCATTGCCGCGTGCTCGTTGTGGAGGACGAGTACTTCCTCGCCGACGACGTGGCGCGCATTCTCTCGGCCCGCGGGGCGGAGGTGGTGGGGCCCGTGGGGACGCTATCCGAGGCGGAGGAGCTCGCCCGGTCGCGGCCGCTCGACGCGGCCCTGCTCGACATCAACCTGAAGGGCGAGTTCACCTACCGCGTCGCCGACATCCTGCGGGACCGCAACGTGTCGGTGGTGTTCACGACGGGCTACGGCCCGTGCTTCATCCCGCCGCCCTACGCGCATGTTCCCGTCTGGAAGAAGCACACCGAGGTCCGCGACCTCGTCGCGCTCCTGCGGGCGGCCTGCCCGATGGCCCGGGCCTGAGCGGCGCCGGGACGCGGCGTGCCGAGGCGGCCGGCGTTGATGGCCGTCCGCGATGATCTCGGGGCGCGGGCCCGCGGGTCCTACCGGGCGCTCGGCAGGCTCACGCGGACATTCGCCCGCCCGGCCTCCGCCGCGGGCGGCGATCCGGGGGCCGCCTCGCTTCCCCAGCCCGTCGCCTCGATCCGGACCTCGCCCCAGCCGGTGGCGACGCCGATCGAGAGCGGCAGCAGCAGCGCGCCGCCGGGCACCGGCGCGAGGCGCACCCGCATCGCGTCGTTCTCGGCCATGCGACGGACCGTCGGCCCGTTCGACCGGTGCCCCGCGATCGGCACCCAGCGCACCCGGCAATCGAGGGCGGGACCGCGATAGGGGCCCTCGCTCACCGTCGCCAGCGCGCCGCGAGAGAGGACGAGATCGGCCCGGGTGGCGCCGTCGAAGACCGGGATCCGCCGCTCGCAGAGGCTGGGATCGAGGGGCGCGGCGCCGACCGGCAGGGCGAGCGCGCTCAGGGGATCGACGATGCCGGCCCTGTCCCTCGGGGCGAGGGGAACGCGGTCGGGCCGGGGCGTCGGCTCCGGCTCCAGGGTCAGGCTGCGCACGCTGCCCCGGTCGAGACGCATCGCGACGCGGATCGGCTTGCCGGCGTAGCGGCTCTCGACGTCGAACCGGGCCGGGACGGCGCCGGCGGGACCGAGATGCCCCGACGCCTTCGCCGTTCCCGCGCCGTCGACGAAGAACCCGACGAGTCCCTGCAGGGAGGCCGACAGGTCGAGGCCGTAGCGGCCGCCCGGAGAGCCCTGCTCCAGGGTGAGGCTCGCCCGGCCGACCGGCAGGCCGATGAAGCGCAGGCTGTAGGCGGCGGTGAAGCGCTGCGGAGCGGGCTCGGCGCGGGCATGGCCAGGCCCCGCGGCGAGCGCAAGCCCCGCGGCGAGCGCAAGCCCCGCGGCGAGCGCAAGCACGGCCATGGGGCCGGCGCGGAGGGCGGGTGCCCTCATCGGGAGGCAAGGCTCCCCGTGTCGTTCGATGGCATGGTCCCCGGCACCTCCGCCTGCGCGCCCTCGGTGCCGATCGTAGCACGACGGCGCCTCAGGCGTTGGCCAGCCGGCTCAGCACGTCCGCGAGGCAGAGCGCGAACAGAATCGCGAGCCAGAACAGGCCGGTGGCCGCAGTGAGGCGCACCAGCGGGCTCGCCTCGTCGAGGCGCATGAACAGCACGGCGACGAGGCCCGCCTGCACGGCGGCGAGCCCGAGATTGGCCGCACTCGCGAGGGCGCCGAGGGGTGCGTAGGCGGCGAGCACGGTGAGCGCGAGGAGCGCCATCAGGCCGGCCCAGACGATGAGCGGGCGGACCCAGATCCGGGCCGCCGCGGGATCGGGCCGCCCATTCATCCCGACCGCCCCGGCAGGTAGAGCAGGGGAAACAGGACGATCCACACGATGTCGACGAGGCCCCAGTAGAGCAGGCCCACCTCGACCTGCGGGTTGCCGGGCAGGAAATCGGGGTCGCGCCATCCCTTCCAGATCAGCCGGCCGACGAGGCCGACGCCGATCGAGAGGTGGATGGCGTGGATTCCGGTGGCGAACCAGTAGAAGGCGAAGAAGAGCTGCGCGGCCGGCTCCCGCAAGGGGAAGGCGTCGCCCGGGACGAGGTGCCTGCCGAGATCCTCCCGGTATTCGAGCCCCTTCACGGCCAGGAAGGCGAGGCCGAGCGCCGCCGTGGCGGAGAGGCACCACAGGCTCGTGCGCCGCAGGGCGGCGTGCTCGGCGCTCTTCGAGGCGACCGCGGCGCAGAGGGCGCTCGTCAGCAGGATCGCGCTGTTGAGGGTGCCGTAAACGATGTTGGTTTCCCGCGCGGCCGCCGCGAAGGCGGCTGCGTGCTCCAGGCGCATCACGGTGTAGGCGAGGACGATCGCGCCGAAGAACAGCACCTCGCTCGCGAGGAAGATCCAGATGCCGAAGGTCGCCACCGCGCGCTGGCGGGCGAGCGCGCGCTCCTCGGGCAGGCCGAGCCCGTCCCAGGGCTCGCGCAGGAGCTTCCCGACCGCGCTCACGTCAGCGACCCCTGCGCCGGGACGCGGGGGCGGTCCTTGATCGGAGGCGCGCCCTCCGGGTGGTAATTGTAGGGCATGGCCAGCACCTCGGGCTTGCCGAGGAAGTTCTCGCGCGGCGGCGGCGAGGTCGTGCGCCATTCGAGCCCCGAGGCGTTCCAGGGGTCGTTGCGGGCGCGCTCCCCGAAGAAGACCGACCAGGTCAGGTAGCCCAGCGGCATCAGGTAGGCGGCGGCGAGCACCGCGGCACCCGCCGAGGAGAGCACGTTCCAGACCTGAAATTCCGGCGGGTAGACGTGATAGCGCCGCGGCATGCCGAGGTAGCCCGCGATGAATTGCGGGAAGAAGGTCAGGTTGAAGCCGAAGAACATCAGGATGGCGGAAAACTTCGCCCAGGTCTCCGGATACATCCGCCCCGTCACCTTCGGCCACCAGAAGTGCAGGCCGGCGAAGTAGGCCGACACCGAGGCGCCGACCATGATGTAGTGGAAATGCGCGACGACGAAGTAGGTGTCCTGCACGTGCACGTCGATCGGGATCGAGGCGAGGAACAGGCCCGTCAGGCCGCCGACCGTGAACAGCCCGACGAAGCCGAGGGCGTAGAGCATCGGCGACTCGAAGCCGATCTGGCCGCGGTAGAGCGTGGCGGTCCAGTTGAACACCTTGATGGCCGAGGGCACCGCCACGATGAAGGACAGGAACGAGAAGACGAGCGCCGCGAAGGGCGACATGCCCGAGGTGAACATGTGGTGGCCCCAGGTGAAGAAGCCGATCACCGAGATCGCCACCAGCGCGTAGACCATGAAGCTGTAGCCGAAGATCCGCCGCCGCGCGAAGCAGGTGATCACCTCCGAGATCACGCCCATGGCGGGCAGGATCATGATGTAGACGGCCGGGTGCGAGTAGAACCAGAACAGGTGCTGGAACAGGATCGGGTCGCCGCCCCGCGCGGGATCGAAGATCGGCAGGCCGAACACGCGCTCGGCGAGGACGAGGAGCAGCGTCACCGCGAGGACGGGTGTCGCGAGCACGAAGATCAGGCTCGTCGTGTACATCGCCCAGACGAAGAGCGGCAGCTTGAACCACGTCATCCCGGGCGCCCGCAGGGTGTGGGTCGTGGCGATGACATTGACGCCCGTGGCGATGGTCGAGAAGCCCGCGACGAAGACGCCGAGCACGCCGAGCGAGACGGCCGTGTTCGAGAACACGGTCGAGTAGGGCACGTAGAAGGTCCAGCCCGTGTCGATGCCCCCCGCCAGCATGGCGGAGGCGGTGAGGATCCCGCCGGCGATGTTGAGGTACCAACTCGCGAGGTTGAGCTTGGGGAAGGCCATGTCCCGCGCGCCGATCATCAGCGGCAGCAGGAAGTTTCCGAGCGTCGTCGGGATCGACGGGATCAGGAAGAACCACACCATCACGACGCCGTGCAGCGTGAAGAGCTTGTTGTAGGTGTCGGCCCCGACGACGTCGGCCTTCGGCGTGAACAGCTCCAGCCGCACGATCGTCGCGGCCGCGCCCCCGATGAAGAAGAACAGCGTGATCGAGATCGCGTAGAGGATCGCGATCCGCTTGTGGTCCGTGGCGGTGAGCCAGGAGCCGAGCGTGTGGCCGGCCGCGAGGTAGCTCTCGGGCAGGCCGAGGGCGAGCTCGCCCCGGTCGGCCAGGGCGGTGGGACTCTCGGCGACGTCTGCGCTCATGCGGGCACGTCCTGGCTCTCGTCCTGTCTCGGGTGGCTCATGGCCGGGTCGCGGGGCCGGCGGGCGTCGGCGTGTCGGTGACGGGTGCGCCCGGCACCAGGGCGGGGCTGCGCGCCTCGGGCCCGCCGGGCACGCGGGAGGAGAGCGGCGGCTCGCCGAGCCGGCGGCTCGATCGCGACCCGGACCCGAGGGCGCGGATATAGGCCGTCAATTCCTGGATCTCGCCGTCGGAGAGGAGGCCGGCATAGCTCGGCATGATCGGCTCGTAGCCCGCCACCACGTCCCGCTTCGGCTGCAGGATCGAGTCGCGGATATAGGCGCCGTCGGCGGTGACGGTGCGGCCGCCCGCCAGCTGCACCGCGCGGCCCCAGAGGCCGGCGAGGTCCGGGGCGTGGACTGCCGAGCCCGGCGCGTGGCAGCCGGCGCAGCCGCGGGCCGTGAAGAGCCGCTCGCCCTGATGCGCGAGGTCGTCTCCCTCGGGCTGCGCCGAGAGCCAGCGCGCGTAATCCTCCGGCTCCATCACGACGATCCGGCCGAGCATGCGGGCGTGGTCGGTGCCGCAATATTCCGTGCAGAGCAGGTGGAAGGTCCCCGTCTTGGTGGCCTTGAACCACGCCTCCGTCTGCTGGCCGGGCAAGGCGTCCCGCTTCAGGCGGAAGGCGGGCACGTAGAAGGCGTGGATCACGTCCTGCGAGGTCAGGATCAGGCGCACCGGCGCGCCGACCGGCACGTGCAGCTCGTTGATCTCGCGGACGCCGTTCGCGCTCTGCGTCTTCCACATCCACTGCTTGGCGACGACGTGGACCTCGATCGCGTCCTTCGGCGCGACGAAGGCCCGGATCTCGGCCGAGGCCGCCCACCAGAAGATGAACACGAAGACGAACAGCGTCGCGGCCGTCCAGCCGATCTCGAACTCGCGGGAGACGAGGTTCGGCAACGCGTCCCGGTTCGCCTTCGAGCCGCGGCGGAAGCGGATCGAGAAGGCGACGACGAGGCCGACGACGAGGAGCACGATGAAGGCCGAGATCGCGGTCAGCCCGAGGAAGATCGCGTCGACGCGCGGCGCCAGCTCGGACGCTTGCTCCGGCATCAGCCCGGCGAGCATCAGCGGCCCCCTCCCCGGTCGGGCGGCGCCGACGCGGCCCGCGCGCCGCCGCGGCTGCCGGGCACGGGCGTCACCTCGGGCTGGACGGGCGCGGCGTAGGCGGCTTGCCCCCTTTCCGCCAGGAGCCGCATCGCCTCGGTGACGGGGATGCGGGCGATGCCCCGCTCCCGGTCGACCCAGCCGTAGCCTTCGAGGCGCGCCCGCTCCTCCGCCAGCATCCGCGCGAGGTCGCGCGCCGGGCTCGCCTGCAGGCGCGGCTCGGGGAAGTCGCGCGGGGCCTGCTGGAGCGGGCCCTTGATCTCGGTCCGGTAGTAGAGGTGGAGGCCGCCGAGCGTCGCCGCCGTGAAGGCGGCGATGCAGGCGCCGGTGATCAGGATCGGGCGGAGGGCGATGGTGTCCGGCGCCTCGGTGCCGGGCGGGGCGTGGCCGACCACGTCGTCGTGCACCCCGGTGTGAAGCTGTCCCCGCGCCGCCTCAGGCATGGTGCGCCCTCCCCGCTTCACGGCGCCGGAGCATTCGCAGGAATACGGCGGAGGCGATGGCCAGGAGGGCGAGGCAGGGCAGGCCGAATGCCGCCGCGAGCCCCGCCCCGGCGCCGTAGGCGGGCAGGACGTACCAGGCGAGGTGCAGCGCGAGCCCGACGAGGACGAGGAGGCCGACGACGCGCAGGGTCGCCGGGCTCCGCCGCACGGCCGAGACCAGCAGCATCGCGAACGGGATCAGCCCGCCCGCCAGGAAGGCTGCGGCGAGCACCGCCCCCCAGGCGCCCTCCCCCCGCTTCATATACCACGCGGCCTTCGGCGGCAGGTCGCCGTACCACGCCACGATGTAGGACATCAGGCCCATGTAGAGGACCCCGAGGAGGGCCGCGAGGACGAGGCCGGCGAGGTCCGAGGCGCCGCGCGCGCCGAGGCCCGGCGGGCTGAGGATCGCCGCCCAGGCCAGGGCCGCGAGGATCTGGTGCAGCGCGATCTCCGACGCGAAGGCGGAGGAATTGAAGCCCGGCTCGACGGAGAGGATCCAGTCGACCGCGACGAGGCTGATCGTCAGCCCGTAGAAGGCGAGGCCGAGGCCGGCCGCGAGCTTGCCGCAGCGGCCGGTCAGGCAGAGGAGCGCGAGCAGCGACCAGCCGGCGAGCGTCACGCCCGCCCGCAGGAGGAACAGGGCCGGGTCGAGGTAGAGCCGCAGCACGTCGGCCTTGGCTGCCCCCTGCCCCGTCGCCCAGGGGTAATCCGCAGGCAGGCCCGCGGCCACGCCGAGGAAGGCGAGGGCCGCGAGGGGCACCAGCGCGGCCGCCGGGCGCAGGGCGGGGGCCAGGGTCTCGCCCCAGCGCCCGCCGGTCACGAGGTGGATCAGGAGGAGCACGAGGCTTCCCACCGGGATCGCGCTCCAGGCGATCCAGGCGAGGAGCCAGCCGCGGGCGAGGGCCTCCGTCACGGCAATTTCTCCACGAGGCCCGGGATCCCGGCGACGCGGGCGCCCTGCGCGAGTTGGAGCGCGCGGATATAGGCGGCGATGGCCCAGCGGTCGCGCGGCTCCACGCGGGCGGCGTAGGGATACATCACGCCGTAGCCTTCGGTGATGACCGTGACGACGTAGCGGGCGGGCGCGGCGCGCAGGCGCTCCTCGTGGAAGGAGGGCGGCGCCGGGAAGCCCCGCCGGACGATCATGCCGTCGCCGTGGCCCGTGTAGCCGTGGCAGGGCGTGCAGATCACCTCGTAGCGCTGCCGGCCCCGCTGCAGCAGGGCGGCATCGACGGCGGGCGGATCGCGAAAGGCCGCTTCCCGGTCGAGGGCGCCGATGGCCACCGCCCCGTCCGGGGGCGTGCGGGCCTCGGCGCCGTCGGGGAAGAGCGCGGCCCGGCCGTAGACCGCGTAGCGCTTCTGCTGGCGCATCGAGAGGTCGTCGCAGGCGGCAAGACCGAGGACGAGGCCGGCCGCGAGGACGAGCAGGCCTGCGCGCGGGAGAGGACCCGGGAGCGGTTCGGCGGGCCTCATTCGTGCAGCTCCGACACGAGACGCGCGCCGGCCTCCTCCAGGGTCCGGCGCAGCGGGTCCGGTTCGCCGTGTGGGGCGACGAGGAGGAAGAAGCGGTCCTGGCTGGCGCGCTCGAAGCGCGGCATGGCGAAGAGCGGGTGGTGAAGGCGCGGCAGGCTGCAGGCCCGGAGCATCACCGCGAATCCCGCGATCGCGGCGCAGAGCACCCCGACCTCGAAGGGCACCAGCAGGAAGACCGGCCAGGAATGGAGCGGGCGCCCGCCCGAGTTCAGCGGGTAGGCGTGGACGGCGCTGTACCATTGCAGGGCGTACATCGCCGCCGCTGACCCGAAGCCGGCGAGCGCCATGATCGGCCGCACGGGCAGGCGCGGCGGGTCGAAGGCGGCCGAGACCTCCTCGATCGCGAAGGGGGTGAAGGCGTCGAGGGCTCGGTGCCCGTCGGCGCGGGCGAGGCGCAGGGCGCGGACCAGCGCCTCCGGCGTCTCGAACTCGGCGAGCAGCGGCCGGCTCATGCGGCGCCCTCCGCATGGCTGACCTGGCGGACCTCGTGCATCGAGACGATCGGCAGGAGGCGCACCAGAACCAGGAAGCCGAGGGCGAACAGGCCCAGCGGCCCGAACAGGATGACGAGGTCGTAGAGGCTGACATGGTAGGTTCGCCACAGGCTGATCGCGTAGCCGTGCGAGAGCGTGTTCCAGACGATCAGGATACGCTCGAGCCACATCCCGACATTGATGAGGATTGCGATGGCGGCGAGCAGCCAGAGGTTGGCCCGAACGGAGCGGAACCAGAGCGCCTGCGGCACGAGGCAGTTGCAGGCCAGCAGCGCCGCGTAGAGCCAGCGGTAATCGCCGGCGAAGAAGTAGCCGACGACCGTGCGGTCGGCGTGCTCGCCGCCGTACCAGGCCATGAACCACTCGGTGGCGTAGGAGAAGCTCATCACGATGCTGGCAAACAGCATCACTTTTGCCATCGCGTCGAAATGCGCGGGCGTGATCATCGCCTGGAGGTTCAGCCCCCGGCGGACGACGATGGCGAGCACCACCACCATGGCGAAGCCCGAATACATGGCGCCCACGACGAAGTAGGGCGGGAACAGGCTCTCCTGCCAGCCCGGCATCAGGCTCGCGGCGAAGTCGAGCCCGACGATCGAGTGCACCGAGCAGACGAGCGGCACGGCGAGGGCCGCCATGGTCATGTGGAAGGTCTCCAGGACCCCCCAGTGCCGGGCGGAGTTGCGCCAGCCGAGCGCCAGCGCCCCGTAGACCATCCGGCCGGCCTGCGTCCCGGCCCGGTCCCGCATCGTGGCGAGGTCGGGCAGGAGGCCGGTGAACCAGAAGATCCCCGAGAACAGGAGGTAGCTGAGGATCGCCCAGAAATCCCAGACGAGGGCCGAGCGCCATTGCGGCCAGAGGTCCATCGTGTTCGGGTAGGGCGCCAGCCAGTAGGCGTAGAGCGGCCGGCCGAGATGGATGATCGGGAACAGTCCGGCGATCGCGGCCGCGAACAGGGTCATCGCCTCGGCGAAGCGGTTGATGGAGGCCCGCCAGCGCTGGCGGGTCAGGAGCAGCATCGAGGAGATCAGCGTGCCGGCGTTGCCGATGCCGATCCACCAGACGTAATTGGCGATCGAGACGCCCCAGACCACCGTCGTGTTCACCCCCGACAGGCCGATGCCGACCGTGAGCACCGCGCCGATCGCGATCAGAGTGATCACCGAGAGGACCATCGCGACGATGATCGCGATCATCCAGGCGCGGCCGGGCCCGCGCTTCTGGATCGGGTCGGCGATGGCCGCCGAGATCGCGCCGTAGCCGAGCCTGTCGGCGTCGATCCAGGCCCTGGGCCGGGGCACTGCGCTCACGAGCGGTCCTCCGCGAGGTCGGGGTTCGGGGCGCGCACATCCGCGAGGTAGGTGGTGCGGGGCCGCGTGTTGAGCTCCGCGAGGAGCGCGTAGTGGCGCGGGTCCTCGCGGAGCGCCGCGATCCCGTCCTCGGGCCGGTTGAGGTCGCCGAAGCGGATCGCCCGGGTCGGGCAAGCCGATTGGCAGGCGGTCGAGACGATGTCCATCGGCCGGTCGTCGCGGTCCGCCGCCTGCCGCTCGGTCGCGATGCGCTGGACGCAGTAGGTGCATTTCTCCATGACGCCGCGGGCGCGCACCGTGACGTTGGGGTTGCGCTGCGCCCGCACCGGCTCGGCGTCGAGATTGGCGAATTCCTGACCGTCGGCGTAGCCGAAGAAGTTGAAGCGGCGGACCTTGTAGGGGCAGTTCGCCTGGCAGAAGCGAGTCCCGACGCAGCGGTTGTAGACCTGCAGGTTCAGCCCCTCCCCGTCGTGCACGGACGCCGCCACGGGGCAGACCGGCTCGCAGGGGGCGTGCTCGCAATGCATGCAGGGCACCGGTTGGAAGCCCGCCCGCACCGCCTCCGGCGTGCCGGAATCGTAGATGTCGATCCGCAGCCAGTGCATCATGCGGCCGCGGGCGACCTCCTCGGGGCCCACCACCGGCACGTTGTTCTCGGACTGGCAGGCCACCACGCAGGCGTTGCAGCCGATGCAGGCCGCCGTGTCGATCACCATGCCCCAGGCGTGGCCGTCCGCGTCGCCCCGCCAGGGGTCGAGCAGGCTCGGCTGGTCGGCGCCGATCCCCTTCGGCTCGGCCCGCGCGAGTTCGGCGAGGTCGATCTGCCGGAACAGCGTCTTCGTCTCTCCCTCGATCTCGACGTAGTTCTGGGTGCGCAGCACCTCCGACCTCCGCCCCGTCGCCGCCAGCTCGACGCCCGTGGCGAGCCAGGGCGAGGCCGCCGTGACGAGGGGGTAGGCGTTCGCGCCGATCCGGTTGCCGATGGCGCCGGCCCGCTCGCGGCCGTAGCCGAGGGTGAGGGCGCCGACACCCTCCGCGACGCCGGATTCGATCGCGACCGTCGCCTCGACCGCGCGACCGCCGGCGGAGAGCCGGACGACGTCTCCGGCGCTCAGCCCACGCCGGGCCGCATCGCCGCGCGAGAGCGCGAGCGCGTTGCCCCAGACCTGCTTCGAGACCGGCTTCGGGCATTCCTGCAGCCACGCATTGTTGGCGGGGCGCCCGTCCCACAGGCAGGGATCCGGCCGGATCTCGACCGTGAAGCCCTCGGGCGCGGTCGCGGGCCGTACGGGCAGGCGCGGCTCGCCGGCCGCGACCGGTGCGGCTGCGCTGCCCGCCACGATGCCGTCGTGCAGGCAGCGGCGCCAGCGGGTCTCGAAATCCGCGCCCTCCCCCCAGGCCGCCTGCCAAATCTCCTGCCACGTCCGCCTGACGAGGTCATGGCCCGAGGCGGCCGCCTCGCCGCAGAGGAGCGCCAGCACCTCGTGCACGGAGCGACCGCCGTAGAGCGGTCGGATCAGCGGCTGGACGAGGCTCGCCGTGCCGTCGGTGGCGCGCAGGTCCGACCAGCTCTCGAGGGCGTGGGTGAGCGGCAGGTGCCAGTGCGTCGCGCCCGCGGTCTCGTCGCCGTGGAGCCCCGCATGGACGCTGAAGCGCGCCCGGCCGAGCGCCCGCGCAAAGTCGAGGTCGGCCGGCGCGGTGAGCACCGGGTTGGCGTCGAGGATGGCGAGAGCCTCGACCGTGCCCGCGTCGAGGGCCGCGCAGAGGCCCGCGAGGTCGGAGGGCGCGGGCTCGGCCCCGTCCGGCGGCGCGATGAGATCGACCGGCGCCCGCAGGCGCCCGTTGATCCAGTGCACCAGCGCATGCAGCTCCGGGGGCAAGGCGGGGCCGGCGAGCACCAGGGCGCGCCCCTCGCGGGCCCTGAGGTCGGCGGCCGCGGCCTCGGCGAAGCGGCGCGCGCCGTCCGTGAGGTCCGGGGCGGGCAGCCCCGCGCCGAGGGCGTTCGCCACCTGCGCGAGGAGGCCCGGCCAATCCCGCGGATGGAGCGCGCGGCGCGCGTCGGCCTTGATGCCGGTCAGCGTCGGGGCGGCTTCCGCGACGTAGAGCCGGCCGAAGCGGGCGGGGTCGCGGCGGCGCTCGGCGAAGGCCGCGGCGAGCCGGATCTGGTCCGGGCCGGGTCCCAGCGGGTCGGCGCCGACGCAGAGGATGGTCTCGGCGCGGTCGAGGTGCGGCAGCGCCCGCAAGGGGCGGCCGAAGGCGAGCTCCGCGCCCCGCGCGGCGGCCGCCTCGTCGACAGGCTCGTGCACGTGCCAGACCGCCTCCGGCAGGCTTGCGCGCAGCGCCGCGATCTGGCGCGCGAGCGTCGGCGAGGTGACGCGGCCGGTCAGCAGGTGGAGGCCGCGCCCGCCCTGCTCCCGGACCTTCGTGAGCGGCGCCCGCCATGCCCGCTCGAACATCTCCCAGGAGGCGATGCCGCTCGTCCGCTCGGTGACGGTGCGGGAACGGTCCGGATCGTAGAGGTCGAGGATCGCGGCCTCGGCGAACACGTCCGTCGCGCCCCGGCTTCCCGGATGCAGCGGGTTGCCCTCGATCTTGATCGGCCGCCCGTCGACGGCGATGGCGTGCACGCCCCGGCCCCAGCCGCTCAGGGACAGCGTCGTCGCGTAGCGCGCGGGTACGCCGGGCAGGAGTTCCTCCGGCGCCCGGACGTAGGGCACGATCTCCTCGGACGGCTTCGCGCAGGCGCCGAGCGCCAGGGCGAGGCCGGAGCCGAGGAGGCCGAGCGCCTCGCGGCGGGAGGGCGCGCTCAGCGGTGGCATATCGAGCACTCGCTGAGCCGCTCCGGCGAGCGGATGTGGCGCTCCTCGGCGAGGCGCCGGCCCACGACCCACTGATCGGCGGGCGCCTGCCAGAGGACGTCGAACACCGCCTCGTGCGCGCGCAGGTGCGGGGCCGGGTCACGGTGGCAATCGAGGCACCAGCCCATGGTGAGGGGCGCGGCCTGGTAGACGAGCTTCATCGTCTGGATCGGCCCGTGGCAGGTGGTGCAGCCGACGCCCTTGGCCACATGCACCGAATGGTTGAAGTAGACGTAGGCCGGCAGGGTGTGCACGCGCCGCCAGACGAGGGGGCGCTCCTCGGCGAGGCTCGTGCGGACCGGGGCGAGCATCGGTGCGTTGGTCCAGATCTGCGAGTGGCAGCTCATGCAGGTCTCGGTCGGGGGCAGGCCCGCGAAGGCTGCCGTCTCCACCGCCGTGTGGCAGTAGCGGCAATCGATCCCGAGGCCGCCGACATGGTGCTCGTGGCTGAAGGGCACGGGCTGCTCGCGGACGACGTTCTGGGCGGTGGCGTAGGGCGAGCGCCACAGGGTGTAGGCGAGGCCGACCGCCAGCACCGGCGCCGCGGCCATCCCGGCGAGCACGACGCGGGCGACCGAGTCGGCGCCCGGACGAAAGATCTGCACCATCCCCCGCGGGCACCCTCTACGCCGGCCCTGACACTGTCAGCGTAAGCGTGCAGGGCCGGCGGCAGTTCAATCGCGGATGCGAAAATCGTCGGCCGGACCGGGGCCGCCTCCCCTCACATGAACGGGCGTCCGCCCGTCACCGGAACCGTCGCGCCGGTGACGTAGCTCGACTCGTCGGAGGCGAGCATCACGTAGGCGGGCGCCAGTTCCCGCGGCTGCGCGGCGCGGCCGATCGGGGTGTTGCCGCCGAAATTCTTCACCTTGTCGGGCGGCATCGTAGAGGGGATCAGCGGCGTCCAGACCGGCCCGGGGGCGACGCAGTTCACCCGGATGCCCTTCCCCGCCACCATCTGGGCGAGCCCCGCCGTGTAATTGTGGATCGCGCCCTTCGTGGTGGCGTAGGCGAGGAGCTGCGGGCTCGGGGAATCGGCGTTGATCGAGGTCGTGTTGATGATCGACCCGCCCGGCCTCATGTGCGCGAGCGCGGCTTTAGTCAGGTAGAACATCGCGTGGATGTTTGTGGCGAAGGTGACCTCCCACTCCGCGTCGCTGATCTCCTCCGGGTCCGTGAAGGTCGCCTGATGGGCGGCGTTGTTCACGAGGATGTCGAGCCGCCCGAACGCCTCCACGGCCTTCTCGACGATCGCCCGGCAATGGGCGGCGTCCTTGATGTCGCCCGGCACCAGCACCGCCTTGCGGCCCGCCTCCTCGATCAGCCGGCGCGTCTCCTGCGCGTCGTCCTCCTCATCGAGATAGGAGATCAGGACGTCGGCGCCCTCGCGGGCGAAGGCCAGGGCGACGGCCCGTCCGATGCCGCTGTCGCCCCCCGTGATGATTGCCGCCTTGCCGTCCAGCCGGCCCGAGCCCCGGTAGCTCGTCTCGCCGTGGTCCGGCTGGGGGTTCATGGCGGCGGTCGAGCCCGGCATCGCCTGCTGCTGTTCCGGGTAGGGTGGCTTGGGGAAGTGCTCCACGGACGTCTCCTTGCGTCGAGCGGTGGGGTCTGTTCGGGAAACCGCGGCGGCCGCTAAAAGATCGGCGCCGGCCGCGATCGAATCAGGCGGCCGGCCAACGGGATCGATCGAACCAAATACGGCTCCGGGCGTTATCAGCGCCGGACAAGGGAGAACGCGCGACATGAAGATGCTCTGGGCAACGGCGGCCGTGGGTCTCGGCCTGTTGGCCGCGGTGGGTTCGCCCTCCGCTCAACCCTATGGCGGCCCCGATTACGGCTATCGGGACCGCGACTACCGCGACCGCGGCCGCGACTACGACGACAGGGGCCCCCGCTACCGGGATCGCGGCGCCTACGGGTTCGACGAGCGCGAGTACCTGCGCTGCAATCCGGACGTGCGGCGCGCGGTCGCCCGCGGCCAGATGGAATCGGGCGCCACGCATTACCGCGTGTTCGGCCGTCGCGAGGGCCGGCGGCTCAGCTGCTGAGCCGGGCGCCGCTCCGGACGGGGCCGGCTCGGGCGTTCTCCATGACCCTCGGGTCGTGGAGGAGGCTCGCGGAGGAGGCTCGCGAGGTCTCGCGGTGTCGGAGCAGGATGTCGTCCTGCCCGCGGCCGCCTGCATCCCCGGGCGCCACGGGGTGACGCCTAGGGGGTGATGTCGAAGTGCAGCACCTCCTCGCGGGTGCCGAGCGCCCCGTAGAGCGCGATCGCCGGGTCGTCGCCGTGATCGGCCTGGACGAAGATCACCCAGGCGCCCTGGTCCGCGGCGATGCCGCGCACCTGCCCGATCAGGGCGGTGGCGATGCCGCGCCGGCGCTGGTCGGCGCGAACCGCGAGGTCGTAGATGTAGATCTCCCGCCGCGCCCGCTCGAGCTTGTCGAAGGCGTAGGCGACGAGGCCCCCGACCACCTCCCCGTCGGCGAGGGCCGCCAGCACCACGACGTGCTCCCGGCCCAGGACGTCCGCGAGGTAGGCGTCGTCGGGCGGCGCGTCCCCGTAGGTGCCGGGCTCGCCGAACGCCTCGCCGAACAGGGCGTTCAGCGCCCGCATCCGGGAGAGGTCGGCGGGGCCGAGGCGGCGGAGGGTCACGGGCGCGGGCGGCATCGCCCGATTCTAGCACGGCCGTACGACGAGCGCGCTCACGCCGGAGGATCGGGCTCGGCGGCGGTGCCGACGTAGCGGCCCCGGGCTGGCACCGCCACGGCGTCGAAATCCTGCGCCAGCGCGTTCAAGCCCCGGCGCAGCTCCGGGCCGGCGAGCGGCCGGCCGTGCCCGGTGATCGCCCGCTCGGGGGCGAGGTCCGCCAGCGTCCGGACGGAGCGACGCGCCGCCGCCCAGTCGGTCGTGAGATACATCGGCGGGCCGTGCACCTCAGGCGCCTGGGTCGCGACCGCGTAGGCCGATTCCTGGGCCGTCGTCACGAACGCGTCCCCGGCGATGAGGCTGCGATCCGCCTCGCGCCAGAACGAGACGTGGCCCTCCGTGTGGCCGGGTGTGTGGATCCAGCGCCAGCCCGGCATCGCCGGCACGCTGCCATCCGCCGGCAGCGCCCGGAGACGCGCCCCGACATCGACCGGGCTCGTCGGGTAAAGGGGCGAGATCCGCGCCATCAGGCCGCCGCCGACGCTCGGATCGGGGGCCGGGTAGGACCGGCTCCCGTCGAGATAGGGATGCTCCAGGGCGTGCGCGTAGACGGGTGCGTCCCAGGACGCGGCGAGATCCTCCAGCGCGCCGACATGGTCGAAATGGCCGTGCGTCAGCACGATCGCCGCGGGCCGCGCGCCGGGACCGAACCGTGCCTCGGCGGCGCTGACGATGAACCGCTTCGAGCCCGGGATGCCCGCATCGACCAGCACCCAGCCGCGATCGCCCGCGGCGCCGACGAAGACGACGTTGGCGATGGCGAGGCGGCGATAGGCGAGGTCGGGCGCGATCTCGTGGGTGCCGTCGTCGCGGAGGGCGTCGGCGGCCGGATCGTCGGCGCGACCGTTCCGGGAGATGGGGATCTGCTGAGCCATGCCGGGTGTCCCGCGTGTTCGAGGGGGCGGCGCCCCGCGCGGGGCGCCTCGCGGGAACCGTGGGCCCCGCGTCGCTGTTCCGGGCGCGCTTCAGCCTTCGAGGAGGTGGAGGTTGAAGCGGCCCGCCTCGTCCTGCCAGGTCTCGGCGACCCGCCAGCCGCCCGTGGCCGCGAGCGCCCGGAAGGCGTCGGGCGCGTATTTGTGGGAGGTGTCGGTGTGGACGCTCTCGCCCGCCGCGAAGGCGATCGCCTCGCCCCCGAGCCGGAAGGTGGCGGCGGAGCGCGCCACGAGATGCGCCTCGACCCGGTTCGGATCGCCGCGGAGGCGGATCGCGTGGCGGAAGTTGTCCGGATCGAGATCGCCGCCGAGCTCCCGGTTCAGGCGCGCGATGAGGTTGAGGTGGAAGGCCGCCATCAGCCCGTCCGAGCCCGCATAGGCGCGCCCCAGGCGCTCCGGGTCCGTCGTCGCGTCGGTGCCGACGAGGAAGCGGCTCGGGCCGAGCGTCGCCCGCGCGCGCTCCAGGAAGGCGGCGGCATCGGCCGGCGGGAAGTTGCCGATCGTGGTGCCGGGATAGAAGCCGAGGATGGTGCGCCCGGCCGTCTCCACCGGCAGCCGCACCGGCTTCGTGTAGTCGGCGCAGACCGCGATCATCTCGACCGCCGGGTAATCGGGCGCGAGCCGCCGGATCGCGGCGGCGAGGTAGTCGCCCGAGATGTCGAGGGCGATGTAGGCGGCGGGGCGCTCCAGGGCGTCGAGCAGGGTGCGGATCTTGCGGCTCGCGCCGCTGCCGAACTCCACCACCGTGGCGCCCGGCCCGACCCGGCCCGCCACCGCGGCGGCGACGCGCGGCAGCAGGGTCATCTCCTGGCGCGTCGGGTAGTAGTCGGCCTGCCCGCAGATCCGGTCGAACAGGTCGGAGCCCGTCTCGTCCCAGAGATACTTGCCGGGCAGCGCCTTCGCCGGCGCGGTGAGCCCCGCCAGCGCGTCGCGCAGGAACTCGGCGCGCTCCGCCTCCGGGCCGCCGCCCGCGGCCTCATCGCGCGCGATGGCAGCGGTCACGGGCGGGTCGCCGTCAGGACGACGAGGGCGATGCGCTCCGCCTCCCCGTAGGCCGGGTCGTCGAGTTCCTCGCCGTACGCGTCCGGGTCGCATTCCCGGTAGGACCAGTCGAGGCCGGCACGCGCGCAGGCGGCGCCCGCCGCCTCGCGGAAGGGGTCTGTCCCCTCGACGATCGCCGCGCCCGTGAACAGGACGAGGCTCCCGCCCGGCGCGAGACGCGCGGCCGCCGCCTCGACGATTGCGAGCGACAGGCCGGCCCCGAGCGGGCCGCCGCCGTGCCGGTAGGCGCGCCCGGACGCGTCGATCATGAAGGGCGGGTTCGACACGATGAGGTCGAAACGGCCCTCGACGTCGCGCAGGAGGTCGCTGCGGCGGGTCTCCACACCCTCCACGCCGGCGAGCCGGGCGTTGACGCGGGCGGCGCGAAGGGCCGCGGGGTTGATGTCGACGAGGACGGTCTCGACGCCGGGCAGGCGCTTGGCGAGGGCGATGCCCGCCGCCCCGGAGCCGCAGCCGATGTCGGCGACGCGGTGCACGGGCCTGTCCCGACTCTCGAGATGCGCCAGCACCGCCGCGACGAAGCGCATCGTGTCGGGCCCGAAGAAGACGGCGTCGGCTGCGCTCGGCGGGTAGGCCGAGTGCGCGAACACCTCGCCGTCGAGGCTCGACAGGCGGATCGCCGCGCGCAGCCTCTCGCCCTCGCGCACGAGCACGCCCGCCTCGTCCATCAGGCCCACCAGCTCGTCGGGCAGCAGGCCCGGCCGGAAGGGACGGCTCCAGCCGAACACGTCCCGGAGGCTTCGCGCCTCGGCGTTGCGGGGGCGGGCGTTGACGCGCGCGTGGGTCGCGGGCGTCACGGTCGTGAAGCTGTAGCCCGTCCCGCGCAAGGCGCGGACGAGCGCGACGAGGGCCTCCTCGTCGGCGGGAAAGGCGGGCGGCCGCGTCAGGGCCCGGTCGGCGATCCCCATCTCAGCCGTCCATCTGGGGGGCGAGGAAGGCGCCGGTGCGCAGGTCCGCGGCGACCTGCTGGGCGTCCCAGGGCGGCGCCTCCTCCCGGCGCTGGAACGGGCAGGCCCAATCCTCCGGCACGGCACGCCCGCTGAACTGCCGGGCGGCGGAGAGCTGCCCGTGCTGGGCGAGCATCGGGTTGGCCGAGCCCGCGAAGGCGACGTCGCGCGCGACGATCGAGTCGCGCAGGCGCTCGTAGCGCCCCTGCGCCCGCAGGCGCTCGAACTGGTCGTGCAGGTTGAAGACGAGGACGGGGGTCTCGAAGCGGCGGGCGGGCCGGCTCGCCCCCGGATGCAGGCCGACGATGAAGAAGCCCTCGCCGCCGAGGCTCACGGAGAAATGCGGATCGTCCGGATCCGCCTTGACCCGCGGGTCGTAGCTCTGCCCGAGGCAATGGTCCTTGTCGGAGAGCGACTGGAGCCGCGCCCACAGAGCGTCCTCGAACGCCTCCTCTGAGAGGGCGTGCGGCCCCTCGAAGACCACCGCGAAGCTCTGGAACAGGTCCGGGCGCTCGCGGTAGCGGCAGATGAAGGCGAGCAGGGCCGGATAGATGCGCAGATCGTCCCAGCCCGAGCCGATGTCGCGGGCGACCATCACCTTCATCTGACCCCGCGAGAGGGCCGATTTCGCGCCGACGCAGGGAAAGGGGGCGTGCCGGATGAAGGTCCGGAAGCGCTCGGCCAGGGGATGCGCGCTATCGTCGGTGGGCAGGAGCATTGCGCCTCGTATCGGGATGCGGCGCACGGAGCGCTGCCGGTCGCCGAGCGGCCCGATCAGGAATCGAACCGATATGGGCGGCCGGCATCGCGCCGTGCTGCGGATGATCTCAAGACAATCGTCCGGTGGAACCACGATGGCAGGGCATTGTTCCGCGCAGATACGAACGAGGCTGTGGATATTGATCTGGGTTAATCAGGCATCTGCCGGATGAATTGGCGACGATATGTTGAAGACATCGCTGCAATCTGTCGCAGATCGTCCATGGTCCGACACGATCCACTGGGCGAAAACTGGTGCCGAGCATTTGCTTCTCGTGCCCGCCCGCGTCCCGGATCACATGCCTGTCGGGCGGTCGAACCCGTGGACCTGCGATCCGGCGCGGGAGCGGAATCAGCCTCGGGGCGTGTAGACGGCCTCCATCTCCCACGCGCCGGTAGGCTGGCTGTGGAACGTCCAGAAAAGCTCGCCCACCGCCCGCGCGTCCTCGGAGCCCGGCGTCACGAAGCCCGCGACCGTGACGGTGGCGACGTGGATGCCCTGCGCCCTGAAGCTCTCGAACAGGCCCTGAGCCAGGGCGCGGATCCCGGCCTTGCCGATGCTGAGCGAGAGGTAATCGGGATGGGGCTGCAGAGCGAATCCGCCGCCCGTGAGGAGGATGGAGCCCGATCGCCGCTCGGCCATCCTGCGGGCGGCGGCCTGCGCCGCCGCCATCGCGCCGCCGATGTTGACGGCGAGATCGCCGTTGAACGTGTCGCGCGGCTGGTCCGCCAGGGTCGCCTGACGCATGGAGGCGGCGTTGTAATGCAAGACGTCGATGCCGCCGAGATCGCGCTCCACGCCCTCGACCAGCGCGGCGACGCTCGCCGGGTCGCCCGCGTCGACGGTGCGAAACTCGGCCGTGTAGCCCTTCGCCGTCAGCTGGTCAGAGAGACCCTGCGCTTTGGCTGCGTCGCGGGCGCTCAGGACCACCCGGAAGCCCTCGTGGGCGAACCGCTCGGCCGTTTCCAGGCCCATGCCCGGGCCGGCGCCGATGCTCAGGAATGTCTTCATCGCTCATCTCCTCGACGTTTCGATGCGCCTCAGGTAAGCCCTGCAGAAGATCGGATTAATCCGGTCGTCCCGCATTTGACTCGTGCGAACGATGCAGGAATTGCTGGAGCCGGGCGGGCTCGAGGAGCTCGCCGCCTTCCTCGCCGTCGCCGAGGCCGGAAGCTTCGTCGAGGCAGCGCGGAAGCTCGGTCGCGACGCCTCGGTCGTGTCGCGGCGGGTCAGCCAGCTCGAGCAGCGCCTCGGCGTGCGGCTCCTGTCGCGCACGACGCGGCGCGTCGCGCTGACGGAGGTCGGCGCGACCTATGCCCGCCGGGTTCAGGCGCTCCTCGATGAATTGGCGAGCGCCAGCCGCGAGGCCAGCGACTTCGCGGCGAGCCCGCAGGGTCTCGTGCGGGTATCGGTCCCCCTCACCTTCGGGCGGCAATGGATCGCGCCGCTGCTGCCGTCCTTCCTCGCCCACCATCCTCAGATCCGCATCGACGCGCGGTTCAGCGACCGCTTCGTCGACGTCGTCGCGGAGGGCTTCGACGTCGCGATCCGGGTCGGTGCCAGGGGCTTGCAGGACAGCTCGCTCACCGCGCGGCGGCTCGCCTCCTACCGGAACCTGCTCGTCGCCGCGCCGGGCTACCTCGCCGCGCACGGCACGCCGCTGCTGCCGGCCGACCTTGCGGACCATGCCTGCCTGGGATTCACCGGCCACGCCGCCTGGCCCGACTGGCCGCTGACGAAGGACGGGGTGCGCCGCACCGTGCGCCCGGCCTGCGCCCTCGTGGCCGACCATTCCGAGGTGCCGCTCATGGCGGCGATCGACGGTGCGGGGATCACCCTCACGGCCCATTGGCTGGCCGGACCGACGCTCCGCGCGGGCCGGCTCGTCGAGGTGCTGCCGGGCTGGGGCGGGAAGGAGGATGGCGGCGTCTACGCGATCCTGCCGCCCGGCCGCCTCGTGCCGACCAAGACGCGCCTCTTCGTCGAGGCGGTCACGCGATCCATCCGGGCGGGTTGGGGCCAGTGAGGCGGTGGGACGAGACGGCACGTCCGCCGCGATCGGCGTGGCCTGCCCTCACGCCTCGGGAGGCACGGGAATCTGCGTCTCCGCCTCGCGTTCGGCGTGCGCCAGCTCGGCGAAGCGATTGTCGGCGCGCCGCAGCCGTCGACAGAGCTCGCGGTTGATGTTCTGCATCACCATCGCGTAGGCGTGGATGTCGGCCTTGTAGAACGTGTAAAGGTTCCGGGCCGTCAGCTCGTACAGCATGACCGGGCTCGCCGCGACGAGGGTGGCCGATCGGTTCTGCACCTCGATGAGCGTCATCTCGCCGAAAAAGTCGCCGGGCCCGAGACGGTTGAGGTCGATGACGCGCCCCGCGGCCCCGCGCTTGCTGACCGCCAGCTCTCCGGACTGCACGATGTACATCGAGCGCCCCGGCTCACCTTCCGAGATGACCGTGGCGCCGGCCTCGACGTGGCGCTCGGCCAGCATCGCGATCAGGCATTCGAGACTCGTGTCCGAGAGGCCCCCGAAGAAGGGCGTATCGATCAGGAACGCCTTCAGCTCGGGCGAACTGACAGCCATCAGCCTATGACACTCCCGCCCCCGGAACTCGGACGCGCCGCATCTTTGTGGACCTTCCCGCCCTCCGCAACGTCTTTTCGGGGCCCGACGAACGTGCGGATCCGGACCCTTAGGCGCCGGCAGCGTCGGGCGGGCCGGAGATCTCATACTGGATCGGCTTGAAGGCGAAGTTGTTCGATTGCGGGGCCGAGCAGGCCGTCAGACCGATGACGAGGTCGGTCTCGGCCTCCAGCACGAGGCGGTCACCGGCCCGGCTCAGGGGCGGGCGCACCGCGAGTTCCCCGGTGCCGCCATCCACCGTGACGTTCATGAACACGTTGAAGGCCACCGGGATGCGGTCCGGCCCGATCCCGTAGGGGGCCAGCGCGTGAGCGAGGTTGCCGAAGCAGCCGCGATGGGGCTCGGCCTCGTCGTAGAGGATGCGGAAGGTGTCGGCCGAGCAGGGCGTCAGCAGGAAATCGTGGCGGCCCACCGTGTCCTCGACGATGCGCAGGAGCACGTTGCTGCGGTTCGAGTAGAGCGCGTCCCCCGTCGTCAGGAAGATGCGGCTCGCGTAGTCGAGGCTGCGCCCCGACGAGATCACCTCGTCGGTGTCGTGGGCCGAGAAGGCGAGGAGATCGGCGACCTGCTCGCCCTCGGGGTCGATCACGGTCAGGCGCTGCCCGCGGGCGAGGGTGAAGGCGGCGCCGGAGCGGGGCGGGATGGTGTGGCGCATCTCAGGCGCTCCGGTCGGGCGTCGGGGCGGCGGAGGCGTCGGGTCGCGCGGGTGGTCTCGTCATCGGCTACTCGTCATCGGGTTTCTGCGAAGCCGGCACCGGTGAAGCGCCGGGTCGCGGGCGAGAACGCCCGAGACGCCGATTGGCTCACCGGGTTTCACACCTTCTGCGTGCATAACGGATCGACATCACCGAGCCTGCGTTGTCGCGGCACGTCCGCGAGCCCTCTCGGAAGCGGAATCCGCCAGCCACAGGAGCGCGATGGGATCCCGCGGGCCGACCCAGGCGCACGCCAGCGAGCTCACCCTGCGCGGCCTCCTGCTCGGGGCGGCCATCACCGTCGTGTTCATGGCGGCCAACGTCTATATGGGCCTGAAGACGGGGATGACCTTCTCCTCGTCGATCCCCGCCGCGATGATCTCGATGGGCTGCCTGCGGCTCCTCGGGGGGGCGACCATCCTCGAGAACAACATCGTGCAGACCCAGGCCTCGGCCGCGGGCACCCTGTGCAACGTCATCCTCGTCCTGCCGGGCCTCGTGCTGATCGGCCATTGGCAGGGCTTCCCGTTCTGGCAGACGAGCGCCGTCTGCCTCCTCGGCGGCCTTCTCGGCGTCGCCTACTCGATCCCGCTGCGCCGCGCCCTCGTGGTCGGCGCCGGGCTTCCCTACCCCGAGGGCACCGCCGCCGCCGAGGTGCTGAAGGTTGGACAGGGCGGCGACGGAGGCCTGCGCGTCCTCCTGGGGGCCGCAGGCGTCGCCGCCGCGCTCGGGCTCGCCACGACCGGGCTGCGGCTGCTTGCCGAGGGCATCCACGGGACGCTGTCCGCGGGATCGGCCGTGTTCCGCCTCGGCACCGGCTTCTCGCTCGCCCTCGTCGGCGTCGGCTACCTCGTCGGGATCGGCGCCTGCCTCGCCCTCATCACCGGCGTCGCCCTCGCCTGGGGCCTCGCGGTGCCGATCCTCACCGCGCTGGGCCACGGCGGCGGCGCCGCGCCCGCCGAGGCGGCCGAGACCGTCTGGTCCGGCGAGGTGCGGCTGATCGGGGCCGGGATCATCGCGGCCGGCGGCGTCTTCACGGTGGTGGGCCTCGCCCGGCCGATCCTCGACAGCGTCCGCGCGGCGCTCGCGGCTGCCCGCGCGGGCGGCGCCTCCCGGGACCTGCCGCGCCAGGAGCGGGACCTGCCGATCACCTGGGTCGGCGGGGTGGCGCTCGGCCTCTCGCTCCCGCTCGCCGGGCTGTTCGGCTGGTTCGCGCTCGGCGCCGAGCTCGGGGGCCTCCTGCCCGTGCTGATCGTGACGGCGAGCCTCTTCGCGATCCTCGTCGGCTTCCTGATGGCCGCCGCCTGCGGCTACCTCGCCGGCCTCCTCGGCTCCTCCTCGAGCCCGATCTCGGGGATCGGCATCCTCACCACGATCCTGGCGGCGCTGCTCCTGCCGCTCCTCGTCGGGCGGGCGGCGGGGCCGGAGGGAGACCGTTTCGTGATCGGCATGGCGCTCCTCGTCGCCTCGGTGATCGTCACCGTCGCCTCGATCGCCAACGACAACCTGCAGGACCTGAAGACCGGGCAACTCGTCGACGCGACGCCTTGGCGCCAGCAGGTGGCGCTGATCGCGGGCGTCGGCGTCGGCGCCCTGGTGATCGCGCCCCTGCTCGCCCTGCTCTACCGGGCCTACGGCTTCGTCGGCGCCCTGCCGCGCGAGGGCATGGATCCGGGCAGCGCCCTGCCCGCCCCCAGGCGGCGCTGATGACCCAGATCGCGGGCGGCATCGTGCACGGGGCGCTGCCCTGGGGCATGGTGCTCGCCGGGATCGGGATCGGGGCCGGGCTCGTCGCCCTGGAGGCGCGGCTGCGGCGGCGGGGCCTGTCCTTCCCGGCCCTCACCGTCGGCATCGGCATGTACCTGCCGCTCACCGTCGTGATGACGATCGCGGCGGGGGGCGTCGTGGGATGGCTGGCCGCGCGGGCGCTGCGCGCCCGGGGCGAGGCGGCGATCGGCGACGCGCGCCGCCGCGGCGTGCTCCTCGCCTCGGGCTTCCTCGTCGGCGAGAGCCTCGTCGGCGTGCTGATCGCGGCCTCCGACACCCTGACCGGCCGCAGCGGCTCCCTCGCGCTGGTGGGTGCGGGCTTCCACGGCACCGCCACGGCCCTGGGCCTCGCCGCCTTCCTCGTCGCCCTGCCCGCCTTCTACCGCATGGTCTCGCGGGCCCCGCCGTATCGGCCGGCGCGCGTCGTGTCGGGCGCGGGCGAGCGGGCGTGAGCCGGGCGTCGGGACGCGCCGAGCCGGTCGGCTGCATCATCTCCTGCGCCGTGGTCCGTCACCCGCCGTCCCGACCCGTTGCGGTAGCGTTGCCCGGCACGGACCTTCGCCCGCGGCAGCTCACGGTCCGCGTGCGGCGATCGCCCGCGCCGCAACGCGTATCCGTCGCGACGGCTCCTTCGCAGGACAATGCGACGTCGAAACTACGCCCAGGATGCGCTCATCCTGCGAGAGAACGTCGCCCGGCCGACGTTCAATCTGTCTCTGACCGCGCCGAGACCGAGATAGGCGAGGGTCAGGAGGCCAGCCAGCGCCAGAGACGCCAGCATCAGGTCGACCTGCGTCAAGGCGTAAGCCACGGCGTCGCGCCCGAACGCGAGACGCTCGGCGTAGGCGAAGCACGCGTTCTCGCCGCTGATCCCCCGATAGAGTGCGCAGGCGCTGCCGGAATAAGTGCCATCCCGAAGGAACAGCATCACCTGAGCGGTCGCGATCGCAGCGCCGTAACAGAGCGTCAGGAGGAGAGCGTGAACGCTCGCCAGACGCAGGCCGGCTGCGACATGTCCGATCACACGAACATTGCGGCGGTGCTTTCCTGCCATTCCACCCTCTCGTCCTCAGCAGTTCCCGCGCCCGCGGATCCGCGCCGCGACAACAGTTCCGGGTCCTCTCAGAGCCGTGGTGGGGAAGCAGAGAGCGTGCCACGACGAGGGTAGTGTCGCCGATTTTCTTGAGGCGGCCGTGCAGGATTCGGCTCATTCTCTGTGCAGGGAACAGGTACCCTCGGGGTGGAGGAAACGAGGGCAGACCGTACCGCCCTCCGTTTAGGCATACTGCATACCAGAGTTGCAGTTCGGCGGCGCAACGGGTATAAGGTTCATTCGTAATCTACCTTTGCGGGCGGCAGATGCCGAGGTCGCGGACCCGACACCCAGCTGCGCATGTCAGCCTCCGCGGGGGGGCCGCAACACGTCCGAAGCGGCGCTCCTCCGGTGGGGGACCAAGCCGCTTCATCCTGGTGGGTCACAGGGTTCTTCCACAGCACCGAGGCGAGCTCTCGCATGTCCGAGTCCATCCGCGCACCGAGGCAGGGCAAGCCCGCTCCCGGCTTTCGCCTCTTCCGGCCGATCCTGGCGGGCGCGACCCTGCGCGAGCGCCTCGTCGCCTGCCTGGGCGCCCTGGCCGGCATCACGCTCACCGGCCTGATCTGCGGCTGGTTCTTCGGGGAGGGCCCGCACATCCCGCTCATCGTCGCGCCGATGGGGGCCTCGGCGGTCCTGCTTTTCGCCGTGCCGGCAAGTCCCCTCGCGCAGCCTTGGCCCGTCATCGGCGGCAACACGATCTCCGCGTTCATGGGCGTGCTGGCGGCCCATTTCATTCCGGATCCCGTGGTGGCGATCGGCGTCGGCGTCTCGCTGGCCATCGCCGCGATGTCGGTCACCCGGTCCCTTCATCCGCCCGGCGGCGCGGCGGCCCTGACGGCGCTCATCGGCGGCCCGGCCGTCACCTCAGCCGGCTTCCTGTTTCCCCTGTTCCCGGTCTGCGTCAACTCGGTGATCCTGGTGGCGCTCGGCATCGCGTTCCACAAGATCTCGCGCCGCAACTACCCGCACGTTCCCGTCGCGGTGCCCGTCAACACCCACGGAACGGCGGATCTCCCCGCGCCGGTCCGGGTCGGCATCAGGCCGGAGGACGTGGACGCGGCCCTGGTCGCCCTCGACGAGACTCTGGACATCGACCGGGCCGATCTCGACCGGCTCCTGCGGCAGGTCGAGCACCACGCCTTGGTGCGCGTGCACGGCAACCTGACCTGTGGCGAGGTCATGTCGCGCGACGTGGTGACCATCAAGTCGGACAGCAGCGCGTCGCGGGCGCGGGAGCTTCTGCTGGCGCACAATGTCAGGACGCTCCCGGTGGTCGATGGCGCTGGCCGGCTGATGGGCACGGTCGGGCTGCGCGAACTCGCTCTGCGCGAGGTCGGCGGCGTCACCGAGGCGATGTCGGAGGCCCGGACCGCCTCCCTCGAAGATCCGGCCGTCGGCCTGGTTCCGACACTCACCGACGGGCGGACCCACGCGATCGTCATCGTGTCCGCGGACCGGACGGTGCTCGGCGTCATCACGCAGACGGACCTGCTGGCGACCCTGGCCCGCTCGGCCTCGGCGAAAGCCTTCGAGCAGGCGGCCTGAAGGCTCCCCCCGGGATCGTTCCGCCTCGGCGCTCAACCCCGTCGCATGCCTGACCGGCTGAGTCGTGCCGACGGGCTTGCGCGCGCGAGCCTCGATGCGGGACGATCGCGCGGCGCCCCGAAGCATCGGTCGCGACAGGCAGGCGAATGCGGGGTCGCGCCGTTTCGACGCCGCCATTGAACGGCCGGGCTTCCCCGATCGTTCTCCGACGCGGGTCGCGCTCCCCGGCGCGGCACCTCGATCCGGCGCGCGAACGGGACAGTTCGATCCCTGTGGGGGGTGGAGCCGAGGCGTCTCGGCCCGCACCGGGGAACGGGTACGAACGGACCGAGGATGGACCATGGCTTTCAAGCCGAAATCCGCGTCAGAGACGAAGGCGGCCGAGCTGGCAACGGTGATCATCCGCATTGCCGACAGGGAGGGCGCGCCCGTGAGCATCGGGGTCGACCAGCTGAAGCAGGGCAATCCCCGTATGACGCCGCTCGCGATCGGGCAGATGTTCCGCAAGCACCGCGACATACTCGAGGCGGCCCTGGCCGAGAGGGGGTATGCGCTCGTCGATTATTCCGACCAGGGCCCTGGCCGCGGGATGGAGTTCGAGATTGGTCCAGGCTGAATGGGAGCCGCGATGTCAGCCCTGATGTTCTCCGTGCGGGCCGCCGGCGGCGCCGATGTGCACCGGATGGAGGCGGAACGGACGAGCCGCGGCGTGCGGTTCACCTGCACCTGCTCGGACGGCACCGAGGGCCGCCATTGCGAGCATCGGATCGCGCTTCTCCTCGGGGACCCGTCCGCGCTCGTGGAGGTTGACCAGGAGGCCGTCGACGCGTTGGCGGAGATGACGAAGGGCTCGCACCTGCTCCATGCCGTTCACATGCTCGCCCAGGCCGAGGTCGCGGCCGCGGAAGCGCAGCTTGACCTTGAGCGGGCCAGGCAGGTCATCGCCACGATCTTGAAGGGTTGAGCGTATGCCCCGCTGGCTCCCCCTCCTCGCCATCGCGCTGTTCGTGGCCGTCGCGTTGGGCACCGCGGCGTTCTGGAGCTTCGGTCTTCTCCGGAATCCGCGGGACGACACGACCGGCAAGCCGCCCGTCGCCGCCTGCGATCCGCCGGGTCATGACAAGGGGCCGCGCCCCGCGGAATGCCCGCAATCCGCCCCGCCGACGCAACGCGCGCCCTGACGCGGAGGGGACGATCCGCTCAGGCCGGGACCGGGCGGTCGCTCGCGGCCCGCGGATCGGTCATCGGGCGCCCGCGGCCCGGCGCGACCGGCGCTCGACTTTCCGGGTCGCGGTCTCCCGGAGGTGCTGCTCGATGGCGCCGTTGGCGTGACCGCGCATGGCCCGGATCGCCTCGACATCGTCGAACGTGTCGGGGAAGCGCCGGGACAGCCACAGATAGGCGCTCGCAAGCTTCACCGTCCGCTCCTGGTAGTCGAGCTCTCCGCGCAGGTTCGCCCTGAGCGCGGGCACCGTCTGACCGGCGGCCCGCAGCTGCGTCCAGCGCTCCAGTACGCTCATCGAAGCCTCGTCGCGCCGGTCGACGGGGCAGACGGAGAAGGCGAACTTCTCGTGGATCGGCAGGCGTGCGCGGTCGACCACGCGCGCGACCTCCAGGATCTCGTCGAGCGCCGAGGGCTGAAAGGGCGAGCCGGCGTAGAAGGTGGCGCGAGCAAAATGCGTGAGGACGTCGTGGAGCCTGTGCGTCTGCATCTCCTCGGCCACCGCGTTGATCGCGATCAGATCGGGCCGGACGAAGAACCGGGTGTCGGCGGCCGGCGCCGTCGGGGCACCATCGAGCGCCGCCCGGAGCGGCGCGATCCCGGTCTCGTCGGTGGCGGCCACGAAGCCCACCTCCTGGTGGCCGTAGCGTCCGGCCCGGCCCGCGATCTGTCGGATCTCGGAATGGGTGAGCGGGCGCTCCGCGACCCCGTCGTACTTGCGCACGGCCGAGAACACGATCCGCTTCAGGGGACCGAGGTTCAGCCCCATGCCGATGGCATCCGTGGTGACGAGCACGCGGGCCTCGCCCGCGCGGAAGCGCGCGGCCTCCGCCCGCCGGACCTCCGGCGAGAGCGCTCCGTAGATCGTGGCCACGCTGTGGCCGCGCGCCACCAGGATCTCGCGGTTCTCGTGCACGGCCCTGCGCGAGAAAGCCACCACGGCGTCGCCGGGCTCCACCGCCTCCAGGGGCACCGGCTCGTCCAGCAGCACGAGCGGCGATTTCCGCGCGAAGGCGATGACGTCCAGCGACTCGTTCGCGGCCTCGGCGGCCCGCCGGACATAGGCGAGCGCATCGTCCGAGCCGCAGAGGATGACGGTCTTGGCCGGGATGCCGAACAGGGCGTTCGTCCAGGCCCAGCCGCGATCCGGATCCGCGAGCATCTGGATCTCGTCGATGACCGCGACGTCGACCGGGCGCATCAGGTCGGCAGTCTCGATGGTGCGCGCCGTGTGGGTCGGGTTCGCCTCGCCCAGAACCTCCTCGCCGGTGACCATGCCGGCCCTGAGCCCGCGCTCCAGCAGGGTCTCGTAATTCTCGAGGGCCAGGAGGCGGAGCGGCGCGAGATAGGTGCCGGTTTCCGCTCGGGTCAGCGCCTTGAGGGCCGCGTAGGTCTTGCCCGAGTTCGTCGGCCCCATGTGGAACAGGATGCGCCGGTTCATCCGGCGCGCGGCCGTGAACTTCTCGATGTAGGCGCCGAACCCGACCTGATCGCGCAGGCGCCGCAGCCGCGAATCCTCGCGCGCCACGGCCTTGGCCCGCTTGCGCACGGGAGCCAGGGTGCTGCTCAGGGAGCGGTCGAGATTCTCGCCGATGTCGAACGGGCGCGAGCGCAGGGACCGGTCCAGATGCGCGATGTAGGCGGAGGCGTCGGCGCCGACCTCGCGCAGATCGAGGCGGATCTGCTCCCGGAGGCGCTCGACGGGCTTGTGCAGCGACCGGCTCGTCCGGGCGGCGATCTCGCTCACCGCCGTTCGCAGATCCTCCAGGCGCCAGGTCGGGTCGTTCCGGTGCGCCATGCCCTTGAGGATGTTGAGGGCGGCCGCGTCGGGCTGCGCGGCGATCCGCAGATCCAGCCGACCGTCATCGAGGAGGGGGATGGTCACCCGCACGCTCCAGGTGATGCCGTGGTCCTTC
This sequence comes from Methylobacterium durans, assembly GCF_003173715.1. Lineage (NCBI taxonomy): Bacteria > Pseudomonadati > Pseudomonadota > Alphaproteobacteria > Hyphomicrobiales > Methylobacteriaceae > Methylobacterium > Methylobacterium durans. The sequence goes on along the minus strand of NZ_CP029550.1, from coordinate 5,327,482 downwards.
GACACCAGCGCCCTGAGCGCCGGGACCGCTTTGCGCAGCGTCTCGACACCCGTCTCCGCGAAGGTGCGGCTGGCCGTCATCGCACGGAGTGCGCGCGCCACGCGGGCGTCCTGAACGTATCCGCCGAACTCGGGCAGATCGAGATGCGTGCGCAGGGCCTCGAGGTCCACGGACTTCGGAGACATTCCGAGCCGCGCGACCGCCTCGATCAGGATCTCGATCGTGGAGGGAACGCGCTTGCGTGCCACAGGCCTCCTCCTTGCTCCGCTCTCAGGTCGGGGCCCTGCCGCGGTTCCAGGCCGAACGGGGCGTCGAGTCGCCGCCACCGTGCCGGCGGACCGGCCCGGGCGCTCCGATCAACCCCGCGGTGCGGGGCGCGTTCCGATCGGATGAGCCCTGGGCCTTCGCGGATGGACCGGGCGGGCCGGTCGCGTGAGCGACCCGGATGACGGCCCCGACGGTGCATCGGATTCCCTTCGGTGCACTGTCGCCCAATAGACACAGCCGCCAGGGAAGTGCGTCCGCACCCGATGCGCGGCCACATTCCCTCCACGGGGTTCCGCTCGATTGCAGCTCGGGTCAGGGCAACCAGGAGCGCGTAATGTATGCTCTTCGCACCGTTTCAGGCACGGCGTCTTCTCCGAAGCCGGTCGCAACCGACCGCCAGCCGGTCGATCTCGACCGCCAAGCTCTCGGCGGTGTCGTCAAGGGCATCGCCTCCGGTCTGCGTGATGTTCTGCCCGTCTCCGAGCGTGAGCCGCTCCCGGCAACGTTCGATCCGTTGATCCGGCGCCTGACGATCAATCCGCTCGATCGTCGCAAGGCGCCCTCACCGCGAAAGGCCGGCTGATGCCCGCAGGGATCTCTTCAACGGAGCGCCGGAACGTCGCGCGGCTCCCGGCCCGTGCCGTCGATATCGAGGCCGATGAGAACATCGCTTCGCTGATCGCGGTCCTGCAGGACCAGCTCGCGCTGGCCCGCGAGGGCAAGCTGCGCTCCGTCGCCGTCGTCTCGGTCGCTGCCGATGGAGGGGCGGTCGGCACGCAATGGTCCTGCGCCAACGGGGACATCGTGAGCCTGATCGGCAAGCTGACGGTCCTGACGCACGATCTGATGGCATCGCGAGAGTAGCGCGCCGGCGGCTTGGCCATCTGCACGGGGCCTCGGCCGGCGCGCCAGTCCCGGCAACCCTTTCGCCTGCCGGACCGTATCGGGGTGCGGATGCACCTCAGGATCCGTCCGGCCGGCGAACCTTCGGCGTAGGCAGCACTGTAACCGTTACAATTCCCGGATCCGGATGGCGGGCGCATCATGGGTGGCATCGATCGGGGAACCGCGATTGCCGTACCCGGAGGCAGGGATGGAGCGCTCCCAGATACGCGGCTTGGCGAGATTGCTGCTGCGCCATCCCGAGCGCCGGGACGAACTCCGCCGCAAGGTGACCGAGAACACGCAGATCAAGGAACTCTGCGACGCCTACGAGGCCGCATGCGAGGCGGCAGAGTATTGGTCCCGGTCGTCCGACCCGATAGCCCCTGCCCGCGCGGACGAGTATCGCGAGCTGGCGGCCGCGACGGAGGAGGATATCCTGCACGCGATCTCGTTGCTGTGACGTCGGGTTCGTCACGATCAGCTCGCGACCTCGATTCCCAGGCTCCCGCCGTCGCGCCCGCGCCACCGGCCTCCGGACTGTAACCGTAACAATCGGATCCCGCTGCGGCGCGAGACCGTCACCGGCGCCGTCGCTCTGCCGGTCGCCACAGCACGCGCTCCATCGCCGGGCACACCCGAAGATCCAAGCCCGGCGTCCGGACCGAACCTGCCGCCGCCCTCGGCGACGCTCCGAACCGAGCGCCTGGAACCACCGGTCTGGGCCGGGGAGACGGCTCAACGTCCTGATCGATCCGCCGGGAACGCAGGCAGGGGCGGATTGAGCGGCGGCAGGTCGGGTGGATGCGTGCGGACGGGGTCTCGCTTCAGGTCGCGGTGAACATCCGCGACGGCGTCGCGCAGCGAACGGCCCTGCTCGACCGACCAGTCGTCATCCCCTCTGAATAGGGCGCGCTCGAGCTGCTGGATCGGCGGCGCGAGCCGCGGATCCGCGCGGACCCGCCGGCGGGCGTCGGGCGGCAGGCGGCACAGCCAGGTCGTCAGGGCCGCATAGGTCGCCCGCGCGTCACCGGTCCGGGCCACCCGGCAGAGTTCCGACCGGGCGGGCCGCCTCGGACGCGGAACGGTCCGTCCGCCAGCGACGCCAGCGCGCGGGCCACCGGCCTCGAAGGCGCCCGGACAGGATGCCGAGCAGGAGAACGCCCGCGGCGGCCGATCCCGCAACCCAGGCCCAAGCCGCGGACCGGCCCTGTCGGCGCGGAGCCTCGGAGGGAGGGGCCGTCACGGAAGCCCGGATGCCCGGGAGCGTCTCGGCGCGGGCCTGCCGTCCGCCGAGGTCCCACCAGGGTTGCACGATGGGCGGGAGGTCGTAGGCGCCCGGCTTCTCGAAGACGTAGGTCACCCGGTCGATGCGCTCGCCGGTGACGGCGCCGCGGTTGATCCGGTCCGCGGCGCGGGGCGCGTCGCGGTAGAGGCGGACACCGTCCGGCGCCGAGAAGGCGAGATCCGGCATGCCCATGGCGGGCACCTCGGCGGCCTGGCGCCGCACGCTGCGGACCAGAGCGCCGCCGGGCTTGAGATGCGCCCCGTCCGGACCCGGCTCCCAGCTCTGCGACACCGTCACCGCGGTGGCGGCAATGACCGGGCCGGACGCATCGATGCCCGGCGGGACCGTGACGGCGATGCGTTGCGGATCGCCCCTCGCTGCCCCGACGGAAGTGCCGGCCGCGTCGATGAGCGTAATCTCGGCGGCCGGGATTTCGATGGTGCCGCCGCGCCGGGGGAAGACGACGAACTCGAATTGCTGCCCGACATAGGAGCGCCCGCCGATCGCCTCGCGCAGGGTGACGGCCTGCGTCTCGAAGCGGAGGGTCTGTGCGCCGGGCGTGTCGCCGAGCCTGACGCGTGGCGGCCGCGGCATGGCGTCGGGGAAGAGCACGTCCACATGCAGGCGGACGGGCTGCCCGACGACGCTGCCGCCGGGCGGGTCGAGGGAGGTCCGGACCACGACCTCGTCGGCAGCCGCCCGACCGGCCAGAACGCACAGGGCGGCGAGGATCGACCACCTCACGGCTTCGTCTTCGGACGCGGGCCCGTGGCGGCCGCGGAGGCCGCCTGAAGCTGGTAGGCGAACTTCACCTTGAGGAAATCGGCCGGCCGCGTCTGGACGCGCCTCAGCCACAGGGCGCGGACGGCCTCGTCGGACATCGGCCTCGCCTCGCCCTGGACGACGGTGTCGGTCCCGCCCTTCCTGGCCTTGTCGAAGACGATCGCGTCGGGACTGCTCTCCGTGTCGCCGGTCTCGCCGCCCTCCTGGCGGACCCGCTCGGCCCGGATGCGGGCGATGGCGCGGTTCGCCTCGGCGTCGGCCCAGCCGGGGCGCAGCACCAGCGCGCGATCGTAGCGCGCCGCCGCCTCGTCGTACCGGCCCAGCATGACGAGGGCATTGCCCTGGTCGTAGGCCCCGTCCGCCGTTTCGATCCCGCCGAAGGCCTGCGCGGCGCCCTTGAAGTCGCCTGCCCGGAACAGGGCCACGCCGTGCCAGAGCGGATCGCGGAAGGCGGCTGCCGCCTCGCCCGGCGCGTCGTGCGCCATCAGGGCGTGGCCGCGCTGGTCGGGCGTGAGAAGCAGGTTGGCCCAGCCGACCCGGACGGCGGCAAGGCCGAGGGCCAGGAGGACGGCCAGCCAGACGAGGGCGTAGGGACGGGAGAGGAGGCTGCGGGAGCGGATCATGCCAGCACCCATCCGCGGCGGAACCACAGCAGCGTCAGAAGGGCGAGGAGCGGCGTAAGCCAGTAGCCTGCCTCCACCCAGTGCTGCCCCTCGCCGGCGACTTCCGCGATCCGGCCGGCCCGGTCGAGCCGCCGGGCGATCGCTTCGACGTCGTCCTGGGACAGCGTGGTCGTCACGAGATCCGCGCGGAGCGCTCGCGCCGCCTCCGCGAGGCCCCCCGGATCCCGGTCCGGCGGCAGCAGGGCCAGGATCGTCGCGGGGTGGGTCGCGCTGGCGAGGCGGGCGACCTGCTCGCCCGTCACGGCATCGGCCATCACCAGGATCGAGCCGCCGCGCCGATGGCCCCGGAGGACGATGTCGGCGAGCGCCACCGCGTCGGCGAGGTCGTCGCCCTCCTTCGGCATGATCCCGGGCGAGAGGGCCTTGGCGAGGTCCAGGACGACGGAACCGTCGGGGTCGGCGGCAGGACCAGATGGCTGGTCCCCGAATAGGCGATCAGGCCCGTCGCCGCGCCCTCGCGGAGGCCGAGCAGGTCGGACAGCTTCTGGCGCGCCCGGTCGAGCCGGGTCGGCGCCAGGTCGTCCGTCGTCATCGAGGGCGTGACCCTGAGGACGATCATGGCCGGCGGCTTGGCATCGGCGAAGGGTGACGGTTCGAGCTCCCAGGCCGGCCCGGCGACGGCAATCGTTCCGAGGATCGAGCCGAGGAGGAACAGCGCGTTCGGCGTCGCCCGGGATGGCTGCTCGCGTCCGACGAGCAGATGCCGCAGCAGAACGGGATCGATGACGCGGCGCCAGCACTCGCTCGCGTCCGAGATCCGCCGTTGCAGGAGCCAGAGCGCGAGTGCAGGCAGGAGCAGCAGCAGCCAAGCCGGCCGCTCGAAGTGGAAGGCGGAGACGGCCTCCATCATGGAGCGGTCCTCGGTCCGCGCCCGGCCAGGGGGCGTCCGAATTCCTGCACGAGCAGGCGAAGGGCTTGCGCGAGCATCGACGCCACGAGGGCCGCCGCCAGCGGAATCCAGAAGACGTCGCGTTTGGGCCGGACCGTGACCGTATCGATCCGGCGCGTCTCGATCGCGTCCAGGCGCGCGTAGATCTGCTCCAATCCGGCCCGGTCGAGGGCGCGGAAATAGCCTCCGCCGGTCGTCGCGGCCGCGTCCTGGAGAGCCCTCTCGTCGAGCTTGTCCTCGCCCGCCGTCGCCGGATCGCCGATGGCGACGGCGTGTATGACGATGCCCTTGTCCCTCGCCACGCCCGCCGCCTCGGAGGGCGGCACCTGGCTCGCCGTGTCGTTGCCGTCCGTCAACGCGATGATGGTCTTCGCCGCCACCGTGCTGCGCCCGAACAGGGCGATCCCGAGTGCGATGGCGTCGCCCAGCGCCGTGCGGGGTCCCGCCATGCCGACGACCGTGTCGCGCAGCATCGCGCGGCAGAGGTCGAGGTCCGTGGTGAAGGGCACGAGGGCGAAGGGCGCGTCGCCGAACACGACGATGCCGGCGCGGTCGCCCCGGCGGCGCGACAGGAAATCGTCGAGCACCCCCTTCACGGCCGTGAGGCGGTCGACCGTGCGGCCGGCGGGATCGACGAAGTCTCGCGTGTCCATCGACCCCGAGAGATCGACGAGCAGCAGGAGGTCGCGCGTGGGCTCGTCGCGATGCAGCGGCGGCTCGATCCATTGAGGTCGCATCAGCGCCCCCAGGACCGATCCCCAGCAGAGACCCAGCATCGCGAGGCGCGGGAGGCTTCGCGCGGCCACGACCCCGCCCCGATGGGGCTGCTGTCCCGTCAGGGCGACCAGCCTCGCGAAGAAGGGCACGCGCAGCCCGGCGCGCATGGTCGGATGGGGCGGCAGCAGCCACCGGACCAGGAACGGCAGCGGTGCCAGCAGGGCGAGCCAGGGATAGGCGACGGTCAGCATCGCCGCGGTTCCTCCGGCGTGTCCGGGACGCGATGATCGCGGACCCATGTGCGGGCCTGATCGATCAGCCGCCGCAGGTCGACGGCATCCGGATCGCGGCCGCCGAAGGCTCCGGTCAGCAGCGCCCGCATCAGACCGGCATCGACGTTCTGGCCGCCCACGGCCACGACGAACCCCGCCCAGGCGCCGCCGGTCAGGGAGGCGACGTCCGCGCGCGGATAGGCGGCGAGCGCGGCCCGCTTCATCACGGCCGAGATCCGCTCCACGCCCCCGTCCAGCCGAGGCGATCCTGCGATCCTGTCGAGTTCGGCCAGGGCCGCGCGGCGATAGGCGTCGGCCCGACGCCGCCGCATCGCGTCCCGCAGCCAGAGCGCCCCGGTTGCGGCGAGGCCCGCCGCGACGATCCAGATTCCCGGCGCCGGCGGCCAGAGCGCGACGGGGTCCGGCACGGCCAGATCCCGCAGGTTGGCAAGGCTTCCGGGATCGTCAGCCATCGCGCGCTCCACTCGCAGAAGCCGCCCGCCGTTCGGTCCGCTTGCCGATCAGCTCCCGCAACTGGCTGGCGGCGTCCCGGTCGGTGGAGAGGCCCAGGACCGGGATGGCGCGCCGCCGCGACAATCCGGTCAGGCGCGCGCGCCAGGCGGCCCGCTCCTCCGCATAGCGCCGGCGCAGGCTCGCGGAGGAGGAATCGACCTCGATCTGCGCCTCTCCCGAGCTGAAGATTGCCCGCCCCACGTCCGGAAGCTCCCGTTCCAGCGGGTCGTGGATGTGGATCGCCAGGACGTCGTTGTGGGCCGTCAGCCGGGTGACGAGGCGCGCCGTTTCCGCGTCCTCGCCGGCCGCGTCGGTGATCAGGCAGACGAGCCAGTCGTGCGTGGCCATGCGCTCGGCCCGACGCAGGGCCTCGTTGAGCTGCCCCTCGGCGCCCGGCAGGGGAGCGCCGGCCGCGAGGGTCCCGTTCTGCCGCGCGACCTCCGCGATGACCCGCACGGCCCCGGCGTCGCGGGCCTCTGGACGGACCGAGACCATGTCGCGGTCGCCGAACACGATCGCCCCGACCCGGTCGCCGAGCGCGGTGACGCGCCACGCCGCGAGGGCCGCCGCCTCCGCGGCCACGACCGACTTCATCGCCCGGCGGCTGCCGAAGAACATCGCGCTGCGCTGGTCGGTGACGAGGAGGACGGGCCGGTCGCGCTCCTCCGAGTAGACCCGCACGTGCGGCGTGCCGAGCCGGGCCGTCGCCAGCCAGTCGATGGTGCGGGTGTCGTCGCCCTCGGAATAGTGGCGCAACTCCTCGAAGTTCAGCCCACGTCCGCGCAGGCGGGAGGCGTGCCGGCCCGAGAGCAGGCTGTGCACGGGCTGCCGCGGCAGGAAGCTGAAGACCCGGGCCCTGTGCCGCAGCCGCATCAGCGCGTCGCGCGTGACGAAGGCGCGCGCCTCGCGCTCGGCTGGACCGCCGGCTCCGTCGTGCTGCGCTCGCTCCCTCAACCGCGCCATGACCCACCCCGGGATCAGGCCGCCACCGCGACCTGCCTCACCACCTCGTCGAGGACCCCGTCCGGCGTCACGCCGTCCGCGCCCGCCTCGTAGCTGAGCGAGACGCGGTGCCGGAGGCAATCGTGCGCCACCGCCTGCACGTCCTCCGGCGTGACGAAGTCGCGCCCCTTCAGCCAGGCATTCACGCGCGCGCAGCGGTCGAGGGCGAGCGAGCCGCGCGGGCTGGCGCCGATGGCGATCCAGGCCTTCAGCTTGTCGCCGAACTCGGCGGGACGGCGCGTCGCCGCGACGAGGCCGACGATGTAGGCCTCGACGGCCTCCTTCGTCGTCACGCGGTCGATCTCGGCGCGGGCGGCGACGATCGTCCGCTGCGGGATCTTCGGCGGCCTGTCGGCGGGCATACCGGTGGTGACCCGCTCCGAACGGACCAGCTTGAGGACCTTCACCTCGTCGGCGTCGGACGGGTAGTCGATCCGGACGTGCATCAGGAACCGGTCCATCTGCGCCTCGGGCAGCGGATAGGTGCCCTCCTGCTCGATGGGGTTCTGGGTGGCGAGCACCATGAAGATCGGCGGCAAGTCGTAGCGCTTGCCGGCGACGGTGACGTGCCGCTCCTCCATCGCCTCCAGGAGCGTGGACTGCACCTTGGCGGGCGCGCGGTTGATCTCGTCGGCCAGCACGAGGTTGCCGAAGATCGGCCCTTTGCGAAACTCGAACTGGCCGTCGCTGCGCAGGATCTCGCCGCCCGTCACGTCGGACGGGAGCAGGTCCGGGGTGAACTGGATGCGGCCGAAATCGCTTTCCAGGTTCTTCGACAGGCTCTTGATCGCCCGGGTCTTGGCCAGCCCCGGCAGGCCCTCGAGCAGCACGTTGCCGTCCGCCAGGAGAGCGATGACGAGCCGCTCGACGACGCGCTCCTGGCCGATGATGTCCCGGTTGACGCGGGCCTGCAGGTCGAGGATGGCGGCCCGTGCCGCCGGTCCTGCGCCTCCCTCCGCGCGCTCGCCCTCGTCCTGGACCATGCCGGTGCGCTCCCGCCCGGATTATGGACGCGCCGGCGACCTTGTCAGCCGTGTAACCGTGACAGCCTGGCGCGGCGGCCGGGACGCGTCCGCGGCGCTCGCGGTGCGCCGCCACGCCGAGCCGGTGCGCCCTCCCCTCAGGACTTCGTCACCAAGGGGGTCGGCTCCGGCGCGGCCTTGGGCGGCGGGACCCAGAGCGGGAACGAGACCTCCAGGAAGCCGATGGTGCCCTGGAAGCGGTTTTCCACCTCGACCTCGCGCAGCACCTTCAACCGTGTGGTGACCGGCACCTTGCCGAACGCCCCGGTCACGCCGATCGTGCCGCCGACCGCCGTGACCCGGCCCTTGAACTGTCCGAGCCGGGCACCCGGTCCGCTGTCGCCCGTGATCTGCTGGTAGTGCGAGGCGATGATGCCGACAGAGACTTCCTTGGAGAGGTATTTCGAGGCCGAGACGTCGACGTGGAACTCGGTGCCGGTCACGTATTGCGTCGCCGGGTTCCTGCCGTTGAAGGTGAAGCCGGCCGCGGCGGACAGCTCGATGCCGACCGCCGGGTCGAGGTAGGTCGCCGCGGCCGAGACGTCGCCGATGTAGCGGTTCAGGGCGATGTTCGAGAGCTGACCCGGCTCGTAGCCGCCACCCGGGATGCTGAGCACGCCCGCAAGCTTCCAGTGCCAGTTGCCGGCGTGCCAGCCGAGGCTCGCCGAGACAATGGGGTCGCCGGGATTGAGGGTGGCATCACCCACCGACGCGCCGACCGGCCGGCCGAACGCTTGGTTCACGAGGGGGCCGTTGAGGAGGACGCCCGCGCGCACGGCCGGCTCGCCGAACGGCATCACGAAGGCGACGGCGAGGCTGCCGCCGCCGATCTCGACCGGCGTGACCCAGAGCGCGGTCACGAAGTCGGCCCACAGGTTCACCTTGGCGTCGGCGATGACGTTGCCGCCGAGCTGGGTCTGCCGGTTGCCGCCGATCCGGCCGTTGTAGAAGTAGGCCGTGCTGTCGAAGTAGAGGCCGGGTGGCGGCACGATGCCGCCGAGCGGTACGGATTGTCCCTCGATGTAGAAGCTGAGGCCACCTTCGGCCGCGTGGGCGGCGGGAACGGAGAGAAGCATCCCGCCCAGGGCGAAGCCTCGGACGAACCGACGCACGGACGATCGCATGCTGACGCCCCCGGGTACGGTTCCCGACCTTGCGAACAGCAGGACAGGGAACGTGATCAGAAGACTTCCTGTGTCGTCGCATGTAAAGTCTATGTCAGTGGCTTCCTGTGGGAGTATGTCCGCAAAGCAACAGTGGGTCCGGCAAGCCGCCGCCCCGCTGATTTTCTTGCGACCACGGGCGCGCGCCAACGTGATGACCTCGCACCGTGCGCCAGGATGCCTGCCGACGACGCTCATCGGCATCCGGCTTCACGCGTAGGTTCGGGCCTGTCGCCCGATCGACGGCGCTACCGGCTCCCCTGCGGCGCGTTCAGCCTCGCCATGACCTCGTCGAGGTTGAAGCTCGCGGGCTTCTGCCGGATCGGGAACTCTTTGAAGCTCTCGAGCCACTTCGCCACGACGGCCTGCGTCGGCACGACCACGAAGGCGCGATCGAAGAACCACTTTTCGTACTCGATCGAGCTGTCCCCGCGCTCAAAGGGATCGGCCCGCAGGTTGAATAGCTTCGGCGCGCGCAGATTGGTGAACTCGCGGCGCCAGACATCGATACCCTCGTGCTCCTGCGCCTTGAACACGACCTTCCAGTCGCCGACGCGCACCGCGACGAGGGCGCCGTCGTCATTCCAGTAGATGAACTCCCGCCGAGGTCCCTCCTTCGCGCTTCCCTGGAAGAACGGCATCAGGTTGTAGCCGTCGAGGTGGACCTTGAAGGTCTTGCCGCCGGCTTGGTAGCCCTTCAGGCACTTGGCCACGATGTCGGGCTCGCCTCCTGCGGCGCAGAAGGTCGGTATCAGGTCGTAGTGCGAGAACATCTCGTTGTGGATCGTGCCGGGCTTGATCACGCCGGGCCAGCGGATCAGCGTCGGCACCCGGAAGCCGCCCTCCCAGTTGGTCGCCTTCTCGCCGCGGAACGGCGTGGTGCCGCCGTCGGGCCACGTCATCACCTCGGCCCCGTTGTCGGTCGTGTAGACGACGATGGTGTTCTGCGCGACGCCGAGATCGTCGAGCTTCTTGAGCAATTGCCCGACATGGCCGTCGTGCTCGACCATGCCGTCGGGATAGAGGCCCTTGCCGGTCCTGCCGTCCGACTCCGCCTTCAGGTGCGTGTTGACGTGCATCCGGGTCGAGTTGAAGTAGCAGAACCAGGGCTTGCCCGCCTTCTGCTGGCGGTCGATGAAGTCGAGGGCGGCCGCCGTCGTCTCCTCGTCGATGGTCTCCATCCGCTTCTTGGTCAGCGGGCCGGTATCCTCGATCTTGCCGTCGGCCGACGAGCGGATCACCCCGCGCGGGCCGAAGCGCTTCCGGAATTCCGGGTTCTTGGGATAGTCCGGGTTCTCAGGCTCCTCCTCGGCGTTCAGGTGGTAGAGGTTGCCGAGGAACTCGTCGAAGCCGTGGTTGGTCGGGAGGAACTCGTCCTTGTCGCCGAGATGGTTCTTGCCGAATTGCCCGGTCGCGTAGCCGAGCGCCTTGAGAAACTCGGCGACGCTCGGATCCTCGGGCCGCAGGCCGATATCGGCGCCGGGAAGGCCGACCTTCGTCAGGCCGGTTTGGATGGGCGACTGCCCGGTGATGAAGGCGGCGCGGCCCGCGGTGCAGCTCTGCTCGCCGTACCAGTCGGTGAACATCGCGCCCTCGGTCCCGATCCGATCGACGTTCGGAGTCCGGTATCCCATGATGCCGCGATGATAGATGCTCGGATTGAACCACCCGATGTCGTCGCCCATGATCATGAGGATGTTCGGCTTGCCAGGGGCGGCGGTCCCGCCGGCGGTTCCTGCGGCGGGCGCCGGCTGGGCTTGTGCCGCCACCGGCCGCGCCGACGTGAGATTGGCCGCTGCGGCGAGCGTCGTGCCGGCCAGAAGCAGGTTGCGGCGGCTCAGGCGCGCGGGCTGAGCCGCCAGCTCGTGCTCGGGACCGGCCGTCGCGCCGGCCGCGCAATCCGGCGACGCGGCCTCGCCGGAAGCCTCGTTCGGCAGCACGGGATCGCTCATGGCTCTCTCCTTTTGACGCAACGGAAGCCGATGTGGCTGGTGGAGGTGTCGACCGGGTGTGGGTGGCGCGCGGCCGGCCGGTAGCGGCGGCAATAGTTCGGCGCGCACAGGTGCGAGCCGCCCTTCACCACCCGTCGCGGGATCCGGATCGCGGGCTGGGCGGGGTCGTAGCTCTCGTCCTCCCGCCCGCCGCGCGGGTTCTGAGGGACGCAGCAGGCCTTCGGGGCCTCGCCGGGGTGCCGCGGCGCGAAGAAGTCGCTCGTCCACTCCCAGACATTGCCGATCATGTCGTGTAGTCCGTAGCCGTTCGGCGGGAAGGCGGTGACGGGGGACGTGCGCTCGTAGCCGTCCTCGGCCCGGTTCTCGTGCGGGAAGGCGCCTTGCCAGGTATTGGCCATGTGCCGGCCGCCGGGCGTGAGTTCGTCCCCCCAGGCGTACGCGGCCCCGTCGAGGCCGCCCCGCGCGGCGTATTCCCATTCGGCCTCGGTCGGCAGGTCCTTGCCGGCCCAGGCCGCGAAGGCGGCGGCATCCGCGTAGGCGACGTGCACCACCGGATGCTCGTCGAGCCCGGCGATGGAGGAGCCGGGCCCGTTGGGCCGCCGCCAGTGCACGCCGAACTTGAAGCGCCACCACGCGCTCCAGTCCCGCAGGTCGACCGGTCCCTTGGGCGGCTTGAACACCAGCGAGCCGGGCTGCAGCATGTGCGGCAGCGCGCCCGGATAGTCCTTCGGGTCCGGCCGCCGCTCGGCCATCGTCACGTAGCCGGTGGCGCGGACGAAGACGCGGAACTCGGCGTTGGTCACTGGGGTGCGGTCGATCCAGAATCCATCGACCTCGACGCGGTGGACCGGGGCTTCCTCCGGATAGTGCTGGTCCGAGCCCATGCCGAAGACGCCCCCGGGCAGACGGACCATGCCCGGCATCGGGCCCGGAGCCGCAGCCGCGCGAGCGATGATCGGCGCGTCCGTCATCGCTCGCCCCCCGGCACAGGGGGGAAGATCACCGCCCAGTCCCGGCTCATGTCGACGATGCTCCAGCCCCGCCCCGCGGCCTCGTCGAGGGCCCTGTCGAGGCGCCCGACACGAGACTGCCGGTCGTAGGCGTATTCGCGCTCGGCATCGGTGTGTTGGACGAGGCCGAGGAAGCGTGGGCCCGCACCGCCAGCGGTCCATTCCAGCATCTGCAGGTCGCCGTCCGAATTGCCGAAGGCGAGGATCGGACGGCGCCCGATGAAGCGGTTGATGCCGGACGGCTTGCCGGGTCCGTCGTCCACGAACTCGATCGTCGGTTCCTTGACCAGCGCGGGCATGCCGCCCGCCTTCGCCTCGAACCGGGTCGCGCCGGACGAGCCGACCGCCTGCTCGGGCGGGATCCCGTAGGCCCGCTCCGCGAAGACGCGCATGAACTCGGCCCCGCCGCCGGAGACGATGAAGGTCTTGAACCCGCTGGCGCGCAGATGGCCGAGAAGCTCGAGCATCGGTTGGTAGACGAGAGTGTCGTAGGGCCGGTCGAACCGCGGATGGCGGGCGGTCTGCAGCCAGTCGCCGACGAGCTGGCCGAACGCGTCCGTGGTCATGCCGGCATGCGTGGCGGCCAGGATCTGGACCACGCCCTTCTCGCCGGCAGCCGCGACGGCGTGCCCATCACCCTCGATGACCCCCCTGAACGGCTGCGTGTGCGTCCATTCCGGATGCTCGGGCGCGAGCGCCCTGATCCGATCGAGGGCGAAGGCGGCCTGGACGTAGACGGGCTGCTCCGTCCAGAGGGTGCCGTCGTTGTCGAAGACGGCGACGCGCTCGGCCAATGGGACGAAATCCGGGCCGCCCTCGCGGGTGACGCGCCCGACGAAGTCGACGAGCGCCCGCTTCACGGCTCCCTCGCGCCAGGATGGCAGCGGATCGGCGGGCTGGCCGAGGGCGGCGGCAGGGAGCGCGACAATCGCCAGGAGCGCGACGGCGGCCAGGAGCGGGACGGCAGTCAGGAGGCCGAGAAGCGGCGGGCGCCTCGATCGTGCGGCCAGACGAGCCATCGACAGCCCTCCCAGCTGGGACCGAGCGGCGCGGCGGTCCCGGACGCCGTCCGGTCCTCCTGCGCCGGTGCGAAAATGTTGCTCGGCCCTGCCGTTCGCGGGGAGACCGGCAATAGCGGACATCGAACGGCTGATCCCGGCGGATCCAGTCGTCGCAACGCGATCGGCCGATCCTCGGCCGATCGCGAGACGAGTGTCCACTCTGTTACGGTTACATGGGTGACACTGCTGCGATCCGCGCTCAACATGCCGGCTGGCGAAGCACGCGCTCGCGTGCGTTGGATCCGATGTGGATACATCGCCGGGTTGGCCTTGTGTCCCGCCGGCTCCGGTAACGGCTGGAGTGATCGCGATGAAACCCTTGCGGCTGACGATGCTGGCTGCCCTCGTGTTCGGGGCTCTCCTCGGGATGGGCCGGATCGAGACGGGCGGTGTCGGCGTGGGAACGGCCGAGGCTGCGGGAGGCTGCGGACCCGGTTTCCACCGCGGGCCCTACGGAGCCTGCCGTCCGAACTACTACGGTGGCTATTACGGCCCCCGCTACGGTTACGGCTACCGCGGTGGCGTCGTCTACGGACGCGGCGCCTACGGGTATCGCGGCGGATATTATGGTCGGCGGGTCTATGGTGGGCGCGGCTATCGTGGCGGCGCGGTCTACGGGCGGCGCGCCGCCGGCTTCCGCGCTGGCGGCTTCCACGGCGGCCGCGGGTTCCGCGGAGGCGGCGGCCGCTTCCGTCGTTAGCGCGATTTCCGCGCACCGGACGGGGCACATTGCCCCGAGCCGATCGATCCGTCCCTCCGCTCTGATCTGACGCTTGGCGAGCGTTGTGATGCGTTCGGGCATAGGCCGGCGCACCCTGCATTGCCGCGTGCGGAGCGAGGTGCTTCAAACTCTCGTCCGCTGTGCCAGCGGTCGGGAGACGACGATGCAGAGAACATCGACGAAACGCCAAGCCCTGCTCAGCCTCGCGGCCGTCACATTCGGCGCCACGCTGCCAAGCGTGCCCCATCTGGCCGCCTGGGCGGCCGAGCAGGACCCCTCCAAGCCGACGGGACGCGAGCCCATCGAGACCGAGAGCTTCCGCGTCCCGACGCAGGATCCTGGCATCGGACTCTACGTTCGGAATAAGCATGCGGCCGGCATGAGCGCGTTTCCGGCCGAGAAGATCCTCCTCTACGTTCACGGAGCGACCTATCCGGCTTCGACGTCGTTCGATCTGCCCCTCAACGGGCTCTCGATGATGGATTACCTCGCGGACCAGGGCTACGACGTCTACTTGGTCGACCTGCCCGGCTACGGCTTCTCCGACCGGCCGGCGCAGATGAGCGCGCCCGCGCAGGACAACGCGCCGTTCATGCGCACCGCCGACGCAGCGCGTGCCGTCAGCAGTGCGGTCGACGCCATCCTGACGCGGCGCAACGCGGACAAGCTCAACCTGATGGGCTGGTCATGGGGCACCTCGACGATGGGCCTCTACACCAGCCAGAACAATGACAAGGTGAACCGGCTGGTGCTCTACGCGCCGCAATGGCTTGCCAAGGCCCCCCCGAACCTCGGCAATGCCGGTCCGCTCGGCGCCTATCGCAGCGTCTCGCGGGACAGCGCGAAGGATCGCTGGCTCAAGGGTGTGCCGGAGAGCAAGAGGGCCGACCTGATCCCAGCCGGTTGGTTCGAGCAATGGGCGGATGCGACCTGGGCGACGGACCCTGTCGGCGCCGCGCAGAGCCCGCCCGCGCTGCGCGCACCCAACGGCATCATCGCGGATTCCCAGGAATATTGGCAGGCCGGCAAGCCGCTCTACGATCCTGGCCTGATCCGCGTGCCGACTCTGGTGATCCACGCGGAATGGGATGCGGATCTGCCGAGCTACCAGGCCCAGGAATATTTCGCGCACCTCACCGCCACGCCCTACAAGCGCTTCGTCGAGCTTGGCGAGGGCACGCATACGGTGATGATGGAGAAGAACCGCATGCAGTTCTTCCGCGAGGTCGGCGCCTTCCTGAACGAGGTCGATCCCGTCGCGCTGAATTGATCGCGTCCCATCGGACCGATAGGCTTCGGGCGCCACGGGCTTCATCCCCCGGTTCGATCCAACGGCGACCTTCGCGGTGACCGCTCTCGGGACGTGCGGCGCCGCGACAGGACAGGCGCTTGCACCGGTTGCGGCAAGCTCTTGCAGCGAGCCGCCGCTGCCTGCCTGCCCCGAGAAGCGTCCGCACCGAGGTGGCGGAGCCGTGTCGCGAGACATTTTAGATCGCGGGCGGATGGCAGGGCGTCGTGCTCTGCGCTTCTGACCGCGCGAATCCGGTCGACGCCGCTTGCAACCGAGGCTCGGGCGGCGTGCAGCTTTTTCGGCTCCCGAAACGTTGACGGGCAAGTCAACCGGCCCGTCAGCACGAGCCGGAACCCCACGCAACGAAACCGAGGACGCTTCCATGAAGAGCGCATTCCTGACCGCAGCCATTCTTCTGTCCGCGGCTGCTCTGACCGGGTCCGCCCAAGCGCAAGGCACCGTGCGGGGTGCGGAGCGCGGGGTCGAGGACGGCAACCGCGCGGCCGGGCCGGTCGGCGGCGTGGTTGGCGGAGCCGTCGGCGCCGCAACGGGCACCGTCGGTGGCGTGCTCGGCGTCGATCCCGAGCCGCGCAGAGAGCGGATCGAGCGGCGCGAGGAGCGCACGACAATCCGCGAGCGCCGGGACCGCTGAGACCCGCTCGCCCGGCCGCTGACGCGGTCGGGCCCCTCAAGCCGCTGCGGTAAATGCCCGGCCCCGCATCCGCGTTCGACGCGTGCGGGAGGAGTTCGGCGACGCGCCTTAGGACCACCGTCCGGCAGCCCAAAGCCGCCGCGCGCGATCGCTGTCTGAATAAGGCCCAGTGGCCGTAGCCGGGAGATGTCAGGATGGATGCGAAGAACGCGGCCGAGCCGACGGTGCTCGGGCGCCCGCACATCCGGGTTGAGGGATACGAAAAGGTCACGGGCACGGCGGTCTACGCATCCGATACACGCGACGGGAGTGTCGCTCACGCGGCACTCGTCACCAGCGCGATCGCGTGCGGGCGCATCACTGGCTTCGACCGATCGGCGGCCGAAGCGATGCCGGGTCTCCTCGGAATCTTCACGCACCGGGATTTCGCGGATGCCGTCGCTCCGGTGCCGCACCTGATGGCGGGCGGCTACGTCAACAGCGCGCACAGGCCGCTCGCCTCGGACCGCATCGCCTATGCCGGTCAGATCGTCGCGCTCGTCGTCGGCCGGACGCAGGAGGCAGCTGCACGGGCGGCCGCCCTATTGCAGGTCCGCTACGAAGCCGAGCCGGCCGCCGGGACCTTCGACGATCCGGGCGCCGAGATCGTGCGGCTCGCCGACCTGAAGCCCCATTATGAGGACATCGCCAAGGGCGATCCCGACGCCGCCTGGCCGAGCGCCGCCGCGCGGATCGCGGCGCGCTACGAGACGCCGGTCCAGCATCACAATCCGATCGAGCTGTTCACCACCCGCTGCGCCTGGCACGGCGACACGCTCACCGTGCACGAGCCGGCCCGCTACATCGGGGCTGTGCAGCACGGCCTGGCCGCGCAGCTCGGCATGGATCCGGCCCGCATCCGCGTGATCTCGGGCCTCATCGGCGGGCATTTCGGCTCGAAGTTCGGTCTGTCGCAGCACACTGCCCTGATCGCGCTCGCCGCGAAGCGCATCGGGTGCCCGGTCTCGCTGGTGCCGACCCGGCGGCAATGCTTCACCATCGCGGATTATCGACCCGAATCGCGCCACCATATCCGCCTCGCCGCCGATCGCGACGGGCGCTTCACGGCCCTGGTCCACGAGGCCGACGTGATCACGTCGCGCTTCGATCCGTTCGCGATGGAGGGGGCGGACGTGACCGCGAGCCTCTACGCGTGCCCGGCCATCCGCACCGAGGAGCGCGCTGTCCGGGTCGATCGCAACACGCCGGGGCCGATGCGAGCGCCGCCGGAGGTGCCCTACCTGTTCGCCCTGGAGAGCGCCGTCGACGAGATGGCCTGGGAATTGGGGCTGGATCCGATCGCGCTGCGCCGCCGCAACGAGACCGCCACCGATCCCATCAGCGGCAAGCCATTCTCGACGCGGCCGCTGATGGCCTGTTTCGAGGCGGCGGCGTCCGCCTTCGGATGGGCGCGCCGGGCACCGCGCGGCGACCGGCTGCGCGACGGGCCCTGGCAGGTCGGGCTGGGCTGCGCGTCCTCCGTGCGGCCCGTGAAGATCGCCGCGGCGACGATGCGGCTGCGGCTGTTCGCGGATGGGTCCGCCGAGGTCGCGACCGCCCATCACGAGATCGGCAACGGTATCACGACGCTCCTCGCGATGGGCATCGCCGACCGGCTCGGCATTCCGGTGGAGCGGGTCCGGGTACGCCTCGGCGACACCGACCTGCCGCCGGCAGGCATCTCGGGCGGGTCGAGCACCACGACGAGCCTGATGAACACGTTGGTGCTCGGCTGCGACCGCCTCTGCGCGCAGCTGAAGCAGGTTGCGACGACATCGGGACGGCCGTTGGCAGGCTGCGATCCGGGCAGCCTGCGCCTTGCGGGTGGTGCGCTCGCGGCGGCGGACGGCCGCACGCTGGCGCTCGGCGCAGCAGCCGGTCTCCAGGATCCCGCAGGCATCGAGATTCTGGCGGAGTTCGTGCCCCCTGGCGCGACGGCGAAGGCGCTGGAGGATCTGCGTGCCGGTCATATCGGCCTGACGATCGGTGGCGATGCCCTGTCCTGGGGCTTCGGCGCCCAGTTCGCGGAAGTGCACGTCCATGCCGACACGGGTGAGATCCGCGTGGCGCGCCTCACCGGCGCCTTCGCGGCGGGTCGCATCCTCAACCCGCTCACCGCGCGGAGCCAGCTCGTCGGCGGCATGATCTGGGGCCTCGGCTCCGCGCTTCTGGAGGAGACCATCCTCGACGGCGCAACCTACCGTAACCCGGATTTGGCCGAGTACCTCGTGCCCACCGCCGCGGATGTCGGCGTGGTCGAGGCTTTGCTGGTGCCGGACCCGGACGCGATCGTGAATCCGCTCGGGGTGAAGGGGCTCGGCGAGCTCGGCATCATCGGCGTCAACGCGGCGATCGCCAACGCAATCCACCACGCCACCGGCCGCCGCATCCGCCGCCTGCCGATCCGCATCGAGGATCTGGCCTGACGGCGGATCCGGCTCGGGTCCGAGCCGCTCCGGGTGTCCTGAAGGGGCACATAGCCGGCCGATCGTGCTCGGCGCCTCAGGTCTCGGCGATGAGGTCCTTGATGCGCGAGGCGAGCGTCTCCAGCACGAACGGTTTCGTGAGGACCTGCATCCCGGGCCGGAGATAGCCGTTCCCGAGCACCGCGTTCTCGGCGTAGCCGGTGATGAACAGCACCTTCAGGCTCGGCCGCCATTCGCGGCCGGCATCGGCCATCTGACGCCCGTTCATGCCGCCCGGAAGTCCCACGTCGGTCACCAGCAGGTCGATGCGCACGTCCGACTGCAGCACCCTCAGGCCGGCTACGCTGTCGGCGGCCTCGATTGCGGTGTAGCCGAGATCCTCCAGCACTTCGGTGACCAGCATGCGCACCGAGGGCTCGTCGTCCACGATCAACACCGTCTCGCCCTGGCCGGCGCGACCGACCTCGGCGAGCCTGCGCGTGATGTCGTCCTCGTCGGCCTCGCCGTAATGGCGTGGCAGGTAGAGGCAGATTGTCGAGCCCTGGCCGACCTCGGAATAGATTCGGACCTGCCCGCCGGACTGGCGGGCGAAGCCGTAGACCATCGACAGGCCGAGGCCCGTGCCCTCACCAGTCGGCTTGGTGGTGAAGAAGGGCTCGAACACCTTCTCGATGAGCTCCGGCGCCATACCCGTGCCGGTGTCGGTGACGCAGACGCTGAGATACTGCCCCGGCGGCATGTCGTGCTGGCGGGCCCCGGCCGCGTCGATCCACTTGTTGGCGGTCTCGATGGTGATGCGGCCACCGTCCGGCATGGCGTCCCGCGCGTTGATGCAGAGGTTCAGCAGCGCGTTCTCCAGCTGACCGGGGTCGATGAGCGCCGGCCACAGCCCCGCGAGGCCGACGACCTCCAGATGGATGGCCGGGCCGACGGTGCGCCGAACCAGCTCCTCCATGTCCTTGACCAAGCGGTTCACGTTCGTCGGCTTGGGATCGAGCGTCTGGCGCCGAGAGAAGGCGAGCAGGCGGTGGGTCAGGGCGGCGGCGCGCTTGGCTGCCCCCTGGGCGACCGTCATGTAGCGGTCGAGGTCGCCCATCCGCCCCTGGGTCATCCGGGTCTGCATGAGTTCCAGCGAGCCGGAGATGCCCGCCAGCAGATTGTTGAAGTCGTGCGCCAGACCGCCCGTGAGCTGGCCGACCGCCTCCATTTTCTGGGATTGGCGCAGGGCTTCCTCGGTCTTGGCGAGGGCCTCCGCCTGGCGCTTGACCTCGGTCACGTCGCGCACGGAGGCGTAGATCAGTCCGTCGCGCGGCACCGCATTCCAGGACAGCCAGACGTCGCTGCCGTCCTTGTGGCGGTAGCGGTTCTCGAAGGTGAGCTGGGCCTCGCCGCGCGCCAGACCGTTCGCCGCCGCCAGGGTCGATGCGATGTCGTCGGGATGCACGAAATCGAGGAACGGCCTCGCCTTCATCTCGGCTTCGCTCCAGCCCAGCGTCCTGGGCCAAGCCGGGTTGAGGCTGACGAAGTAGCCGTCGAAATTGGCAACGCAGAGCAGGTCCGAGGAAGCCTGCCAGACCTGGTCGCGCTCGGCCGTGCGGGCGGCGACCTGGCGCGCGAGCTCGGCTTCCGTCCGCTTGCGCGCGGTCACGTCCTGAACGAACACGTGGAAGCCGTCGACGTGGCCATCCGTGGACCGGCGGGGAAGGTAGCGGATCTCGGCGACGCGCGGTTGCCCATCGCGACGCGGCCAGTCCAACTCGAATGTGACCGCCTCGCCCGCGAGGGCACGGTCCAAGAAGGACTTGCGCGCGGCGTAGGCCTCGGCACCGAGGATGTCCCGGACATCTCGGCCGACGATCTCCTCGGCAGGCACCGAAAACCAGTCTTCGTAGGCCTTGTTGGCGAAGCGGTAGACGTGGTCCGCACCGATGAAGGAGATCAGGACCGGCAGGGCGTCCGTGATGAGGCGGAGTTCGCGCTCGCCCGCCTCCGCGCGCGCCTCCATCATCCTCCGCTCGGTGATGTCCGAGAAGAAGATCGCGACGCGGTGCGCGGAAGGGTCCCCGGTCCGCAAGGCCCGCACGTCGAACCAGCGGCCGAACACATCCGCGTAGTGCTCGAAATGGGCGGGCTCGCCTGTCAGGGCGACGCGGCCGTAGGTGTCGAACCAGTGACGCTCCAAGTCGGGCGCGAACTCGCTCACCCACTTGCCGGCGACGTCGGCGCCGGTCTGCTGCACGAAGGCGGGGTTGGCCTCCACGATGCGGTAGTCGACGGCACGGTCGCCCTCGAACTTCATCTCGACGATGCAGAACCCGACCTCGATGCTCTCGAAGAGCGTGCGGTAGCGCGCCTCGTTCTCTCGCAGGGCGACCTCGGCCAGCATGCGCTCGGTGACGTCGTGGCCCTCGACGAAGATGCCGCTGACCCGACCCCGTGCGTCGGTGATCGGCTGGTACACGAAGTCGAGGTAGCGCTCCTTGACGGGTCCGCCCGGCGCGGCCTGGACGTCGAATCGCGCGCCCGTCGCCCTGTGCGGCCGGCCGGAGCGGAAGACCTCGTCGAGCAGGTCGACGTAGCCCTGGGCGGCCGCGTCCGGCAGAGCCTCCGCCACGGTCCTGCCGGTCACCGCGCGATGGTCGATGGCCCGCTGGTAGGCAGCGTTCGTCAGCGTGTAGCGATGATCCGGCCCGCTCAGGAGCGCGATGAAGCTCGGGGCTTGCTCGAACATCTGCGCGAGCGAGGCGGATTGCGTGCGCAGGAGACGCACCTCGGCTTCGAGCTGCTCGCGGGACAGGGTTTCCGGATCAGGATTGGGCGCAGCATGCATGCGGGCCGGCATAACCCGCGATTGTGTTGCGCGCGAGGACTTCGAGCCTGTCGCGGACGCGCTCGGCCGTGCCCCCGCTCGCCCTCGGCCCACGACAGCAGCACGTTCGGCGTCGGGCCGCCGATCCTGGTCGGGTGTCGAAGACCTGTGCGACCGAGCCGAACGGCAGGGGCACGAGCCTCGAGCGGCCACGGCGCGGCCTGCGCCCCCGTCGACGACCCGCGCCACCTCGCGATCGTTCCCGGATGTGCCATATTCCGGCCTATCCGCAATGGACGCCGAGCATGCCAGACGTTGCCCCGATCGACACCGCTCAAGCTCCGCCGAGCGGTCGGCAGCCGGTCCGGCCCGACGCGGGCGGTCCCATCATCGTCTATGACGGTTTCTGTGGAATGTGCTCCCTGGTGGTGCGTTTCGCCCTCTGGGCGGACGGGGAGAGGGCAAGGCTCCGGTTCGCCCCTGCACAATCGACGGCCGGCGCAGCCTTCTACGAGATCCTCCCGAGCGGGTTCAGCCCGGACGAGACGTTTCTCCATGTCGCCGATGGCATCGTCCTGACGAAGGGAAAGGCCGTCCGGGCGCTCCTGAACGGCCTCGGGCTGCCCTGGAGCCTGCTCGCCCGGGCGATGGGTTTCCTGCCGATCCGGTGGATCGACCGAGGGTACGATATCGTCGCGCGCAACCGCTACCGGATCTGGGGCCGGCGGGAGAGCTGCAGACGTCCTCCGCCTGGGACGGAGGCAAGATTCCTCGCATGACCGCTCGTCCCGATCCCAGACCGGAGCCCGACGCCGGGTTGCATTATCCCTACGGCCCAGACCCCCTCCTTCCCGCCTGGGGCAGCGTGAAGGCGCGTGCCCTCGCCGCCCTGGCCGTGCTCGGAGCAGCATCAGGCTGCTGGCTCGGCAGCGCGGTCGGACGGCCGGTGAACGAGCTCGCGCTGCTCGCCGTGCTGCCCGGCATCTTCGCCTTCACGCTGGCCTTCGCCCCCGAGCCGGCCGCGCGGCTCGGGACGATCGCCGGTGGTTTCGCGCTCGATGCAGGAATCTCGCTCAGGCCTAGGCGGGCGGCCGGGTTCTCGCGCCTCGTGTTCGCGTGCCCCGAGACCGGCATTCGCGTCCGAGGCATCGCGGCCCTGACACGTGCCCTGGAACGGCGCAGCCTGCCGTGGGCCCTCCTGGGATGGGCCATGCGGACGCCGCTCGTCCTGGAGATCCTCCAAGGCATCGCCCACCTCGCGATCTTAGGGGCCACCCTCCGGCGAGGACGCCGCCTCGTGCCGCATCGGCTCGGCACCCACGCCGGATGACGGGCCGGAGGCTCGCGACACACCCGATCGCGAAGGGCTTGATCGAGGGAGCAAGGGCCATGGCAGCAGACCAGCACGCGGCGTTGATCCGGGCCTACATCGACGAGGTCTTCAACGGGCACCGTCTGGACGGGGTGGGACGGTACTGGGACGACGCTCTGACATCGCACTGGCTGGGCATGGAGACGATCCATGGCCTGCCCGCTTGGCGCTCGGCGATGGAGGCCTTCTTCGCGGCCTTTCCGAACGCCGCCTACACCCTGGACGACATGTTCTTCGCCGGCAGGCAAGGCGTCTGGCGTGGGCACTGGCAGGCGACCCAGCAGGGCGAATGGCAGGGGATCGCCGCGTCCGGCCGCAACGTGACATGGACCGTGATCATCATCGGGCGTTTTGCCGGCGGCAAGCTGATCGAGGATTGGGTCGAACTGGACCGGCTCGGCCTCTTCCAGCAACTCGGATGCATTCCGACCGGGTCTTCGGCGGGCTAGAACCTACGTGCGCTGGCGGACGCTTGCGGGCTCGATGTCGTAGACCCGCGCCATGAGGCCGGGGCAGCGATCGGCGGGTCACAGGTGCTTGAGCCCGAAGCTCTCCAGCAGGGGCAGGAGTTCGTTCCGGGCGCGCAGACGATGGTGGTAGGCGCAGGCCTGCGCCTGATCCGGATCGCCAAGCCGGATCGCCTCGATGATGTCGCGGTGTTCGGCAACCGAGGCTCCGAGTTCGCGCCGAAGCTTCAGCGTCAGCATCCGAGCGCGGTGCGACTGGTCGTTGATGGTCTGGATGATCCGGTTCATCCGCCCGTTGCCGGCGCGCTCGACGAGGGTCCGGTGAAAGCGCGCATCCGCCTGCCCCCAGGCCGGGAGGTCGCCGGCATCCCACGCCTCGGCCATGTCCTGCGTGTGCCCGGCAAGTTCGGCCGCCACGGCCTCGCGTTCGGCATCGGGTAGACCGGCGAGCATCTCGGCCGCCCGTCCCTCGAGGGCGATGATGACGTCGTAGATCTCGCGCATGTCCTCCGGCGCGAGGGCGAGGATCAGGATGCCGCGCCGGGACAGCACGCGGACCAAGCCATCTTCCTGCAGGCGAATGATGGCCTCGTGGACCGGTGTGCGGCTCATTCCGAGGCGCAGCGCGATCTCCTGTTCGGAAGCTTGATAGCCGGGGGCGAAGGTCGAGTCCTGGATGGCCTGCTTCATCGCCGCGTAGGCGTCGTCCACGAGCGAGGGGCGCCGGTCCGCTTCCGGGTCGTTCTTCTCTGCTGCCGAACGCGGGCGCGCCATAGGATCCTCCAAACTGCCCTCCTTCGTACCAGCTTCCATGCAAGCTGCAATAACGATTTGACAGCGCACGAGGGATCGGCACATTTAATGTCATCTTGCATGCAAGTTGGCGCACAAAGACCAACGCCTGCTGGACATACCAGGAGGGAACGATGGACGGTTCGCTCGAGCGGGCGACCATGCGCAGGGTCGCGTGGCGCCTGATCCCCTTTATCTGCCTTCTCTACTTCATCGCCTTCATCGACCGTGTGAACATCGGCTTCGCCGCGCTGACCATGAACAAGGATCTCGGCTTCTCCTCGGCCGTATTCGGCTTCGGAGCGGGTGTGTTCTTCTTCGGCTACTTCCTGTTCGAGGTGCCCTCGAACATCATCCTCGACAAGGTGGGCGCCCGTCTCTGGATCGCTCGGGTGATGATCACCTGGGGGATGCTCTCGGGCGCCTTCGCCTTCATCAAGGGCGAGTGGTCGTTCTACATCCTGCGCTTCCTGCTCGGCGCGGCCGAAGCCGGCTTCTTTCCCGGCATCATCCTCTACCTGAGCTACTGGTTCCCGGCCCGGTATCGCGCCGGCGTCGTGTCGCTGTTCATGGCGGCCGCGCCGATCTCCGTGCTGCTGGGCTCGCCCCTGTCGAGCGCGCTGCTCGAGATGGAGGGGATCCTCGGCCTCCACGGCTGGCAGTGGATGTTCATCATCGAGGCGATCCCCGCCGTGCTGCTCGGTGTCATGGTGCTGTTCTACCTGACCGACCGGCCCGAGAAGGCGAAGTGGCTCGCCGACGACCAGCGCGCCTGGCTCGTCGCGGAGATGAACAAGGAGCGCACCCGCAAGCGGACGATCGCCAAGCACACCCTGCTGGGCGGGATGACCGATGCGCGCGTGCTGGCACTGGCGCTCATCTACTTCGGCACCTCGGCCGGCCTCTACACGCTCGGGATCTGGGCTCCGCAGATCATCAAGAGCTTCGGTCTGTCCACGTTTGCCGTCGGCTTCCTGAACGCCGTGCCGCCGACCATCGCGGTGATCGGCATGATCCTGTGGGCGCGCCATTCCGACCGGACGGGCGAGCGCACCTGGCACGTGGTCATCGCCTGCCTCGTCGCTGCCGCGGGCCTGCTGCTGGCCGGAGGCGCCTCCTCGACCGTGGCGGTCATCGCAGCGCTCAGCCTCGTCAATGCCGGGATCAGCGCGGCCAAGCCGCCGCTCTGGGCCATGCCCACCATGTTCCTGTCGGGCTCTGCCGCGGCGGTGGGCATCGCCACGATCAACTCGATCGGCAATCTAGGCGGCTTCGTCGGCCCCTGGGCGATCGGCTGGATCAAGGACCAGACGGGCAGCTTCACGGGCGGCCTGATCTTCGTGGCCGCGCTGCTCGTCCTCTCCGCAATCGTCACGCTCGTCGTCGCCCGCTCCGGGCGGCGCCCCGAGCCCGCTGGCGCCACCGCGCGCTGACCTTCCCCTCGTTCAACGGAGACCTGTCATGAAGACCTACAACATCGCCGCGATCCCCGCCGACGGCATCGGCGTCGAGGTCATCGCAGCCGGCATCGAAGCACTGAACGCGCTGGCGGAGAAGGCCGGAACCTTCAGCTTCAAGTTCGACCACTTCGACTGGGGCTCGGACTACTACAAGAAGCACGGTGTGATGATGCCCGCGGACGGGCGCGAGAAGATCAAGGACCACGACGCGATCTTCTTCGGTGCGGTCGGCGCGCCGGATGTGCCGGACCACATCACCCTCTGGGGCCTGCGCCTCGCGATCTGCCAGCCCTTCGACCAGTACGCCAACGTGCGCCCGACGCGGATCCTGCCGGGCATCACCAGCCCGCTGCGCCACGTGTCCGGACCGGAGCTCGACTGGGTGATCGTGCGCGAGAACTCGGAGGGCGAGTATGCCGGCGTCGGCGGGCGTGTGCACCAGGGTCATCCCGAGGAGGTCGCCACGGACGTCGCGATGTTCACCCGAGCCGGCGTCGACCGGATCATCCGCTTCGCGTTCAAGCTCGCCCGGTCGCGTCCCCGCAAGCTGCTGACCGTGGTGACGAAGTCGAACGCCCAGCGCCACGCCATGGTGATGTGGGACGAGATCGCGGCCGAGGTCGCGAAGGACTTTCCCGACGTGACCTGGGACAAGATGCTGGTCGATGCCATGACCATGCGCATGACGATGAAGCCGGAGACCCTCGACACGATCGTCGCCACGAACCTGCACGCGGACATCCTGTCGGACCTCGCGGCGGCGCTCGCCGGCTCGCTCGGCATCGCGCCGACGGCCAACATCAATCCGGAGCGCAAGTATCCGTCGATGTTCGAGCCGATCCACGGCTCGGCCTTCGACATCACCGGCAAGGGCATCGCCAACCCGATCGCCACGTTCTGGACCGCCTGCCAGATGCTCGAGCACCTCGGCGAGAAGCCGGCGGCCGACCGGCTGATGCGGGCGGTCGAGCGCGTCACTGCGGATCCGAGCCTGCACACGCCCGATCTCGGTGGCACGGCGACCACCCGCCAGGTCACGGACGCGGTGATCGCTGCCGTCCAGGGCGACAACGAGTGAGGCCAGCGCCGTGACCGAGCGCAGCGACTTCCCCCGGTGACGTCCTGCGGCGGCTGTTCGCAGCCGCGCTGGCGCCCGGCGGATCCTCGACTCGGTCGCCGGATTCACGTCCGGCGACCTCATCCTCGACCTGAGTACCGGCGGCGGTTCTTCCCCTCCCGCTTGCGTGAGCCACGACGAAGCGTCTCCGGCCTGCCATTTCGAGAGAGCAGCCTATTCATCGAAGCCACAGATGACGGCCACGCCCCTTGAGTCGTCTTCCAGGACGTGGGTCAGGATGTCGGAGAGGAGCTACGTTAGCGCGCGAACTGAATTTGCCGACGCAGGCATCGCCTCACGCGAATGCCACGTCTGAACCCTAGGATTGGGGGAAGGCTTATCGAACCGGCGCGGAATCCGGGCGCGGTCGCAGAGGATTCTTGCGATGTCGGCTTTGGCATAAACGAGGATGGATCGGGCGCGAACGGTCTTGAGTACCCAAGTCAGGCGATAGTTCGTCGAAAGATGAAGATGCAATTAATCCACGAATAGCGACCATGAATTTGCCTCTGAACAGATGTTAAATCTCAAAATATCTGCTACGGCACATATATTGCTTCGTCTATAAAAATTAATCCAGTTTAAATTCAGTAAATTCTGCGCCGCCTTAACAAATGCAGGCGCATCGGCAGCGATCTGGCCCATGCGCTCCGCCCCTACATCGGCTAATATAGTTTTCCTAATCCGGGTCTTCTTTTCGGTGCCGACTTGGACGCGGCGAGCGCGAGGGGCGCGCCGGGTCGGGTTACTTGCCGGCTTGGCGCCCTGTTGGACAGTCGCCCGTACGCGTAGCCAAGACCGTCACCACATCCCGGCTGCGATCGAGGGCGACAGGGCGCGGGCTCGTCGTCGAGGCTTGAGTTGGGGCGCCGCGAGCCGGCCACCGTGAAGGAGCCGGGCGGCAGCAGCGCGGGCTGCATCCGTGCAATTCGGTGATCAGGATCGGAGGCGATGGGATGGAATCGCATTCAGACGGTCGTCCGACGCATCATCCGCTCGCGGCAGGTTCGAGGCATATCGAACTCCGACCGCAAGACCTGGACTTGCTGCTGACGCAAGCGAGTGATCCGACCCTGCACCGCAACGTCAACGGGTTTGAGAACAACCTCACGCCCGGTCGAGAGTTCTGGGGCGCAGCCGGTCAGCTATTCCTGCGGCTGACCCCTGCTCAGTTCGAGCAAATGGATACCCAGGCAAGCCCCAATGCGGTGCGCGTCACCTCCATCGACGGGACGTCCCTCCTCCCGAACCCACGGCTGGTCAGCGACTTGATCGGCCAGCAAACCCTCGATGCCAACGGCAACACGATCAGCCTGCCCAACAGCTTCGGCGGCAACCTTCTCCTGATGTCCTTCGGCCAGTTCTTCGATCATGGATTGGATTTCTACGCCCGTGGTGGCGGCCCTGATCTGGTTCCCATCGGCGACGCGAATGATCAGCTGTCGGCTGCCCAGGTCCGCCTCGATGCGCTTCGCGAAGCCGAGGGGCTCCCCCCGGCTCGGATCGATGCGACCGACGCCCTCCTCGCGCAGTTGGGGGATTCCCCTCCGCCGGAATTCGAGTTCCTGACCGGCAGCCGAGCAGGGCGCTTCGAGCCAGAAAACGGGACTGTCGAACGGGATGCCGACGGCACGCCTGTGATGAACAACAGCACCGGGACCGCGCATCTCAACAAGACAGCGCCGTTCGTCGACCAGAGCCAGACCTACGGATCCGAGCCGAAGATGGCGGACCTGTTGCGCGAGAGTGCGCGCACCGCGGCCGGAGATCTCATTCCGGATGGCCACGGCGGCTGGGTGAAAACTCACCGCCTGCTCGATGGAGCCGAAGAGTTGGGGCCGGACGGGGTCACCCGAGGCAGCCTCCCCAGCTATGCGGATGTTCTGGTCAACAATGGCCTCGCGAGGGACGCCATCGATCAGCTGTTGACCGACGTAGCTGCAAAGAAGATTACGAACATCGACGCTTGGAGCCGACTCACCACATTGCCGGGCTTCGTCGATTTCCGGAATATCGGCGACGCTGAGCAGACGATCATGCTGGGCGACAAGAATGACGCGCTCGCCTCCCCGTTCGGTCCGGACGGCCGCACCCCGAACCCGACATTCGATCTGAAGAACCTGCTTTCCTACCACATTGCCGGAGATCACCGCGCCGACGAGAACGTGGCGATCACGGCGGTCCATACGGTCTGGCACCGCGAGCACAATTTCGAAGCCGAGCAGATCTGGGCGCTGCATCCGGATTGGACCGCGGAGCAGATCTTCCAGGCCGCCAAGATCGTCACGACGGCCGAGTATCAGCGCACCGTGTTCACCGAATTCGCGGACGGGATGTCTGGCGGCATCCCTGGCCCGTCGCACGGTTTCGGCGGGTACAACCCGAACGTGAATCCCGGCATCTCGGAGGAATTCGCGGGCGCGATGTATCGCGTCGGCCATTCCATGATCAACGAGACCATCCCGTTCACGGATGTCGACGGCCAGACACAGGACGTGCCCCTGTTCTCGGCCTTCCTGAACCCGGCCATGTTCGATGGCCGGGATCCGCTCACCGGCGGGGTTGGCGGTGCGGCCGCGATCATCGCAGGCGAGGTCCAGGCCGCGCATCAGCGGATCGACGAGCAGATCGTCGAGGTGATCCGCAGCAAGCTACTGGGGCTGCCGCTCGATCTCTACGCAGCCAACATCGAGCGTGGCCGTGACGTCGGGGTGCCGACCCTCGATGCCTTCCGGCGCTACGTGAGCGAGAACGGCAGCCTGATCGACCAGGCTCATCAAGCGTCGAACTACGCAGCAACTCAGCCCGAGACGGTGCCCAGCCTCAAACCCTACGACACCTGGGCCGCGTTCGGGGCCAATTTGCGCGGCACACCGGAGGAGCAGGCCGAACTGCTGACGCTCTTCAAGGCTGCCTATGGCGAGGAGGACATCCACGTCCAGGATGTCGACCTATTCGTCGGCGGCCTCGCGGAGAAGCCGGTCGGTGCGAGCCAGATGGGCTCGACCTTCACGTGGATCTTCCAGGAGCAGCTCGACCGGCTGCAGGAAGGTGACCGCTTCTACTACTTCAACCAGCTCAAGGATGCGCCGCTGCTCCTCGCCGACATCGGCTCTCAGCATTTCTCCGACATCATCATGCGGAACACCGGGCTCGATCATCTGCACTTCGCCGCCTTCAAAGTTGCGGAGACGATCGAACTTGGCCCGGAGGATCGAACCTACGAACAAGATGGCCCTCCGACCACGGCTGGGGCGGCCCTGGTTCTCGTCGGCAACGCGCATGACAACACGATCGTGGTCACGGCCGGTGACCACACGCTCTACGGCGAGGATGGGGACGATACCCTGGAGGGTGGCGTGGGGCTCGATGCCCTGCACGGCGGCAACGGCAACGACGTCCTCAGGGCCGGAGCGGGCCCGCTCGGAGTCTTTGCCTACGGCGAGGATGGTGATGACGCGCTCCGTGGCAACGGCGGCGACGACAATCTGATCGGCGGCGCAGGCGACGACGTCATCGAGGGGCGCGCCGGCAAGGACTTCCTGTCCGGTGGCCCCGGCGACGACCGACTCGTGCCCGGCGCCGATCCCAGCATGATCGATGGCGGAGACGGAGACGACACCATCGTGTTCAGCGACGCCTCAGAGGGCGTGACCATCGATCTCGGCATCGTGCTGCAGCCCATCGCGGGCCTCGGCGGCTATGCGCAGGGTGACCTGATCAGCGGCGTCGAAAACATCATCGGCTCGGACTCGGCCGACAATCTGACCGGGGACCGCGCAGACAATCGTCTCTACGGTGGAGACGGAGACGATCGCCTCGACGGCGGCGCTGGCAACGACGTGGTGACAGGCGGCGATGGGGTAGACATCCTGCGCGGTGGTTCGGGCAACGACAAGCTTAGTGGCGGCTCGGATGCGGACACGTTCGTATTCGATCCGGCGGATGAGGGCCGGGATACCATCATCGATTTCAATCCTGGCGCGGATCGGCTCGACGTGCGGGGGCTGGGGCTGTTCGACGCTGCGGATGTCCTGGCAATCACGAGCGACGATGGGTGCGGGGACGCCGTGATCAGCCTCAAGGGACTCTCGATCACGCTCGAAGGTGTCAGCGAAGCGCAGCTCCAAGCGGCATGTAGCACGTTTGTTGTCTAGGTGGATGCGTCGGCAGCTTGCGCTTCGCGCCTATCGCCGCCCGAGAGGCGATGCGAGCCGCGTCTCCCAAGCGGCTTTGGCAGTGGCCCGGCTCGCAGCCCTCGTGCACCCTTGCGAGATGATGGACGGCTACGCCTCCGTCGAGCCTGTCGGCTTCAACAGCCGCCCATTGGAGGCGATCCGGCGCAGACGCGCGCCCCGCTGGACCCGCTGTTGCTGCCAGATCACACATCGACAGGGCTGCGCGAAGTTCCGTTGACGCTCACGGAGCCGGCCGCATAGCTAGATCTCGACGGTTCCCTTCGGGGATCAAAAGGGAACGCGGTGAGGGTTCGCCCCGAGGCCGCGGCTGCCCCCGCAACTGTGAGCGGCGAGTCCTTCACCACCATGTCACTGGGGTCTGCCCCGGGAAGACGGTGCGAGGGCGGCGACCCGCGAGCCAGGAGACCTGCCGTCAGCCGTGGTCACACGCGAAACGCGTCGGGCGGGGTGTCCTGACGGGTGTCGAAGCGCTGCCAATCCCGAGCGGAGGCGGCGACCGAGGCCTCGTTCGCGGTGACGTGCCACTGCCGTTGCCCGAGGCCCCGTGTCCGAAGCTGCTCGTCGCCCGATCCCCAGAACCGTGACAATCCTGGCCTGTGCGGCTTGGCTCGCATCCGATGTCGCCTGGGCCCGGCCGGCGAATCCGTCGGCGGGCGACGAGGCGAGCCTTGCCGAGATCTCGGTGACCGCGGAAACACCGATGGTGAGCACGTCCGGTCCGGTTGCCAGTGCCGGCTACGTCGGTGGTGTGACGGGGATCGGGGGCCCTCTCCCGCGCGTCGACTCCGCCAGCGCCGGCGTGATCACGGGGGCGCAGGTCAACAACCGTCCCGTGACCCGCCCCGGCGAGGTGCTGGAGGCGGTGCCCGGCCTCATCGTCACGCAGCACTCGGGCGAGGGCAAGGCCAACCAGTTTTTCCTGCGCGGCTTCAACCTCGATCACGGCAGCGACATCGCCATCACGGTCGATGGCATGCCGGTCAATATGCGCACGAACGCCCACGCCCAGGGCTACGCCGACATCAACTTCCTGATCCCCGAACTCGTCGGCGCGGTCGAGTTCCACAAGGGGCCCTACTTCGTCCGCGACGGCGACTTCGCTTCGGCCGGCTCGGTGCGCATCGACTACCTCGACAGCGTCGAGAAGAACCTCGCGCTCACCTCGATCGGGTCGTTCGGCTACAAGCGCGCGCTCACGATCGGCTCCGCGCCGCTCGGCGCAGGCCACCTCCTCGTGGCCGGCGAGGCGCAGGTCTACGATGGTCCCTGGGCCGAGCCGGACCGGTTGCGCAAGCTCAACGGCGTCCTCCGCTACAGCCAGGGCACCGCCACCGACGGCTTCGCGCTCACCGGGATGGCCTACTGGGCAAGATGGAACGCCACCAACCAGATCCCGGAGCGGGCCGTCAGCGGAGGCCTGATCGGACGCTTCGACACGCTGAACCCGACCGACGGCGGCGACACGGGCCGATTCTCGCTGTCCGGGCGCTGGAGCGGCACGGACGAGACCGGCATCACCCGCGCGAACACCTACGTGATCCGCTACGGGATGAACCTCTGGAACGACTTCACCTACTTCCTCAACGATCCAGTGAACGGCGACCAGTTCCGCCAGCACGACAATCGGGTTCTCGGCGGCGGCGAGGTCTCCCACACATTCCAGGGCGCCCTGTTCGGCCTGCCCATGGAGAACGAGATCGGGGTCCAGACCCGGACGGACTCGATCCGCGTCGGCCTCTTCAACACCACGAACCGACTGTACCGCTCGACCGTGCTTGACGACCGGGTGCTGGAGGCGAGTGCCGCCTTCTACTACGAGAACCGGGTGCGCTGGACCGACTGGCTACGCACCAGCGTCGGCTTCCGCGCGGACGGCTACTACGCCGACGTTGTCTCCGACACACCGGCCAACTCGGGCCGGGCGCGGGACGGCATCGTCAATCCGAAGCTCGGCCTCGTGCTGGGTCCCTGGTTCGACACCGAGCTCTACGTGAATTACGGCGGCGGCTTCCACTCGAACGACGTGCGCGGCGTCGTCGCGACGGTCGATCCGGCGAGCCCCCTCTTCAACATCGCCCGCTCGCCCTTCCTGGTGCCCTCGACGGGATCCGAGATCGGCATCCGCAATCGCTCGCTCCCTGGGCTCGAGACGTCGCTCGCGCTCTTCCAGCTCGACTTCGCCTCCGAGAACCTGTTCCAGGGCGATACCGGCACCACCGAGCCGAGCCGTCCGACGCGCCGCTTCGGCATCGAGTGGACGAACCGCTACGCCCTCGCACCCTGGCTCACGCTGGAGGGCGACCTGACGGTCACGAACGCCCGCTTCTCGGACCGCAATCCGGCCGGCAATCGCGTGCCCGACGCGCCGACCACGATCGCCTCGGCCGGGATCACGTTCGGAGAGGGCACGGGCTGGTTCGGATCCCTGCGGTTCCGCTATTTCGGACCGCGCCCGCTGATCGAGGACAACTCGGCGCGCTCCAAGCCCACCGCCCTCCTCAACGGCCGGGTCGGCTACACGTTCGAGGCCGGGGTGAGCCTGTCGCTCGACGTCCTGAACCTGACGAACGCCAAGGCCGACCAGATCACCTACTTCTACACATCGCGCCTACCCGGCGAGCCGACCGAGGGCGTCGCCGATCGACACTTCCACCCCGTCGAGCCGACGGCCGTCCGCCTGACGCTTGCGGGCCGTTTCTAGAGAGAGGGGCGTCCGGTGAGGAGCCGAGCGTAAGGTTCGGGCTGCCCCGATCGTCAGATGGCATCAACGAGCCCGCGGCAGGTTGAAGGGCCTTGGTCGGGCGACCCCCAGCCCGCGCGCTACGGCGGGCCGGGCGATCGCCTGACCGAGGTCCGGCCTGCCGTTATCCAGGCGATCCGCTCGATCAGAACCTGTCGAAGACAACTAGGCCCTTCGAACGCGAAGGGGGCTGAGAAACCGGAAGAGGCCTTTGGCCGTCGGGGTTTCCTGCGGGCCGGAATCGGCGGCAGGCTCCGCCTCGCCGCTTGCGCCGGCACCGGCCTCGTCGTGAATCCTGCGAAGAACCTGCAACATCAGGGGCGGCCAGGGAACGGCATGCTCCTCTAGCAGGCCGGCGGCGTCGATGAGCGCCCTTACCTCATCCTCGCGGATCGGCCGCTTCATGATCTGGGCATCGAGGACGCGGTTCGAAAGTTCGCCGGCGAGCCGAACGACCTCTGACATGCGCGAGGTGTCACCGATCGTCTGCGTCACCCTTCCGCCTCCAGATTTCCACTTCCTACGTAGTTCGAAGCAGATCGGAAGCCGAAGGGATAGCCGACGCGGTCAACTTGCTGTGGAAGATTCTGTATTTTGCGGACCAAGCTCTGCGAATTACACTTGGGTTGTTGTCGCTGTATTTTTTGGCTTCGCTCCGAGAGCCAGACTTCTGCAGCAGTCGCGACTGCGGAAGAGGGCGGCGAGCACGCTGACCTCGCAGGCGCGTAAGCCGACCTCGACAGGCCATTGCTCAGCCTGCCGGCGATGCTGGGCGATCACGGACATCCGAACTCCATGGGTTGGCCGTGCCGTCACGGCAAAGCTTGCGGTGATGCAGACAGCTCCGGTTGCGAAGCAGCCCTGGTCGCCGCTCGGCTCTGCCCAAGCGGGGTCCGAAGTCTGGCACGCCCGCGCCGACCCAGAACGCGCGAGCTTCGCACCCGGCATATGCGCAAAATGCGCTTTACTTAAATGCAAATAGAACATAAGACTGCAGCATGAGCAAAACCGACTTCCTGGCCGACTATGATCCAGCTGCCTACCCACGTCCGGCGCTGGCCGTGGACCTCGTTCTTCTCGGATTGCGCGACGGCCGTCCCGCTGCCCTGCTGCTGAAGCGCACCCGGCACCCGCATGCCGGCCGATGGGCGCTGCCCGGCGGCTTCGTCGGCCTCGACGAAACCCTCGACGCGGCAGCCGAGCGCGTGCTGCGCGAGAAGGCCGGCATCGCCCAGACCTATCTGGAGCAGCTCTACACATTTGGAGCGCTCGACCGCGACCCGCGCATGCGCATCGTCTCCGTCGCCCATCTTGCGCTCCTGCCGGAGCAGACCTTCGCCGATGCGCTGGAGGGCCAGCCGGACCTCATGGTGGCCACTCTCGACGTGCCCTGGACCGGTGAGACCGGAGGGCCGATCTCGGCCCTCTCGCGCAGGGGGGAGACCCTTCCCCTCGCCTTCGACCACGCCGACATGCTCGCGCTCGCGGTGCTGCGTCTGCGGGGCAAGCTCGACTACTCGGATGTCGGCTTCGCGCTGCTGCCCGAGCAGTTCACCCTGCGCCAGCTCCAGGACGTGCACGAGGCCATCCTCGCCACGCCGCTCAACAAGCCGGCCTTCCGCCGCCGGATGCTCGACCGCGGCTGGCTTGCCCCCACGGGCACCCGCGAGGCCGGGACATCCTTCCGCCCCGCCGAACTCTACCGCTTCACGCGGCCGCGCTGATCCGCAGGAGGAGCCCATGGCCACGATCCGCAACCTCGGCCTGATCGCACAATTGCGGAGCGAGACGAGCCGCCACGTCATCCGCTACCGCAACGGCCGCATCCGGCAGAGCGGGCGGGGCCTCGTCTTCTGGTTCCGTCCCGAGACCGCGAGCATCAGCGAGGTGCCGGTGGACGACCGCGAAATGACGCTGTTCGTGCGCGGCCGCAGCCGGGATTTCCAGACGCTCGCGGTCCAGGGGACGATCGGCTGGCACGTCATCGCCCCTGAATTGTTGGCGAGCCGCGTCGATTTCGCGATCGATCTCGTCACCGGCAAGCTGCGGAGCGAGCCGGTTGAGTGGATCGAGGCGCGCATCAGCGGCATCGCGGGTCAGGCCATCCTGCAATATCTCGGCGAAAGGCGGATCGACACCCTCCTCGACGGGGGTCCCGAGCCGGTGCGCGGCACGCTGGAGACGGTGTTGACGACATCCGCGGCACTCGCCGAGATCGGCATCGCCGCGGTCTCAGTCCGGCTGACGAACCTCGCACCGTCGAGCGAGCTGGAACGCGCGCTCCAGACTCCGACCTTCGAGGCGCTGCAGCAGAAGGCCGACGAGGCGACCTTCGCCCGCCGCGCCCTCGCCGTGGAGAAGGAGCGTGCCATCGCGGAGAACGAGCTCGCCACACGAACGGAACTGGCCCGGCGCGAGAAGCTCCTGATCGCAGAGGAGGCAGAGAACGCCCGCGATCGTGCGGCTGGCCTCGCCGAAGCTCACGGGCTGGAGGCGGCGGCGGAGGCCGAGCGCATCCGCCTCGTCGAGGGCGCGCGGGCGGAGGCCGAGCAGCGGCGCGTCACCGTCTACCGCGATCTGCCACCGGCGGTCCTGCTCGGGCTGGCGGCCAGGGAACTCGCGGGCAAGCTGGAGACGATCGAGCACGTCAACGTGACGCCGGACCTTCTGGCCGCGGCGCTCGGCGAGTTCCGCCGGGGTGCTTCCGCTCCGGTCGCCGTGCGCTGAGAACCGGGCCATGCCGGCCGTTTCGCCCCGCGCCGTGTTCGTGACCCGCGACACCGACTACGAGCTCCTGCTCGCCCGCCATGCGACCCGCGGCCAAGTCCGCTTCTTCCTGGAGAGCCGCGGGCAACGGATCGAGGCGATCGATGCGCGCCATGCGCAGTTCCATGCGACGCTGATTCAGGCGCGCGCCGCGGTGCCGTCGGATTGGCGGCAGGCGCTAGTGCGACGGCCCGACCCCGACCGGTTTCTGTTCGCCCCCGACGATGTCATCGTCGCCGTGGGACAGGACGGGCTCGTCGCCAACGTCGCGAAATATCTGAGCGCGCAGCCCGTGATCGGGATCAATCCGGCCCCCGATCTCTACGACGGGGTGCTGGCGCGGGTCGCGGTGGGACGCTTGGCCTCGCTTCTGCCTGCCAGTGTCGCGGGTGCAGCCTCTGTCGAGCATCGCACCATGGTGCAGGCGGTGCTCGACGGCGGCGAGCGTCTGCTGGCGCTCAACGAGATCTTCGTGGGCCATCGCAGTCATCAATCCGCGCGCTACCGTATCGAGTTCGGGGACGCGGTCGAAGATCATTCGTCGAGCGGGCTCATCGTGGCGTCGGGCACCGGCGTGACCGGCTGGGCGCGCTCGATCAGCGAGGCGACGGGGCTCACACTTCGGATCGGTCCGGAGGAGCGGGCCGTAGGCTACTGGGTACGAGAACCCTTTCCCAGCGTGACGACTTCCACGGGGCTCCGTGCGGGCAAGCTTGCCGCATCGCCGCTCTCTGTGACGTCACGCATGAACGAGGGCGGAGTGGTGTTCGCGGACGGGATCGAGCAGGACTTCATCCCCTTCGACTGGGGCCGGCGTGTGGAGCTCGCGCCAGCCTCACGCACCCTCAACCTCGTGGTCGAGTAGGTTGTCGCCTGAGGACGACATGCTCGGAGCAGCGAACAGGCTACTGACCGTGCGGCCCGCCACCGGCCCGGCGCCAGGAGCAGAGCTGCATCACTCGATGCGGGTCAGAGCGCCGCCGTGACGACGCGGAGGGCGTGCTGTAGGCGTCGGAACTGCGCGGCGCGCAGGCCTCTGGCTGCCGACCCGGCGGCGATGCCCACCGCCATGAGAAGCGCGATCGCGAACAGCACCATGGCGGTGTCGTCGAGGTGCAGGCGGGGGATCATCACGGTCGCCCTCCGAGGCTCCCGATGATGAAGAGATGCGCCCATGGTCCGACGATTGCGGTGTCGGTTCACACATGCCCGTGTTCCTGGGCGGCATCAGCTTGACCGCGCGCCGAAGAGCTTCGGAAGGGCACCACAAGCCAAAATCGACCGAGGCCTGCTGGCGAGGCTGCAATTCGAGGCCTGAAGGCACTTTGGCGTACGCGAGCGCGGTCCGAGGATTGCGAGCCGTGATCTGCGAGCCGGCCGCTGGTGATGGACGATACGGGGTCTTTCCCTCCCCTCAGGACTCTCCCGCCATCGGTGGCGACCGGCCTGCACCAGCGTCATCTGTCGCGCGTCGACACCTTGGCTGCCAGCAGATCAGCGCGGCATCCGGCGAGCTCGGAGCGGAGCCGGCGGCTACGGACAGGTGAGGTCGATGGCACGGGGCCGCCGGATTGAACCTGTTCGGCCACGGCCTCGGTCGGGTGATAGGCCCGGCCGACCAGAGAGGCCGCGGCTATGGCAAAGAGTGCCACGACGATCATGCTGCACGCGCGGAGGTACTGCCTCATGGTGATCCGCATGGGTGTGCTCCTGTGTGGTTGAGCACGCACCACATGCCCCGATGGTCCCGACACGTCTGTGAGGAGGGTCACAGTCGCCCGAGCGCGATCGTGTCGCGGACCTCCTGCGGAAGAGGTCTGGAGCAGAAGTCATCGGGGGCCGAGCGATCGGGCGCCGCCGCTGCGCGTGCCACTCCGGTCCGAGCACGTCGGAATTGCCTCGGGCTCTCGGATTTCGGCGCACCGCGCCAGTTCCGAACAGCCATTCTGGATCGACGCCCGCTGTCTCGGGCTCGTCGCGCTCGGTCGCGAAGCTTTGGATCGGCAGCCTCCCGATCGCGGCATCAAGCTCGCCCGCATCGACGGCGCTCCACGCGGGCTCCTGGATTTCGGTGAGGATGCCGCCGTTAGGCGTTCTTTGCCGCGGGCGCACAACGACGTGGCGGAGAGAGGCCACGCGTTGGCCAAGCTGTTGCAGGCCCTGACCGGTCGGGCGGCCTGCGCGCCATCTCCCCCCAACCCGCCCACGAACAGATTGGGCCGGTGCAAGCGCACGGACAATCAGACTGAGAAGACTAGCCTCAAACGCTTCGTCCTGGCGGGCGAGCGGGCATCCGATGGAGAGCGCAACACAATTTGGATCTGTGCGCATGACCTGATCGATCTGCTGATCGACGGCAAACAACACTCGTGAGATCTGGGCAGATCTCTTCGTCTGTTGCGGTCTATCCGCATCATGAGGCTTCCAGGCCGACTGCGCCACCGAAAGATCAGATGCCGCTTATCGCGCAATGTTCTTTGCAGGCGGAATTTCCGCTGAATTGTTTTGAAAACGCTCGATGCGGACCTGCTGCAGTTGGTCAGGGAGGGCATAAAGCAGTGTTCGCGCCTGTATGATCGATTGCCGTGAGCGCTGAATGGCGTCCTCCAACTCGGCTCGGGCCTGCCGGCTCTGGTGAATGAGCACCCATGCGAGGTCGCCGCCTTGATCATTCATGACGCTGTCTCCGCGCAGAAAAAGCAACATAGATTATTTTTTGCGCGGACGAGATGCACAAATGCTAGGTACGATGCTTACAATTTGCTCTGGGATGCGAGGCTCTATCGGGCGCAAAGACCGCGAGCAGGGTCATTCTGGGAACGCGCTCGACCGCCTCATTGGAGGGGCTTGGCCTTAAGCGCCGTCCACTCTTCGAGTAAGAGCAGCGAAGAGCTCACGCCGCGCATCCCACCGGGCCAAGTGATGCGCGGCGTGAGATTCAGCAACCCGCTGCAATCAGCTCTTGCCCGCATGCGCCGATGCATCTGTGCCGTGCAAGGCATGAATCTCACGATTTTATCGCGCGTCCGAATGTTGCGGGGGTTTAGTCTTAAGTTCCGGGAAGTCTTTCACCATATTGACTCCGAGCAATGGTTTGTTGACTCCGTTGTGGCAGGTGGCGCAGTAGACCTTCGGCGCATCGCCAGCCGCCGGACCGAGGCGGTTCGCGGGAAGCTTATCGCGCAGCGGATTCAGGTAATTTCCGTTAAGCTCACGCACCATTCGGATGCCGTGCCAAGCCGTCACTCGCTGAGGTGGACTATCTGACCAACTATAGAATGAGCGCGTATTGTGGCAGAAGTTACAGTTCACACCGAGCGATTTCGAGAAATTCATCATGAGCGCGTAGGTCCATTGAGCCTGCTTGATCGATTGCGGGTTGCCTGTCTGCAATGCGGTCTTCGACGCGACCCGGATCTCGCCCTCCTGCTCCAGGAACGGCGTGAACGGGTCGAAGGGCAGAGCGGAGCCGCCGGCCGCTGTCGAAGGATGATTCTTGCCGGCCGGCATCTGAGCCGAACCGCCGGCCTGCGCAGGGCCGGGATCGCTGAACCAGACATGGGGCGGGACCAGCTTGCCGCGATGGCAGGTGAAGCACGTGACCCCGGTTTCACCGACATGCTTCGTCCAGTCTGAATTGATGTGCTGCACCATCTGCAGCATGCGCCGAGCCACGACCTTGGTGTAGAGCGAGTCGTCCGCGAAGTTCGCTGTGTTGTGGCATGCGGCGCACCCCTGATCGGCCGCGACCCATTTGGTCATCGAGACCATCAGCCGCGTGAACTCGCCGACATTGACGTCGCCCAGGACTTTGACGTTCTCGTAGACGGTGCCGGCCTTCTCGCCCTCGTCTCCCGCGTAGGGCACCGAGCCTGGGATGGTGTTCTCGGCCAGCGCGGCGGCTTTGGCCTTCGGCTCCTGCAGTAGCACCATGCCGGTGCCGCGATAGCCGTGCTGCTCGCTCTGCGTCTTCGGCGGGTTCATCGCCTTGTACACGACGAACCCGAAAACGTTCAGGGCGATTGCGATCGGAACGAGGAGAAGCAGCAGGGCTAGGCGGAAGCCGATCATCGCAGAGCCCCTTCCCGCAGAGCGTGACGACGTGGCCTCAGAACCCCTTCCCGCCCCTGCGGTAGCTTAATCGGGAGCGCACGCGGTGTTTACTGTCGCACCCTTTCTCCCGGTGCGCATAATAAGTTTGCTGATCGTCCCGATAAGAAGTTCTGCATTTGTACAAGTCGATATTTCGTGTTCGGTAGAATGTGAGGAACGCCTTCAGGGATCAAAGTCATGACGACGTCGCCGATGCGCTCGACGATGGGCATGTGCTCGGCGCATCGGGAGTTCTCGTCTCCCGAATCCCTTGCAGGCGACGCCAAGATGGACATCTCGGCCAGGGCAGGGCCTCGGCGGAGATGTCCAGGCGCACCTCGGAATCATCGGGACGATGGCGGCTCCGGCCGGACGCGAACCGGTGCGGAGGTCGTCCGATGAACAGGCTCTTCGCCGCGTCGGCGGCCTGCACCGGCGTTCTCCTCCTCGCGTCGAGTACCCAAGGGGCGTCGCCCCCCGGCGATCCGCCGGCTGCCGACAAGCAGGTGACGGCCGTCGTGCGCAACGATCTCGGCCAGCTCAAATGGGTCGTGACCGAGGCGGCCGACTACACGCCGCTGGAGGCGGAAGGGCGCCGGGTCTACATCAAGGGCGGCTGCAACTACTGTCATTCCCAGTACGTGCGTCCCATCAGCACCGACGCGCGTCCATGGGGGCCGGTCACCGCCGATGTGCGCCGCTGGGGGCCGCTCGCGGAGCCGGGCGAGTCCGCCTATGATCTTCCTCTGAATGAGTGGACACCTCTGCTACGCTCCTACGGGGGCTGGA
Organism: Methylobacterium durans; assembly: GCF_003173715.1. Taxonomy (NCBI): domain Bacteria; kingdom Pseudomonadati; phylum Pseudomonadota; class Alphaproteobacteria; order Hyphomicrobiales; family Methylobacteriaceae; genus Methylobacterium; species Methylobacterium durans. The sequence continues at coordinate 5,286,246 of NZ_CP029550.1, read as the reverse complement.
AGGTGTCTGATGGGGACAACGAAACGAACGTTCACGCCTGAGTTCAAGCGTGAGGCCGTGGCCCTTCTGGAGAGCAGCGGCCGGCCGCAGATGCAGATCGCAGCCGAGCTTGGCATCCAGCCCTCGATGCTGCGGGCCTGGCGCGCGAGCCTACAGGACAGCCCGCCACGTGTGGTCGGCAGTGGGCCTACGCCTGTGGCGGCTTCGCCTCTGACCTCACCGGCCGATCAGGCCGCCGAGATCGCTCGCCTGCGGCGCGAACTCGATCGCACGCGCATGGAGCGCGACATACTAAAAAAAGCCATCGGCATCTTCGCGGAGGTGCCGAAATGACGTTTCGCTTCATCGAGCAGCATGGAAGCATCTGGCCGGTGCGTCTCATGTGCCGCGTGCTCGGGGTCTCGGCCAGTGGGTATTATGCCTGGCGCTCCCGGCCTGAGAGCCGCCGCGCCCAGGAGAACCGTACCTTGCTGGCGGACGTGCGACGCCTGCAGGAACAGCACAAGAGCCGCTACGGCTCACCGCGGATGCATGCCGCTCTGCGCGCGGAGGGACGCGGCGTCAGCCGAGGCCGCATCGAGCGGCTGATGCGCCGACACGGCATCCGGGCTCTGGCAGGCCGCCGCTATCGCCCGTGCACCACCGACAGCAATCATCCCCTGCCGCTCGCTCCCAACCTCCTGCAGCAGACCTTCGTGGCGGCAGCCCCCAACCGCGTCTGGCTAGCCGACATCACCTACCTGGCGACTGGCGAGGGCTGGCTCTACCTCGCGGCCGTGCTGGATCTGGCCACCCGCAAGCTCGTGGGATGGGCCATGCGCGAGCACATGCGCATCGAGTTGACCCTGGCCGCGTTGATGATGGCCACCCAGCGGCAACGGCCAGCTGCCGGGCTCATCTGTCATTCGGATCGCGGGAGCCAATACGCTGCGGCAGCTTACGGCGAGCAACTCGCCGTCGTAGGGGCGGTCGCCTCGATGAGCCGGACAGGATGCTGCTTCGACAATGCCCCGATGGAAAGCTTCTTCCACACACTCAAGGTCGAACTCGTCCATCAGCGCCGATGGGCAACCCGCGACGAGGCACGTCGCGACCTGTTCGCCTACATCGAGGGCTACTACAACCGACAGCGCCTCCACTCCGCCCTCGGCTACCGTACGCCTGAGCAAGCTGAGCAGCGCTGGGCAACGTAACCTCCGTGTCCACTGAAACAGGGATCATCGGTTACGTCCGTCAATGAGGTGGACTTTCGGGGTGGAATTGGAGCCGCCATCGGTCAGGCAGCCTGTGGTGGAAGTGTCGTGACGCTCTCCTCGATCAACGCCGGAGCAAACCCGGCCATGCCCTCGATCTGCATATAGCGGTGCTGAAGCTGCCACTCGTCGTTGGCCTCCAGAAGCACCGCACCGATCAGGCGTTGGATCGAGTCCGTGTTGGGGAAGATGCCGACCACATCGGCGCGCCGCTTGATCTCCTTGTTGAGGCGTTCCAGCGGGTTCGTGCTGTGAAGCTTGGCCCGATGCTGGAGCGGGAAAGTCAGGTAGGCCAGCACGTCCTCGCACGTGGCCTCGATGAAGACCTTCAGCTTCGGCCAGCGGTTGTGCAGTTGCTCGCCCAGGTGCTGAAGGGCGGCCCGGGCGGCGTCCTGATCGGGCTGCTGGAAGGCGTGGCGCAGGCCGGCAGCCACCATGGTCTGCTGGGTCCGCGGCACGTAGGCCAGCGCGTTCCGGGTCCAGTGAACGCGGCAGCGTTGCCAGGTCGCCTTCAGCACCCGGCGGATGGCCGCCTTGAGCCCCTCGTGGGCATCCGAGATGACGAGCTGCACGCCCGAGAGCCCGCGCTTGACCAAGCTCCGCAGGAAGTCGGTCCAGAACACCTCGGCCTCACTGGGGCCGATGTGCAGGCCGACGATCTCGCGCCGGCCTTCGGTGTCCACCGCGACGGCGACTATGGCAGCGACAGAGACGATGCGACCGCCCTCGCGCACCTTCAGGTAGGTGGCATCGAGCCAGAGATAGGGCCACGCACCCGAGAGAGGGCGCGTCAGGAAGGCGTTCACGCGCTCGTCGATCTCCTTGCACAGCTTCGACACGGAGGACTTGGAGATGCCCGACAGACCCATGGCCTGCACCAAGTCGTCCACGCGCCGGGTCGAGACGCCGGCGATCCACGCCTCCTGGATCACGGCGACCAGCGCCTTCTCGACCGTGCGGCGCGGCTCCAGGAAGCCGGGGAAATAGCTGCCGGTCCGCAGCTTGGGGATCTTGAGGTTGAGTGAGCCGAGCCGTGTGTCGAGGCTGCGCTCGCGATAGCCGTTGCGGTAGGTGCTGCGTTCGCCTGTGCGCTCGTAGCGGCCCGCGCCGATCAGGCCCTCCACGTCGGCCTCCATCAGGATCTGCAGGACCGTCTCGGCCAACGAGCGCAGGAAGTTGCCGTCGTCAGCCTTCTGCAGCGCCTCGATCAGTGCCACTCTGTCGTCGGTCATCGGGTGCTCCCGGCTCAGGTTGAAGTCCGCAAACTCCACCTTAGCCGCCGGCCCCGATGGCCACCCCAATCCCCACCGAAACGGTCCCGGAAATTACACCTCGTCCGTGGACGCTACCTCAGGATCCTTGAGGATCTTGACGTCGAGACCTTCGCTTTTGGCCTCCAGGAAGATCTCCTTCTTGGCCTCCATGAGATCCTTGATCTCCTCCTCAACCTTCTCGACGCGCTCAATGATCGAGCGGATGCGGTCACCCGCGACGCCTACGGTGTCAGTCGTGTCGGTCATGGTTGATCCTTTCCCAATCTGGATGGGCAACCTCGCCGAGGAGGGTAAGCAGCCGGTTAAGGCTATGGAGTGGCTCCGCCTTGCTGATCGGGGCGCTACGTTTCGTAGGGGCGAAGCCAATGTGAGCCGCCTTGGCGGTCCGCCTTACCGATCTTCCAGCGTCGCCGTGACGAGGCCAAGGATCCTCTGCCAAGCCGGTGCGGACGGCGTAACCAGGTCGAAGTGCCCGGCGTCCGGGATGTCGACGAGCTTCGGCTCAACCCCCGACCTTCCGCGTAGGGCAAGTGCATAATCATACGCGACCCACGGCGGCACGAGCCGGTCGAGCACGCCACTGACCATGACGACCGACCCGGCCGATGGAGTGAGGGCGGCCGGCGAGACCTCCGCAAGCCTGTCGGTTGGGGCGAGCCGCTCGACGATGCCGGGCCCACACAGCACGGGGACGAACCGGACGAACGTCCCCAGGTCGCCGACGCCGCCCAGGCTGATCACGGCGCGGGGCGTGAACTGTGGCACCGCACGTAGCAGGCTCTCTGGCGGGAGCGAGCCGCGCGAGGCTGCCCACAGAGCCAGATGGCCGCCGGCGGAGTGGCCGACGAGCACGACGCGCGAGAGATCGAGTCGGTGGGCTGACGCTTCCGAGGCCAGCCGGTCCAGCGCCGCGACGACATCCTGATAGGTGCCCGGATAGCCGCCCCCAGCCTCGTTCGCGCGCCGGTAGCCGATGCTCCACACGGCGATGCCGCGCCGTGTCAGCTCCGGTCCGAGATGGCGCATCTGCTCGCGTCCAGCGGTGCTCGCACTCCAACAGCCGCCATGGATGAGGACCGCGACCGGGTGCGGACCGGGGCCGGAGGGCAGGAACACGTCAACGCCTTGAGAGACTGCCTCGCCGTAGGGGACCTGCAGGGTGGGCTCAGGCCGCGGCAGGTCGCGGAAGGCCGACAGCGCCACCGGATCGGCAAGGGCAGGGCCAGCTGCCAGAGCTGCTATGAGCGCGAGGGATGCGCGCCGCTTCATGTCGACCTCCTTGCTACCGCGCTTGGCCGCAGTGACAGGGTGCGTTCGGGCTTCAACATAGCAGGAGCGCTTGCGATGATCTCTCGACGCCGGAGCACAGAAGCCTTAGCGAGTAGGTTTCACGCCGTGCGCGATCGCCATCAGAATGACTTCCCGCCGAGGTACTTCACGAGCATGCAGCCAAGCTTCAGTCTCGCTTCGATAAGCCGTACCGCTCAAGAACCTTGAGCAGGATCAGAACTGCAAAGGCAAAGCCCATCGCCACTGCGAGCAGCTTGAACTGTGCCGCCCCTGCCACGATGCCAGCCGACGCTGCGAGCCAGATGCTGGCTGCCGTGGTCAGGTTCTTCACGTCGCGCTGAGCCACGAAGATGGTGCCGGCCGCGATGAAGCCGATGGCCTGCGCCAAACCCTGAATGACACGAAGCGGATCTGCATCACCGCCGTGCGCCCGCACGTCCGCATACATGCTCAAGGCCGATGCCGTGATCAGGGCCGAGCTGAGGCTAACGAGCGAGTGGGTCTTGAGACCTGCGTCCTTGCCGCGCAACTCGCGCTCAAATCCCAGCAGGAGACCACACAGCGTCGCCGCGCCCAGCCGCAGCAGGATCTCAGACAAGGGCAACGCTGTCGCGTCGGGAAGCATCTCAAGCCTCGATCCGCTTCATCGTGTCCATGGGGCGTGGGACTACCAGTAGAGTTGCAGCCGGAACTCGGCGATGTCAGCGTCGATGTCCCGGCCACTCACCGCGGGAGAGCGCTCCGCCTTCGCGTGAATGTAGTTGGCCATCAGGCGGATGTTCTTGTCAGGATACCAGTTCACGCCCGCCGTCCAGTTGCGTTCGACACCACCGGCGATCGCGGCGTCCTTGAGATCGAGGAAGCTGAAGCGGGCTGCAAGTTCGAACACGCCGATGCCGCCGCGGCTCACCCGCTGATCCTCACCGACCTGGACACCTTTGAAGATCGCGAGATCGGCGCCGTAATCGGTCTTGAGCTGGTAACGGCGGCCCTTGCCGTTGATGACCCACGCGCCCTCAACGTAGCCCCCCTCGAAGCTGGCGCCCGGCAGCAGACCGTCGCGCCCGACCTCCGCTCGGATGTACTCGCCCTGCAGGCGGAAGGGGCCGTTCTGATAGGCTGCCTCAAGGCCGAGGCGGGTCAGATCGGCTGCGTTCCGGATGGCGCGGGTGTTGATCAGGCTGGTTTGGAAGACGAACGCCTCTGGCTTTGACGAGAAGGAAGGGCTGCGATCGTTCTGGTCATAGGAGCGGAAGCTGCCGGCAAGACCCAGATGGAGCACCTCGGTCTCACTCAGGATCGGAGCGTAGGTGGCGCGCACCGTCCCGGCGATGCCGCCGAGCTCGACGCCGGTGTTGATGTTGCCGCCGAACACGCCCCCCGTCAGCGTCCAGCGCTCGCCATACCCCGCGACAGCAAAGCCCGCGTTGCGGGCCGGCACGAGGGCGTCGGGCAGCGCGCGCTCGACGAAGGTCGTGTTGTTGTCGCTGATCAGCTGCTGCAGGCTGAACGGCTCCTTGAAGTTGCCGAGCGAGATGACCAGCCCGTCGATGCCGCGATAGCCGATAGCCGCGTCTTGGATCGGCGTCCGGTCGGTGTTCACGTCGTACTGGAAGGCGAGTTCGACCGCGTCGTTGATCGTCAGGTAGGTCTCGATCCAGGCACGCCGGACCTCGATGTTGGAGCCGAATCCGTCGGCGATCCGCGGGCTGGTGCCGCCGAAGGCGGGATCGAGGTGCAGGCGGCCTCCGATCCGGAACTTCACCGCATCGTCGGCCGACTCAACCGTGATGCCCCGCTCGTTGAGGCTGACGCCCGGGATGCCAAGGTCCGTCTGGACGAAGCGAGGCAGGGAAGGCACGGCTCCGGCATCGGCGGCAAGGCTTGGAGCGGCAAGGCTCACAACCGCAACAGCATAGCTAGTAGCGGCGGCTAAGCACCGGGAATGCCTGAGAAAACGGTGCTTCATCGTGGATTTTTGCCGTGGGAACTCGCGGCAACGACCATCTCCGTCCGCACCTCCGGAGTCACTGTCCCTGGCTGTACGCGACGGCTGTTCCTCAGCCGCTGCGGTTTATAGGTGACACGCCCGCTGAAGGTTGGTGGCGTTCGCAACACCCAGTCGACGCATGGCCGCTTTCGAGAAACCTTCCGAGTCAACTGAACGGCCTCAGAGTGCCCCCTTCCGGACCTTCCATCTTGCCGCTTCGGTGGTCTGCTTTAGAGGAAGAAACAGACCTCGTAGTAGCGGCAGGGTCAGCGCTGTCGCTCGCCTTAGCGACGCAGGTCCGGATGATCGCGGCCCACTGCGGCGGGCACGAACGGGCCAGCTTGGACATGCCCGAGTGTTTGGCAGCCTGAGGCGCGGCATGTGCCGAGGTCAGCGTCGACAGTTGCGCCGTGCCGGGAGCCCGGGGCAGCGTCACCGTCGCCAGCGCCCACATAGCCTGCGTCACCGCTGCGACAGCAGTCATCTGCTCCGCTTCGACCTTGTTAAAGGCCGCCGGAGCCGCGGTGTGCAAAACGGCCTATTGCTTCAGCGGAATAGGGACGGCCACCAGAACTGGATCAACGCCTCGGGGTAGAGGAGAATGGCGCAGTCGGCCTACCCGCAAGTCGGGCGGCATGGAGCGCCATACGTGACGGGCTTTGAGGGTGCAGCATTCCGTCACGAGCTGGGAGCAAACGAGGTGGAGCAGCGCGTGCCAGACGGAGAGCAACGAATCGGTGCCTCCTACAGTGGCGATCAATCCAAAGCGACATCCGCGCCTCCGCCTGAGACGCAGTCTCAGTTGGCGTACCGGATTATCGAAGAGATGATTGTCACGTTGCAGATCCCGCCCGGCAGCATCATTTCCGAAAAGTCCTTGAACCGGCAGCTGAGCATCGGGAGGACACCAATCCGCGAGGCGCTGCAAAGGCTCGCGCTTGAGGGGACCGTCAGAGTTGTTCCGCGGGCGGGTGTGATCGTTTCGGACATAGACTTGATCGATCAGCTCAAGATGATCGAAGTGCGTCGAGAGATCGAGAAGATCCTCGCTGGGCGTGCTGCCCGCCTTGCCGGCCCGCAGACATGCGACGAGTTCCGCCGCCTTGCTTCCGACTTCGAAGAGGCTGCCGCTAAAGACGATGGGAAGCTTTTCATCGCGGCCGATCGGGAGTTCAACGGGCTGATCGTGGCGGCGGCGCAGAACAACTACGCAGCACACGCAATCGGTCCGATCGAGGCTCAGACGCGGCGCTTCTGGTATCTGCACTTTCAACGGTTCGGTGATCTGCAGCGGGTCTGCGAGCTTCATGCGAAGATCGCTCTGGCAGTTGCGCAGAACGACGAGCCCGCAGCCCGGCGGGCCTCCGACGCGCTCCTCGACTATGTCGAGTGGTACACGAGGCGCACGCTCGAGAGTCTGCGCTAAGATTCAAAATGCGGCTTGCGAGGGCGGAAGAATCGTGTAGTTCTATTCTGACATGTCAGCGACACGTTAGAGGTCGGCATGCAGTCTCAGGGAATGGGCATCAAACCCGTTCATGGGAGGAACGTGATGGACGCTAAATTGCCGGGCTCGATGCCTGTGTCGCCAAGAGGCAGGCGCCTTGGTCTTGGCTTGACCGCCATGATGGCAACCTCCAGTCGTCATCACTACTGGGTTTAATTCGCGCGGCTATCTGCCAATAAGATCAGCGCCACCCTAGCCGAGTTCAGGGCACCTTCTTGCTTCTGAGCTTGAAAGAGCGCGGCTTTGATCGGCCAAGCGACAGAAGCGTAGTGGCATCCCGAAACCTCTCCAGGTCGTTCGCCGCGATCTGCGGAGTGTTCAACCAGCATGCGGTGATCACACCGAAACCACATAGTGCTTAGCTCGCACCGGCTCCGGCAGGTGCTTGCCTCCTCAAGGATCTGCTTTCCCGCAGGTCGAAGCCACGCTTCACCAGCATCACCGAGGTGCCTTGTACCTGGGGCAGCTTAGGTGCCGGCGAACAGCATGGAGGAGCTGGACTGCCACGTAGTTGCAGCTTCCGACGACAACCAACGTGGCGCTCACATGGAGCGGCAATGCGCCTCCGGACCATGCGGTTTGGGGGCGGGAGCAACAATCTTGCCCGCGAGCCGAGAGAGCCAATAGTCCTAAAGATTTAACGACGATGTTCAGGCTACGAAGCGCGGCCATTTCAGAATTGTTGACGAATCCGCGCGGTAGATTACGCTAAGGCGGCGAGAAATAATCGGCGACGCTCCTCGTGAAAGCTTGTTTTGTCCAAATCCAAGGAAATGGGAGGCTCCGAATGTCAAAATCGAAATCGCTCGCCGCCATAGCGGGCGTAGGCATCAGTCTCGCCTTCGCGGGCAGCGCGGCAGCGCAGGGCACCCCTTCTGGCCAGTCCACGCCACAAACACGGCAGGACGCTCGCGAGACGAAGGAGCTTGAGCGTGGCGGTTCAGGAGCGGGGCAGGATGCCTCCGAGGGGCAGAGCCTGAAGATCCCGCAGCCGACTGCGCCCAGGCAGCCCTCTCCAACCACAGCACCACCCGCACCCGCGGAAGGCGCAGCGCCGGCTGGCCAAACTACGCCGCAGACCCGGCAGGATGCGCGCGAGACGAAGGATCAGGAACGCTCTCCCGGTGCGTCGAAGGATGCAACGGAGGGACAGACGTTGCGTCCGCCGCAACCAACCGCGCCGCCGCAGGCCGATCCTAAGAATTCCAAGACCTTTCTGCCTTTTGTCTACGGGCCTCTGGAACAGTCCGGCATGAAGGCGGCCGGCAGGGAGGGCAGCCCGACGACGTACCTGCTCTCCGCTACGCCAGCCACGACCCAGTGGGGCTGGTTCGACAACGCCGAGCAGCCGGTGCTGCGCATCCGTTCCGGCGACACGGTCGTCATGGAAACCATGATGCACTCGCACAACCAGCTCGTACCCGGCATCACGATTGAGCAGGTGAAGAAGACCCGCACTGACTATCCCGGTCGCGGGCCGCACTCGTTGACTGGGCCGATCTACGTCGAAGGGGCAGAACCGGGCGACGTACTCCGAGTTCGCATCAACAAGATCGTGCCACGCGCCTATGGCATGAACTTCAACATACCTGGTCTGTTCGGCCAGTTCCCGAAGGAGTTCCCAGAAGGGCAGATCAAGTTCTTCTATCTCGATCTCGAAAAGATGCAGACCGAGTTCGCCCCGGGAATCACCATTCCACTGAAACCCTTCCCCGGCACAGTCGCGGTCGCCCGGGCCGAGCCGGGCCGCTACTCCTCCGTGCCGCCAGGACGGTTCGCCGGCAATCTCGACATCCGAGAACTCAGTGAAGGGGCGAGCCTCTACGTACCCGTCTTCGTCAAAGGTGCGCTTCTCTGGTCAGGGGATTCTCATGCCGTCCAGGGCAACGGCGAAGTCAACCTGACTGCGCTCGAGACCGCCTACAAGGAGCTGAACCTCACGATCGAAGTGCTCAAAGGACAGCGGCTCGAGTGGCCGCGCATCGAGACCCAGACAGACTGGATCACGGTCGGCTACGATGAAGATCTGGACAAGGCGCTCGACCTCCTCAAGGCTGAGACCACCAAGTTCCTGATCGAGCAGCGTAATGTGCCCTCCGAGCGGGCAGAGCAGGCCATGCTCGACGGCTGGAACTGCCCGATCTCGGAGGTCGTCAACATCGTCAAAGGCACCTACTGCATGATCCCGAAGGCCGCGGATGCGCCACGGCCGGTCCCGTTGCCGACGCAGGACACGGACGAGGCCTTCGTCACCGTCGCTCGGGACGCACGCCTCGGCAAGGCAATGGACGGCGCCTCAATGGCGATGATCAACACCATCGTCGAGAAGAAGGGGCTCTCGCGGCTCGATGCCTACGGGCTTCTCAGCATGACGATGGATTGCCGGATCGCGCCTCATCGCGAGGGCGATAAGGCTGTCCACTGCATGGTGCCCAAGAACCTCTGGACGAAGTAGGCCAGGAGGACGGGATGAGATGGACGCGATGGAGCGCGGCGGCACTTGCCGCGCTCGGCTTCGTTCTGGCCGGGCCGTTCGCTGCTGCACGAGCGGAGGTCGCACCGCTCGTGGTCGTCACCACGCCAGACCTCAAGAGCATCGCGGAGGCGGTGTCGGGCGGGGCGGTACGGGTCGAAACCCTCGTGCAGCCCGGCGCCGATGCGGAGACCTTCGCACCGCGACCTGGCCATGTGGGGATGATCCGCGATGCGGCACTCATCGTTCGGGTTGGGCTTGGGTTCGACGAGTGGCTGGACAAGCTCATCCGGCAGGCTGGCGACACAGGTCAGGTGAGGAATGAACAGATCCTCGATCTTTCGACCGACATCGCTCTGCTGGAAGTCCAGGGTCGCAGCGTCGAGGCTCGCTCCGGCCACGCCCACGGTGCGGCCAACCCGCACTACTGGCTCGATCCGGCAAATGCGGAGGCGATGTCGGCCCGCATTGCCGAGGCGCTCGTGCGCATCGCGCCGGCGGGGCAGGACGCCATCGCCAGCGCGCAGAAGCGCTTTGCCGTGGACCTGAAGCAACGGCTGACCCGCTGGACGGCAAAGCTCGAGCCATTTCGAGGCGAGGCTGTCGTCGCCTACCACAACGGCTGGCCGTACTTCGCGCGCCGCTTTCGGCTCAACATCGTGGATCTGATCGAGCCGAAGGAGGGTATCGCTCCAAGTCCGGCGCGCCTTTCTGGCCTAGCCAGCCGCATGCGGGCGAGCGGTGTGCGTGCCATCCTGCATGAGCCCTTCGAGCCAGTGGAAGCCTCGCGCTACCTCGCGGAGCGCACCGGTGCACGTGTCGTCGTACTCGCTCCCTCGGTCGGCGCCGTTCGGGAGGCCACGGACTACCTGTCGCTGTTCGACTACAATGTCGATCGCCTGGCAGAAGTCCTGGCCCAGCCCCGTTGATCCGCAGGAAGCCGAAGCATCCATGTCGGACCTCGTCGCGCTTCTTCTCACACCGTTCCTGGCCGCGTGTCTGTTCGTAGGCATCCACACCTGGCTCGGACTCCAGGTGCTGCGCCGAAAGGTGGTGTTCGCGGACCTCGCATTGGCGCAGTTGTCCGCGCTCGGCGGTACGATCGCGGTTGCAGTCGGGCATGCACCGGGCGGTGCCGCCGGCTTCGGCTACGCCTTCGCCCTGACGCTCCTCGGGGCGGCACTCCTGACGATCACCCGGCGCGTCTCCGCGCAGGTGGGGCAGGAGGCGGTGATCGGTATCCTCTACGTCGTCGCCACCGCCGCGGCGATCCTGGTGGTTGACCGGTCGCCCCAAGGTGCCGAGCACGTCAAGCGTATGTTGGTCGGCGACATCCTGACGGTGAACGCCACCGATCTCCTCAAGCTCGCGCTCATCTACGCAGCGGTCGGCGCAGTGCATGCGCTGTGCCGCCGGCACTTCCTTGCGACAGAAGAGGACGGATTGCCGCGACACCAGAGGTTCACCGCGCTGTGGGATTTCCTATTCTACGCCACCTTCGGACTGGTGGTGACGAGCTCGGTCGCAGTCGCTGGTGTGCTGCTCGTCTTCTCGTTCCTGATCATTCCGGCTGTGATTGGCTCTCTGTTCTCCGCGCGGATCAGCGTGGCGCTCGGCGTCGGCTGGGGCACTGGGATCGCAGCCAGCGTTCTGGGCTTTGCCGCCTCCGTCGCACTGGACGCGCCGACCGGAGCGACCATGGTCGTCGCCTTCGCTTCGGTTCTGCTGGTCGCCGCTGGCGCTCGAGCTTTATTCTTCGCTGCCCCTGAGACCCGGCGTCTGAATGGCCGACGTGCCGCCGTGTCAGTTGCGGCGGCGCTCTTGGCCGCCGTGGGAGCTCAGGGCGTGTGGCTGATGACCCAACCTATGGCCGACCAGCCTCTGCTCGCGCTTGTTGAGAGCGGGCTCGGGATCGGGCCCGAACGCTTCCTGTCCGAGGCGGAACGGCAGGTCGTCCGCGAGGCTGCCGAGACGGAGCGGGGCCATCGTGCCGAAGTCGAGCGTCTGGCTGGGATGGAGCGCAATGCGCGTTGGCGCGGCGATGTTCTGCGCGAGGAAGAACTGCGGCGTATCTCCTCATTCCAGCAGACGTTCAACGAGATGGGTCGGGGCGAACGCTTCGTGCAGGACCATCTGCGTGGCTTGGCCCGGTCGCGGGAACGATGGACCGTGGGCATCCCCATGACCGCTTTGTCCGTCCTGGGACTTCGTCTGCTTTTCCGCACCCGGAGGACGGGCGTCCGAGCAGTGCGACCGGGATGGAACCGATGACCGCACGGCGTGGCGGCATGATCCGGCGCCGCCGGCCGTCCGCCGGGCGGCAGGACGCTGGTCGTTCTGCTTCCCGAAGCGGGCGTCCCCGGCGGACCCGCAGTCGACCTGCGCGATGGTCGCATCACTTGATAGGGTGGCCGTTTCGTCATGCTTTGAGACTTGATCAAGGCGCCGAACCGTCCGATGCTTCGTTTTTGCTGCTGCGCCGCAATATAAACGCCTAGAACAATTGCAGGACGCGAGGGAGTCCAGTCATGAGCAGTGCGGAAGACTGGAGTCACTTGAGGTTGACGGCTTCGAGACGAACCCTCCTCTTCTCGTCCGCGGCCGCTCTGGGGGCGGCAGCATTGGCCACGGGGTCTCGTGCGGAGACGGCCGCCGCACGCAACGGGCTGGCACGTTCCAGCCAGGGCATGGTGACGAGCCCGCACGAATTGGCGAGCCAGGCCGGGCAGGAAGTGCTCCAGGCGGGTGGCAATGCCATCGAGGCGGCCATCGCCATCAACGCCACCCTCTGCGTCACCTACCCCCATTTCTGCGGCCTGGGTGGTGACGCATTCATGATCATCAGCGACCGCGAGGGCAACGGCTTCACGCTGTCCGGCATCGGACAGGCCGCCGCGAAGCCGCCGAACTACGGCGGGCCGATTCCGGTGCGCGGCCCTGGCTCAGCCCTGACGGCGGCCGCGGCCGTCGACACCTGGGATCAAGCCTTCGAATTCAGCCGCCGGTCGTGGGGTGGCCGGCAACCTTGGAAGGGATTGTTCAAGCGCGCGATCCAGTACGCATCCGAGGGCTTTCCAACGACGCCCTCGCAGCGCTTCTGGTCGAACTTCCGGGCCAACGAGATCGGGAACTGGCCGGATGTCGTTCGCGTGTTCACCGTCGATGGCCGCATCCCGGACGTGGGAGAGACCTTTCGGCAGCCCGATCTCGCCCGCACGCTGACCGTTCTCGCCGAGAACGGCGGCCGCTATTTCTACGCGGGTGACCTCGCCCTGCGGATTGCCCGTGGCCTGCAACAGGCCGGCTCGCCCCTCACCGCGAACGATCTCGCCCGCTGCCGGGCGCGAAACGAGACCCCGCTCCGCGTCTCCTATCGTGGAGGCGAACTCGTGAGCCTGCGTCCGCCTACGCAGGGCATCGCGACGCTCGAGATCATGGGAACGCTCGATCGGCTCGATCTGGCGGCCATTCCCGAGGGTAGCGCCGACTACTATCACGTGCTCGTCGAAGCGGTGAAGACGGCCTTCATCGACCGGAACCGGTACGTCGCCGACCCCGATTTCGTGGATGTTCCCGTCAACCGCCTGCTGTCGAAGGTCAACCTCGACGCACACGCCAAAAGCATCGACATGCGCAGGGCTGCGCCGTGGCCGTATGTCTTCAAGCCCGGCGATACGGTCTTCATCGGAGCCGTCGACAGAGACGGCAACTGTGTCAGCATGCTCCAGACCGTCTACTTCGACTGGGGCAGTGGCGTCGTCGCGGGTGATACGGGGATCCTCTGGCACAATCGCGGCGCGTCCTTCAGCATGGATCCCCAGCACATCAACGTGCTGCAGCCCGGTAAGCGACCGTTCCACACGCTCAATCCGGGGATGTATTTCAGGGGGGGTCGGCCCAGGCTGCTGTACGGCACGCAGGGGGCAGACGGGCAGCCGCAAACCCTCGCGGCCGTGCTGACGCGGCTGATCGACTATCAGATGGATCCGCTCAACGCCCTCACACGCCCGAGATTCCTTCTGGGGAAGACCTTCTCGGACAGTCGCGACAGCCTGAAGCTGGAACTCGACGCGGGCCAGGACGTGTTCGCGGACCTCGCGGCACGCGGGCATGAGATCAGCCCCATCCCCGCGCAGAGCCCCCTGGCCGGCCATCCGGGTGCGATCCGCATCGAGGCCGATGGCAGCTTGGTCGGCGCCCACGACCCGCGCAGCGACGGCTTGGCCCTCGGCATCTGAGGCCGGCAGCGCGAGACAACCCCATAGTTCGAACAGGTCACACGCTGCATCAGCAAGGGAGAGTTACGATGCTCAGGGTACGCTGCACGTGTGGATGCACGAGTCCGAGCCGGCGCTCCTTTCTTCAGGGCGTAACATCATTCGGGATGGCTGCCGCCAGCGGGCTCGGTGCTCTCAGCGTCATGTCAGCGCCCTCCTCAGCAAGGGCGCAAGCTGGCGAGGGTCCGCCCGGCGAGATCGAGCTTCTGGTTCGGCAGGTCCGCATCGCCGATGGCAAGCCGCCAGTGGATCTCGCCATTAGCAAAGGGCGCTTCGTGGCCGTGCAGCCCAACCTCGCTGCCGATGCGCCGCGCGTAATCGATGCCCAAGGCCGAGCCGCGATCCCCGGCTTGCTCGAACCCCACATCCATCTGGAGAAGGCACTGCTCGAACAGCGGATGCCGAACCAATCCGGCACCTTGGCGGAGGCGATCCGGATCACGGGTCAGCTCAAGGCACAGCAGGTGCGCGAGGACGTTCTGGATCGCTCCCGACAAGTCCTCGACATGGCGATACGCAACGGCGTCGTCGCTCTTCGCGCTCAGCCCGACGTCGATCCCATCCAGGGGCTGATCGGCGTCGAGACCGGGCTGGCTTTGGCTGACGAGTATAGGAACGCGCTCGATCTGCAGATCGTCGCCTTCCCCCAGGAGGGCATCCTCAAGGCGCCAGGAACTCTGGCGATGATGGAAGAGGCGCTCAACATGGGCGCGAGCGTCGTCGGAGGCTGTCCGTACAACGAGCGCACCTGGGAGGACACGCGGAGCCACATCGACGAGTGCTTCAAGCTGGCTCAGAAGTACGACCGCCCCGTCGATTTGCACGCCGACTTCGCCGACGACACCTCGGATCGCCGCTTCGCGGCGGCTTCCTACATCGCGCAGAAGACCATCGACACCGGATATCAGGGCAAGGTCACGCTGGGGCACATGACCAGCCTCGCCTCTCTGATGCCCGATCAAGCGCAGCCCGTCCTCGAACTGCTCCAGCGCGCCGATATCAACATTGTTACGATTCCCGCGACGGACACCTATCTCGGCGGCCGGAAGGATCAGGCCAATCCGAGGCGCGGACTGACACCCGTGGCCGCGCTGAGGAAGGCGGGCGTGAACGTGACCTACGCCTCGAACAACATCCGCAACGCGTTCACGCCGTTCGGCAAGGTCGACCCACTGCAGATCGGCAACATGCTCGCTCATATCGCTCAACTCGGGTCGCCGGACGACCAAGCCTATGTTCTGCGCATGGCGACCACGAACGCGGCCCGAGCAATGGGCATCAGCGACCGCTACGGGATCGAGGTCGGCAAACAGGCCGACCTGGTAATCCTCGACACGCCGAACGTCGCGAACGCGCTCCTCGACCTTCCGCCGCGATCCTGGGTGATCAAAAAGGGACGGGTCGTCCTCGAGACGAAGCACGAGGAAAAAATCTCCAAATAGGCGTGCGTCGGGCTGCGGTAGAACACAAAAGGCGCATCCCTTCTCTGGGCTGTGTCGATCAGCGTGCAGGCTTTCTGCCTTTAGGACCGGGAAGCTATTTCTGCCTAGAGGAGGTGCAAAGCACCACCTGACGGCCCAAGGTCGGCTCCTGCCGCGGCTCAGCCCCGTTAGCTGAGCTGCTGCAACGTCCGCTTCGGGGGGGGCGGCCGGGGTCGGCTGGGCGGCCGGAATGGGCGCACAGTTGCCGACCGGGTTTGGCCGGAAGCTGCCCGTCGGCTTTCGGCAACAGATCCGCAGAAGCGGACGCTCCGAACGGTCCAGACTACCGACTCGAAGTAGTTGACCGCCGGAACCGACAAATCGCGCGGGAAGGAGGAAGCATCTGATACCGCTTACAATGCGGCCGGCGCAGTGCGGTGCAGAGAAGCCACTGCGCCCGAAGTCAAGCGCCTTCCGTATAGCGCGCTTGCCACCGCGCCGGCCCGATGGCCTGCACCAGAACCTTCGTACCAGGGCTCGCGCCCGTGAAGCTGCCGATGTGCGGATGGCCCCCGTAGCTCAGGAGCCAGCCTGTCTGGCCGTCGACGCAGTCCACCTGCAGGGTGGCCTGACTTCCATCGGCCAGGCGCTGGATCAGCCGGACGCCTGAGCCCGAGAGGATCGAGAGCACCTCGTCCAACTCCGTGCCATCGTCAGCCTTGTTCTGGTGGAGTCGGTCAAAGCGGCTGTAATCAACACCTGCTTCAACGATGTAGAGCTGCGGATATGTGACGTTGTTGGCCACATCGAGCGTGCTGAGTTCACCGCCGTCCGGAACGCTGGGCTCTCGTCCAGATGCAACGATGACCTCCAGCAGGCGCTCGCGTGGGAGAAGGAACGCCTCACGCACGGTCACGACCTCTGCGCTTGTCAGTTTGGGTCGAGCGAGCAGCGTGCGCACATCGCCGGGAGCAGCTGTCAGGTCAATCGGCCATAGGCGTGTGCCGAAGGCAGCCAGCGCCTCGTTCGCTGCCTCAACTCCCACAACAGTGCGACCGCTCGGCTTCAGTTCGAGGCTTATCCCATCCATAGCCGCACCGTTCGTTCCACATTCTCATGCCATCAGAAACCAGTTTGATGCTGCCGTGACGTCAGATCAAGCCGCGAGGATCAGTTGCTTCGCTGATCCGGAGTGAGCTATTCAGATGCAGAGGCGCCTTGATCAGGTACAACCGGCCTCCGGTGGAGCGAGGCCGGCATGACCGAAGTTGCATCGAGCGTAGGTCACTTCGGTGAGCCCTTCTTCATGGACCGTCCGGGCGGGCTGGACGACCCCTTTGCTGATCTCGCGCGGTACCGCCAAGACTGCCCGGTGTACTACCATCCGGCGCTCGATCAGTGGTTCGTGTTCCGCTACGACGATGTCGCCGCTCTCCTGCGCGACGAGCGGCTGAGCGCTGATCGGATGAAGGGCTTCGTTGATCAGGCGCCCGAAGCCGTCCGTGGCGATCTGCGCAGCATCGAGCCGCTTCTGCGCAGCTGGGTGTTGATGCGCGACGGGGCAGACCACGCCCGGCTGCGCAAGCTCATCAACATCGGTTTCAACGCCACGGCCGTGCAGGCTCTGCTGCCCTGCATCGAGCAGGCGGCCAACACGCTGCTGAATGGGCTTGAGGGCAGGCCAGCTTCGACGTCTGCGCAGACTACGCCTTCCTGCTGCCGGCCTATGTGCTCTCGGACTTCCTCGGCGTGCCGGCGCAGGATCGTCACCGCATCGTGCAGTGGTCGGTCGACTTCATCGACTTCTTCAACATCTTCCCGATCACCGTCGACAGCGCCACGCGCATGATCGAGAGCACCAGAGCCATGCAGGCCTACACGCTGGCTCTGCTCGAGGAGCGCAGGCGTGCACCCCGCGAGGACTTCCTCGGGATCTTATTGCGTCACGCCGGGACACCTGACGGTCCGACGACGGAGGAGATCGTCGGCAACGCCATGCTGTTGCTGCTGGCGGGCCACGCGGCGGTGCGCAACCTGATCGGCAATGTCGTCTGGCTGCTGCTGACGCGACCCGACGAGAATAGAAAGCTCGATGCTGATCCGACCCTGCTGCGTGCTGCCATCGACGAGACGCTGCGCTTCGAGCCGCCGGTCACCCTCATCCCGCGTATCGCACTGGAGCCGATCAGCGTGTGCGGCAACAGCATCCCGGCGGGCGCGGTGGTGCAACTCAGCTTAGCTGCGGCCAATCGTGATCTGGCGCATTTTCCTGACCCTGACCGGTTCGACATCGCTCGCCAGCCCAAGCAGCTGATGAGCTTCGGGCACGGCCCGCATGGGTGCGCGGGTGTCAACCTCGCTCGCCTCCAGAGCGAGATCGCGCTCCGGACACTACTCTCTCGGCATCCCGAGCTCGCCCTCGATCCTGAACGCCCGATCACGTGGTACAGAACGGCGGCCAACCGTGGTCCCGTCAACCTGCCGCTAAAAACAGCAGCCATCAGGGCGTAGTGCGGAGGCCAAACGTTGAACTGGATTACAGTCAGTGGCCGATGGCGGACATTTCATTGCGGTGTCTCACGCCGACGAAATCCTGGCAGTTGTCGCGCAGGATCTTGCAAGACCCACGAGAGCTCACGCACTTGGCTAGCGCTGTTCGCGTTTGAGTGCCGTCAACTATGGCGGACGCGGATCACTGCTCGGCCGCAAACTCGCCATCTCAGCATCCGATGGCGCGGGCCCAGGATCGGGTAGTTCCTTCAGTGATAGACGTCCGATCCTGCCAATCTGCTGAGAACAAGGCTTCGCCCTAGCGCATGTTCGAGAGTGCCCAGTCTCCGACCCTGGCCTTCCTCTCGGGAGGCGGGCTCATGGGCGCGCGCATGCGCGCCCACGACTGGTCGACGTCGCCGCTTGGCCGGCCTGAGACTTGGCCGCAGTGCCTGCGCTCGGCCGTGAGCCTGATGCTCGGCTCCAAGTTCCCGATGTTCGTGACCTGGGGATCTGAGCTCGGCTTCCTCTACAACGACACCTACGCGGAGATCCTCGGCGACAAGCACCCGGCCGCCCTCGGCCGGCGCTTCTACGACGTCTGGTCAGAGATCTGGCCTGACATCTCGCCCCTGATCGATAGGGCCATGGTGGGCGAGGCGACCTGGGCCGAGAACCTGCCGCTCGTCATGAACCGGCACGGCTACGATGAGCAGACCTACTTCACCTTCTCCTACTCGCCGGTGCGGGACGACGCGGGGACCGTCGGCGGCATGTTCTGCGCCTGCACCGAGACAACGGGTAAGGTGAAGGCCGAGGAGGCGCTGCGGGCCAGCGAGGCGCGAGCGTCCGGCGTGCTGGAGGGCATGGACGAGGGCTTCATGCTCCTCGACCGCGACTTCCGCATCCTGCAGATGAACGCCGAGGGGCTCCTGCTCGAGGAGAGGCCGCCCAGCGAGGTTGTGGGCCGCTCGCACTGGGAGGTCTACCCCGGCTCAGAACGCATGCCCATCGGGCAGATGTACCAGCGCGCCATGCGCGAGCGTGCCCCGCTCACGCTGGAGCACCGCTACGTCTGGCCCGACGGGCATGCGGCTTGGCTGGAGGTGCGGGCCTACCCGCATCCGGAAGGTCTGGCCTTGTTCTACCGTGACGTGACCGAGCGCCGTGAGCGGGAGGACGCGCTGCGCGAGGCCGAGGCGCGCCTGCGCGCGCTCGCCGACAACCTGCCGGGGGCATGGTCTACCAGATCGCCATGGAGCGCGACGGCGCCAGCCGGCGCTTCCTCTACATCTCGCGGGGCTTCGAGCGCATGACCGGCGTGCCGGCCGAGGCCGCGCTGCTCGACCCAGCTGCAGCCTACGACCTGATCCTGCCCGAGTACCGCGCGAGCCTGGCTGCGGCTGAGCAGGCCGCCATCCGCGACCTGACACCCTTCGACTTCGAGGCGCCGTTCCGACGGGCCGATGGCGAGGTGCGCTGGAGCCGCATCATCTCAGCACCTCGACAGTTGCAGGACGGTTCGCTCGTCTGGGACGGCATCCAGCTCGACGATACCGACCGCAAGCAGATCGAGGAGCGCCTGCGCGAGAGCGAGGCCAAGTTCCAGACCATTGCCAACTCGATCGACCAGATGGTCTGGTCGACGCGGCCCGACGGCTACCACGACTACTACAACCAGCGCTGGTACGACTTCACCGGGGTGCCGGCGGGCTCGACCGACGGTGAGGAGTGGGAGGACATCGTCCACCCGGGCGACCGAGAGCGCACGTGGACGCTCTGGAGAGAGGCCCTCGCGGCAGGCGAGCCTTACCGCATCGAGTACCGCCTGCGGCACCACACCGGGCAGTACCGCTGGGCGCTGGGCCGTGCCCTGCCGATGCGCGACGAGGCCGGCCGGATCACGCGTTGGTTCGGCACCTGCACCGACATCCAGGACATCGTCGAGGCGCGGGAGGTGCTGGCACGCTCGCGCAAGGAGCTCGAACGGCTGGTGGCCGAGCGCACAGCCGACCGTGACCGCATGTGGCGGCTTTCGACCGACGTCATGCTGGTCGCGCGCTACGATGCTACCATCGAGGCGGTGAACCCGGCCTGGACGACGCTGCTCGGGTGGGAGGAGCGGGAGCTCCTCGGAGGCGCGTTCATGGACCTCGTCCACCCGGACGACGTCTCCGCCACGTTAGCCGAGGTGGGCAAGCTGTCGGAGGGCCTGACCACTCTCCGCTTCGAGAACCGCTACCGCCGGAAGGACGGCAGCTACCGCTGGCTTTCTTGGACCGCGGTCCCGGCCGAGGATCTTATCCATGCAGTGGGTCGCGACGTCACGGCCGAGAAGGAAGCAGCGCAAACCCTCGCTGAGACCGAGGAGGCGCTGCGTCAGGCCCAGAAGATGGAGGCGGTGGGCCAGCTCACCGGCGGCATCGCCCACGACTTCAACAACCTGCTGACCGGCATCGTCGGCTCGCTCGACATGATGCAGACCCGGATCGCGCAGGGCCGCACCGACGCCATCGAGAAGTACGCCAAGGCCGCGATGTCCTCGGCCAACCGCGCCGCCGCTCTCACGCATAGGCTCCTGGCGTTTGCCCGTCGCCAGCCGCTCGACCCGAAGCCGGTCAACGCCAACACGCTCGTGACCTCGCTGGAGGACCTGCTGCGCCGGACCATCGGTGAGGCGATCAGCCTGGAGATCGTCACCTCAGGCGGGCTCTGGCCAACCTTGTGCGACCCCCATCAGCTGGAGAGCGCGATCCTGAACCTCGCCATCAATGCGCGGGATGCGATGCCGGATGGCGGCAAGCTCACCATCGAGACCTGCAACACACACCTCGATCGTGCGTACGCCAAGCTGCACCCGGGCGTGGGGCCGGGCCAGTACATCTGCATCTGCGTGACAGACACCGGAACCGGCATGCCGCCCGACGTCATCGCCCGCGCGTTCGACCCGTTCTTCACGACGAAGCCGATCGGGCAGGGCACAGGACTGGGCCTGTCGATGATCTACGGCTTTGCCCGCCAGTCGGACGGTCACGCCAAGATCTACTCGGAGGTTGGCCAGGGCACGACGGTGAAGGTCTATCTACCCCGCCATCGCGGCACTGTTGACACCGCCGGCGCTCAGAGCGCAGCCCTGACCGATATTCCTCGGGCGGAGCACGGCGAGACTGTGCTCGTGGTCGAGGACGAGCCGGTGGTGCGTGACCTCATCGTCGAGGTGCTCAACGACCTCGGCTATAGGGCTTTGGAGGCACAGGACGGCACCTCAGGACTCAAGGTCCTGCAATCGCGCGAGCGAATTGACCTGTTGGTCACCGACGTCGGCCTGCCGGGGCTGAACGGGCGCCAGCTTGCCGATCAGGCACGCGAGAGCCGTCCGGACCTGAAGGTGCTGTTCATCACGGGCTACGCCGAGAATGCGATGTTCGGCAACGGGAACCTCGACCCAGGCATGCAGATGATCACCAAGCCCTTCCCGGTCGAAGCTCTCGCCACCCGCATTCGCGAGATGATCGAGGGTTGAGGCACGCTTGCGAAGGTGACGACCGACCGCGGTTCGCGTCTGAGCCGGAGCGCCAGCCGCCACGGTGGATGCAGGCTCCTCCCAGGCCAAGTAACAAGTGCATGAAGCGATCCGGTCCGGGCGGCCCGCAACCGCGCCGCGCTGGGTCGCCGCGACTGGGTACCGAAGCAGCGGGACGAGGCCCTACTTCGTCTCAGTGTGGGCCGCTGCTTGCAGCACCGCGCGGACGACGGAGACGTAGTCCTTGAAGAGGCCGGGAACCGCCTCGCTCGGACCGGTCCAGTTGATGGTAAAACAAAATGTGACCGGCGAGGCGCCAACAATCATCTGCCCCGCGAGGCAGAAGCAGTGGAAGTCGCCCCAGTCGAGGCTGCCGCCCTTGCCGTAAGCAGCAACGCCGCTCGGGACGGCCATGGCGATGCTGTCAGCCATGGCGGAGATCCGCTTGAACTCGGCCAGCGTCCCGAGCTGCGCGAAGACGCCGCCGAGCAGCGCCCGTCGGTACCATCGAACCAGCTCATCGGCGGTGCTCATCATCGTCTGGACGTCGTTGACCGGCGCGCGCAAGGGGCCCGGCGCAGGGCCGCCTGCCAGGAGGCGCTGAAGCTGGGTCCAGCCGAGGTCGGTCCCCGGCTCGGCGCCGGCGAGGTAGGAAACGAGGCGGCGCGTCGAGTCGGGGACGCGGGTGGAGCCTAGGCCGGCTTGGCGCACGAGGTCGCGCACGCGGTCCGGGCCGACCAGCGCCAGCGCGACGTCGGTCGCCGTGTTGTCGCTGTGGGCGATCATGGCCTCGAGCACGCTGCGCAGCGTCGTCGTGCCGGTCAGGTTGAGGAAAACGGGACTGCTCGGCGAGCGCACGGCGTCGTCGATCGCGTGTTGATCGTCTTCCGAGAGCTGGCCCGCCTCCACGGCGCGCAGGCACTGAGCCAGGATGAATGTCTTGATGGCGCTGCCGACGAACAGCGGCTCAGCGGCTCGGTGGGCCGCTTGCCAGCGCACTTCGTCGGACCCCGCCACGACAAGGCCGCTGCTCGTCACCGGCATGGCGGCGAGCTGCGCAAGGCCGTCCACGACCGGCTGGGGCGGCTGCCCTGGCGCGCTCACGCGTGCAGGCGCCCCCGCAGCCGAGGCGGCCACCTGGACGAGAACACGTCGGGTGAAGTCCACGTGCCGTCTCCTGCCTCTTGAGACGCGCACCATCCTCGGTCGCGACCAACTGGGCCGTCAAGCGCGCCGGCGACTCACGCGGGTTCCGACCCAGTGCTGCCGGTCTCGCGCCCTGGCCCCGGATCGGCAGACAGCGTCACAACGGGAGCCACGTCGGCTCGCGAAGCCGGTTGTCGGCCCCGCGGACCAAATCGGCTCGGGCCGCGTGCGCGCCGCAGGCGACGAGTCATGCGGGCTGATCACCCGAACCGGCGTGTCATCCCGGTGGGTGCTCCGGCTCGATCACAGGAGACCGCTCGCGAACTGGCTGGCATGCCCCTGATGGCTGATGCGGAAGTTGCCTCCCAAGCAGATCGCTCCTTCCTCGAAGAGCTTCTCGCGTTCCAGAAGCCGCGCGTAAGCGGATCCGCGCGAGTGCCGGGTGAGCGATCGCCGACCTCCAAAGGTTTGGTGTCGGATCGATTGTGTTGAAAAACTCCGCGGCGCGATCAAAGTCCTCTATAGCTAGTATTTGTCGCTCGATACGAACCCAGGTGTTGTAGGTTGATGTCCTCGAAAGGGGGGCAAGCGGAGTTTTTCAACACAATCGATCAAGAGCGGCCGTTCCGAAAGCACTCATCGAAGGTCTGGAATTGGCGCAACTGAGCTACACAAGCTGAGCTGCTGCAACGTCCGCTTCGGAGAAGTCGCGAGAGACGACTGAGCGGCCGGGATGGGCGCTATTCGGACGGTCTGCTTCCCGACAGGGAGCTGACCTCACCTGCTACTCCAAAGCCGAACGTGCAGGTGAAAAGAAAAAGGGGCGGGCGACGGACGGGCGGTTCTAACAGTGAGCCCGGTGCAAAGCTTTCTGGTCCGGTAGAGAACGGTTTCCCTCGGCGACGGCCGTCGAAGCCGTCGCCGAGAGATAATTCGCGGCACCGGCCACGGCTTGGGGAGGCCGGACATGAGAAGAGCGTTCCTGCGCCGGCTTCCCCCTTGCTGCTCCGCAACTACTCGGCTGCAATCCGATATGGGCTATCCTGATCGAGCTCGACCGGCGTGGGCTCGCGCGCAACTTCCACCAAGTGCGTGATCGTGTGCACGGGCTGACGAACGGAAGAGGCCGCCTTGCGGCGGAGAATAGGCCTCTCAGCCAGAGCGATGTCCTTGTCGATCCGTGTTGCCTTGTCCTCCCGCAGCTCGCGCTTGGCTCTGCGAAGCTGCTTGGCGACCTTCTCCAATGCGGACCTGAATGCGGCATAAGCGTCTTTGAGCTGCGCCTCCCCGCTCATCGTCTTCAGCGTACCGACCTGGATGGTGACCGTGCATTTGTACAGCGGACCTTCCCGGTTGAAGTGGACCGAGCTGGACTCAAGGCGGCCAAAGTACTTGCGCACAGTCTGAAGAATGCTCGCCCTCGCGTACTGAGGAAGAACGTCGCCCAGATCGACATTCGAGCTCTGAACAAAAATGGACCGAGCTGCATTCTCAAGCATCACATCCTCCTTGGCGTCACAGATTGGTCAGGAAAGACAAAATGATGAACGATTTCTCATGAGACCGCACGTGTGACAGCACATCTCTTATATTGAACAGGGCGTCTGTCATTGCGGCTTCTCGGACAAACCCAGGTTTGCATTTGACTAGACTTATGATTGCTGGTGTTTCAGGTCAGCCGCTCCAGCATTGTCGACTCTCGTCCTCTACGACAAGGGCCATTCGTCTATCCGTCCCGTGAGTAGACCCGAGTGACGCCTGCCCGATGACGAAGAAGTACGTTCCGAGAGCGCTTCCTCTCTTAGGCGGCAAGCGCTTCTACATCCTGCAGCAGGAGCGGGGCAGCCGCAGCCGGAGCAAACGGCTTCGGCCGCCACGTCTCGCCCAAGCTCAGGAGCGCCGCCTTCACCTCGTCGAGGCGAGAGGGCTCGCCCTCGATCATGCCTTCCCCTGCCGCGATCTCCTTCAGGTACTCGTCCCAGGCCCAACGCTGAAGGATCTCCCGCTTGCACCCCTCCATCAGGCGCGGCTGATCGAGTACGTCCGCCGGTCTGCGGAAGACAGCAGCCGGATTGACGAAGGCACGCTCAAGATCCGGCAGTTGCGCTCGCTCAGCAGCGTCACAACCCTCGTCATCGGATTTGCGGACTGGAGCACTCAGCCCGCGCCCGAAAGCGGCCCGAGGGCGTCGACCCCACTGCCAAGGTGGGACCTGCTTCACCTGAGCTACCTGCACAGGATCTGGCTCGACAGTGAAGTCGAGACCCTGGCGCTCCGCGTAGGCCACCGCCTGCGCTCGTGTGCCGAAGGTGAGTTGCACCTGCGTTGCAAGCGTGTCGTCGCCACCAGTCCAGCCCATCAGGTCGTCGAGTTCGGGTGGCGTGCGCCGCTCGAAGCTGGGGATCCAATCGTTCTGATGCGCGCGCCCCGCCGTCTCGACCGGACGCGTACGGCGCCTGATGAGCGCGCGAGCACCCACGAGCCAGGGCGTGGGATTGACCTCCAGAGGTGGGCGATTGTGCCCGATGCCAATCACGTGTTCCTGCATGGTTGCCTCTCGATCCAGTGGTGTGGTCACGATTCGAAGGCGCCCAAATGCGCGGCGGCCTGCACGCCGAAGCTGGCCGCGAACGAGAGCAGCGCCGCGTCCCAGGCCGTCAGGTGCGGGCTGTCGGCCGGCGGCCCGGCCCGCGTGATCGCCTGACCGAGCCAGACGAAGCCTGCCAGGGACAGCAGGGCAGCGAGGCTGACCGGCATGCTCGGCATCGGCAGGACCAAGGCCAGGGCCAAGCAAAGTGCGACCGAGATGAGCCAGTCCGTGAACAGTGCCAAGTTTGCATCGAGCGATCCCCTGACAAGGTGAAGGCGGCGGCGCACGGCCGACCGCCGACGCCGATCGTCGAGACGAAAGGTTGCCATCGCTGCCTCCCGCTTCAGTTCAGCGCCTGCTCGCCGGATGTGCCGCTACACGGCTTCCGCCGAGTGAGCGCGAGCGGAAAGCGGCGGCTCCGTTCCGGGAGGTCACGATCCAGCGCCGTGTCGGCCGTGCCGGCGGCTGTGATCCCGTCGAGGGCCTGCAGGGCGGCCAGCACCGCGTGGAGCGGCACAGGCTCGGCCCGGCAGCCGGGCAGGCAGCGCAGGGTCGGACATGACTCGACCGCCCGGGCATCGGAGGCCCAGGAGGCCAAGATCGCGCGCTTCTCGGCGCGTGACAGATTCGGGTAGGCCAGCACCTCGCGCGGGTGCCGGAACACGTCGCCGAGCGCGACGAGCGCCTCGAACGGATCGACGGCCGACGCCCTGAGCGTCGCGGCGGCCATCGGACCGAGGCGCTCGATGGTTGTCTCGATCTGCTGCATGGAAACCCTCCTCCGGTGAGCAAAGGCTGGGCCGCCGGCGCCGCCTGGAGGTCCGCGCCGGCCGCCATGTCATGCGTTCAGTCGTTCTTCTCGCTCCCTGTTCGAGGGAGGCGCCCGGTCAGTGTGCCGTGACCTGCGGCGTGCCGCCGTTGATCGCAATGCGGCGTCCGCGTTCCGGCGCCTTGGCCGAGCGGGGCAGCGTCACGCTGAGGACGCCGTTCCGGAACGTGGCCTCGACCTTGTCCTCCTCCACCGCGAACGGCAGGGCGAGGACGCGCTCGAAGCGGCCGTAGGAACGCTCCGAGTAGCCGCGCTCCTTGTCCGTCGTCTCGGCCCGCTTCTCGCCCCGCAGCGTCAGGACGCCGTCGTCGATCGTGAGCTCGACGTCCTTCTCATCGAGGCCGGGCAGCTCGGCGGAGACGCGCAGGCCCTGCTCGGTCTCGACGAGCTCGACGCTCGGCCAGCCGAGGCCGCGCGTCGTCAGGCCGGGCATGCCGCCGCCGAGACCCGAGAAGACGTCGTCGAACAGGCGGTTCATCTCGCGGTGGAGCGTCAGGAAGGGGCTCGCGGGCTCGTCCCGCATCCGGCTCGGCAGGGGCGTGTTCGTTCCGCGGCTCCAAGGGATCAGATCTCTCACACTCATGCTCTCGTCTCCATCAGCATGCGTGACGTGGCGCGTCCTCCCGCGCGGGCCGGTCGGCCAGCGCGGGATCGGTGTCGGTCCGGGTCGGGAAAGCTCAGGCGGCCTTCGCGTCGCCCTCAAGCTGCGCACGCGCATTGTCCTGCCCGCCTGCGGCCTGATCGCCATTGATGGCGATGCGGCGGGGCTTGAGCGCCTCCGGCACCTCGCGCTTGAGCTCGACCGTCAGAAGGCCGTTCTCGAGCGAGGCGCCCGTGACCTTCACGTGCTCGGCCAGATTGAAGGTCTGGCGGAAAGTGCGGGCCGCGATGCCGCGGTGCAGGTACTGATGCTCACCGTCCTGGTCCTTTCGCTGGCCGGCGACCAAGAGCGTCGTGTCGTGCTGGGTGAGCTCGATATCCTCGGCCGTGAACCCAGCAACCGCCATGGTGATGCGATACGCGGCCTCGGCCACCTTCTCGATGTTGTAGGGCGGCCAGGCGGCGGACGGTTCAACCCGTTCGGCTTGGGTCAGGAGATCGAACAGCCGGTCGAAGCCGACGGACGAGCGGAAGAGGGGCGCAACGTCGTAGGTTCTCATAACCACATCCTCCTATGAGCAACGTGACTACAAGCGACGCCGGACACCGCGTGACCGGCGCCCAACTGGCGAGCCCATCTCGGGCCTCGCACGCGCGTAGCGCACCAGACAGAATGCAGTTCCAGAGGATCACGAGAAATTTGAGAGCTGCTTGCCAGCAGCATCCGCGCAGGCTGCGGCAAGGCCGGAAGCGATCCAGGTTTCAATTGCTCATGGGAATGGCTTTGTGAGTTTCAAAACCTCCCGGCGGTGATGTCCACTTTGGAGACGCCGCCTGAGCTGGCTGAATGGCCGGAATGGGCGCAAAGGAGAAGGGCCGCTTCCGGACCCGGAGCTAAAGCTTGGCTCTTGCTTTGACACCACTGCTCTCCAACCTGGCGAGCGGTTGAGCATCAGTCCCGCCCATTCGGGGATGGCAAATGGTGTCCGCAGCAGGCTCGAACTGAGTCTCTGGAGGAACGCGAACCAGTCTCCAGCCGCGAGCGCCGGGCATCAGCGGAAACTGCTCCGTAATGCAGGAGATTGGGAGGCGATCCCACCTTCAGAAGGCAGGAAGCAGTTGTCCGTTAAGGCGCTCAGAGACGGCGCCGAACGAACCCAAGCCGTTACGCCCGGCCACACAGCGGCTTCGGAGAGCGAGGCGCTCGGTTTCACCAGGAATGCCTGGTGGAGCTGAGGGGATTCGAACCCCTGACCTCCGCAGTGCGATTGCGGCGCTCTCCCATCTGAGCTACAGCCCCGTCGAGGCGCCGGCCTTGTAGGCTTTGGCCCCTCAGCCTGTCAATTCCCGAATCTCGCTGCCGTCCCGCCGTAGCGCGGCTCGGGTGCGGGCCGACGAGGACTTCAGATCCCCGCATGAACGCCTTCATCTGGCTCTTCGACACCGTCGTTCAGCTCTTCATCTACGTCCTCATCGCCAGCGCCGTCCTGAGCTGGCTCGTGGCCTTCAACGTGGTGAACGTGCGAAACCCGATCGTCGCTCAGATCGGCGAGGTGCTCTACCGCATCACCGAGCCGGTGCTGCGGCCGATCCGCAACCTCCTGCCGAACCTCGGCGGCATCGACATCTCGCCGATCATCCTGATCCTGCTGCTGCTGTTCGCGAGCCGGTTGCTGCACGAATTCGTGCCGACGCAGACCGCCGTCTACACCCGCT
Source organism: Methylobacterium durans (assembly GCF_003173715.1). Classification (NCBI taxonomy): domain Bacteria; kingdom Pseudomonadati; phylum Pseudomonadota; class Alphaproteobacteria; order Hyphomicrobiales; family Methylobacteriaceae; genus Methylobacterium; species Methylobacterium durans. The sequence continues at coordinate 5,257,867 of NZ_CP029550.1, read as the reverse complement.
GAGCCGGCATTCCCGAAGGACGAGACGAACCGACCCCATGAAGACCAATCCCGGCCGCTTCTTCGAGGATTTCCGCCTCGGCGAGACCATCCGCCACGCGACGCCCCGCACCGTCACCACGGGCGACGTCGCGCTCTACACCGCCCTCTACGGGCCGCGCTTCGCCGTGCAATCGTCGGACGCCTTCGCCCGCGCCATCGGCTTCCCGCAGAGCCCGCTCGACGATCTGCTCACCTTCCACGTCGTGTTCGGCAAGACCGTGCCCGACATCTCCTTGAACGCGCTCGCCAATCTCGGCTACGCCGAGGGTGGCTTCCGGCGCCCGGTCTATCCCGGCGAGACGCTCTCGACCGTCTCCGAGGTGATCGGCCTGAAGGAGAGCTCGAACCGGCAGACCGGCGTCGTCTACGTGCGCTCGGTCGGCTCCGACGCCGCGGGCGAGACGGTGCTGAGCTATTGCCGCTGGGTGCTGGTGCGCAAGCGCGACCCGGAAGCCAAGATCGCCGAGGAGCGCGTGCCGAGCCTTGCCAAGGTGGTCGCTCCGGCCGACCTCGCGGGCGCGATCCCGCCGATCGACCGGGCCGCCTACGATCTCGACCTCGCCGGCAGCCCCTACCGCTTCGGCGACTACAAAGCGGGCGAGCGGATCGACCACGTCGACGGCATGACCGTGGAAGAGGCCGAGCACCAGATCGCGACGCGGCTGTTCCAGAACACCGCCAAGGTGCATTTCGACGCGTTTGCCACCAAGGAGACCCGGTTCGGCCGGCGCCTGATCTACGGCGGCCACGTCATCTCGCTGGCCCGCGCCTTGAGTTTCAACGGGTTAGCCAACGCCTTCGCGATCGCCGGGATCAACGCGGGCCGGCACGTCGCGCCGCTGTTTGCGGGCGACACGGTCTATGCCTGGAGCGAGGTGGTGGAGACGGCCGACTTGGCCGGCCGCGACGATGTCGGCCTGCTGCGCCTGCGGACGGTCGCGACCAAGAACCAGCCCTGCGGCGCCTTCCCCGACAAGCAGGGCGAGGGCTACGACCCGGCCGTCATCCTCGATCTCGATTACTGGGCCTTCATGCCGAAATGATCGCGCTCACGCGAACGGGCCGAGCGATCACGAACGGGCCCCGCGCGCGTTGATCGCGATCATCGGATCTCACCCCGGGGCGATGAGGCCGAGCACGGCCTGACGCAGGGGGTTGGCCGGGTCCGAGAGGAGCCGCAGGGCCATCGCGCAGGCGATGGTGACGAGGAGCGGGCGGATGAGCCTCGCGCCGAGGCGCACGGCGAGCAGCGAGCCGATCTGCGCGCCGAGGAAGGCGCCGAGCGCCATGGCGAGGCCGATCGGCCAGACCACGTGGCCGGAAGCCGCGAACAGGCCGAGGCTGCCGAGGTTGCTCGCGGCGTTGGCGAGCTTGGTGTGGGCGGTCGCCCGCACGACGCCGAGGCCGAGCAGCGTCACGAAGCCGACCATGTAGAAGGCGCCCGCACCGGGACCGAACACGCCGTCGTAGAACCCGACCGCGGGCGCGAGGCTGAGCGCGAAGGCCGCCGGCGTCAGCCGGGCGGTGGCGTCCTCGCTCGACATGCGCTTGGCGGTGGCGAAGTAGAGGGCGATGCCGACGAGCAGGACCGGCACGCCGGCATCGAGCACCGCGCGGGGCAGGAGGCTCACGCAGAGCGCCCCGAGGATCGAGGCCCCGCCCGCCGTGACGGCGATCGGCCACGCCCTCGGCCAGTCGATCAGGCCGCGCCGGGCGAAGGCGAGGGTCGCGGAGGTGGAGCCGGCGCTGCCCTGGAGCTTGTTCGTCGCGATGGCGCTGACCGGGTCGAGCCCCGACAGGATCAGGGCCGGCATGGTGATGAGCCCGCCCCCGCCCGCGATGGCGTCGACGCAGCCCGCCGCGACCGCCACCGCGAACAGGCCGGCGATCAGCCCCGGATCGACACCCCAGATCATCCCGTCGTTCCCTGTGGGGCCCCGCGAGGGCCCCTTGCCCGAGGGCCCTTTGCCCGCACCGGCCGGTGCCGGCAGCCCGCGCCTCCATAATCCAGCGGGCCGGGACATCAAACGGCGGCGATCAGCCCCTGCCCCAGCCAGCCGCCGGGCTCGCGCACCCCGGGCAGGGCGAAGAAGTAGCCGCCGCCGATCGGGCGGATGTATTCCTCCAGCTGCTCGCCGCTGAGCCGGGTCTGCACCGCGAGGAAGCCCGCGGTCAGGTCCGCCTGGTAGCAGGCGAACAGGAGGCCCATGTCGAGCTGCCCCGCCGGCGTCAGGCCGCGGGAATAATTGTAGCTGCGCCGCAGGATCAGGTTGGCGCGGGTCTCGGCGCTGCGCGGGTTCGCCCGCCGGATGTGGGCGGCGAGCGCGATGCGGGCGCCGTCCGGGTCGCCGTCGTAATCCGGCGGGGCCCGCTCGTGGCCGCGCCCGAGAGGCGCCCCGCTCGCCTTGTGGCGGCCGATGATCGCCTCCTGCTCGCGCAAGGGGGTGCGGTCCCAGCGCTCGACCAGGGTGCGGATCACCCGCACCACCTGGTAGCTGCCCCCCGCCGCCCAGGCCGGCTCCGACCCCCCTGCCCGCACCCAGACGTAGCGGTCCATCAGCTCGGCGTTGCGGGCGTCGAGGTTGGCCGTGCCGTCCTTGAAGCCGAGCAGGTTGCGCACCGTGTCGGCGCCCATCGACTTCACCACGTGCGGGGGCAGGAAGCCCTCGATCTTCCAGCGCACCGTGGCGAGGCCCGGCAGGTGCTTGAGCACGTCGCGCAGGGCGTGGATGTTGGTCTCGGCGGTGTTGGCGCAGAGCTGCAGCATCAGGTCGCCGTGGCACTGGCTGGCGTCGAGGGCGTCGTTGGGGAAGCGCTCCATCTGGCCAAGGCGGCGGGGCCGGAGCTTGGCGAGGCCGAAGCGATAGTCGAACAGGCTGGCCCCGACCGAGAGGGTGGCGGTGAGGTTGTCGGGGAAGACGACCGGCCCGAGCAGGCCGGAATCGGGGGCGGGCAGGCGCGGGTCGATCTCGGGCACCGGGCCGCCCTTCGTCAGGAAGGCGAGCCGCTCGGTGAGGATCCGCAGGAGGTGGGCGAGCTCGTCCCGGTTCTCGGCGAGCACGTCGAAGGCGGCGTAGAGCACGCTCGCGGGCTGCGGCGTGACGATGCCGGCCTGATGGAAGCCGTAGAAGGGTTGGGCGTCCCGGGTGCCGTCGCTGCGCGCGTCCGGCATCGTCTCGCCGAGCGGTGCCTGCGGCGGCGCCCCCTCGCTCGCCCGCGCCGGCAGCGCCAGCATTCCGGCCGCCCCGAGCGCCCCGATCAGCCCGCGCCGCGACGGACCTGACCCGCCTGCCCCCTGCCCGCTCATGATGCTCCTCCGGTTCGCGCCGTCCGCGCTGTGCATCGGCGCCCGGCGCTGTCCGGGGATGCGCGACGGGGCGCCCAGCCCCGGTTCGGGCTTGCCGGTTCGCGCATCGCCCCGGAGCCTCCGAAACGTCTCGGGACACGAGCGCGGGCCCCCTCTCCCGTTCGGGAGAGGGACCGGGTGAGGGGTGCCACCTCTCCGGATAGACCTCCACCCCTCACCCGGTCCGCCTGCGGCGGACTCGACCTCTCCCGAACGGGAGAGGTGGGGCGACGCGTCATGCGCGCACCCGCCATCAGTCGAGCCCCAGGCGGCCGCGCAGGGTCGCGAGTTCCTCGGCCAGCACCGTCACCGGGCCCTTCAGCGCGTTCCGGTCCCGGTCGGTCAGGCGGTCGAAGCTGACGTAGCCGCCCTCCGGCGTGCGGTGGCGGGCGAGCTGGGCCTCGATGCGGCTGAAGGCGCGCTCGGTCCGGTCGACGAAGGCCGGGTCGCGGGCGGCGAGGTGGGGGCGGACGAGCCCGAAGATGGTGCGCGCGCCCTCCAGGTTTCCGGTGAGGTCGAAGAGGTCGGTGCGGCTGTAGCGCTCCTCCTCGCCGCTGATCTTGGTGGCGGCGATCTCCTCGATCAGCGAGGCCGCCCCGCCCACCATCCGCACCGGCGGGATGGCGAGTTCGGTGATGCGCTCGCGCAGCTCCGCCGCGTCCGCCACGAGGCGCTCGGCGATGGGGTTGAGGCCCATCGTGCTGCGGTCGAGGAAGAGGCCGCGCTCGATCCGGTGGAAGCCGATGAAGGCCGGGTCGCGGTCCTTCAGCTCGAAGGCGTCGGCCCGCATGTCCATGCTGCGCGCCAGTTCCGGCACCATCTGGGCGACGGGCTCGATCCGCTCGTAGGGCTGGCGGGCCGGGGCGTAGAGCGCCTGCGCCTCGGCGAGGCGCCCCGCCTTGATCGCGTCCGCGAGGCGGACGGTGCCGCCGAGGAACGCGTCGGCCTGGGCGAGCACGTAGGTCCGGTAGGCGGCGGCCGGCCCGGACAGGTCGGCGGCCATCCGCTCCGCGGCCGGTCCGGACCCGCCGGCGCGGGCCCCGTGCGGGAGGGCGGCGGCGAGGGCGAGGAGGGCGGCGAGGAGGAGCCGCGCCGCGAGGCGGGCGGCCGGGTCGAGCGCGTGCCGTCCCTGAGGCTTGTCGCCGTGCATCGGGCCTTCAGGCGTTCCTGTGCCGGGACCGGGTCACCGGCGCCCGGGCGGGAGCGGCTCCGGCGCGGCGGCGCCCGGCCGGTCCGGGCTCGCGGGCACGCGCGGGATCGGGTCATGCGGAGGGGCGGTGAGCATCGCGGGGAGAACCTGTTCTGCCCGGGATCCGGATGGCGGGCCGGACCCGGCAATACAATCAGAGATGGAATCTCTCAACGCGCCCGCGGCGATCCGCGCGCCTTCGCACCCCGTGCCGCGACGCTTCGCGCGGGCCGGGGCCGCACACCTGACCGCCGCGCCTCAATGGGCGCCGAAGGCCGCCAGCCCGGCCAGCCCGCGCAGATAGGATTGGCCGCTCTCCTCGCGCCGGGCGCTCAGGCCCGCGGCCAGTTTCTCGAGCTGGATCTGCAGGATCCCGATACTCGCCGGGGACAGGTTGGCGGGAAGCAGCACGACCACGTCGCCCTCGTCGAGCCGGATCGTCTCACGGGTGGCTGGAGCATCGGCCATCGGACCCTCCATCGGGCAGTCCTGATCGCTCTGCCCGAGGGTTAAGGTCTCATGAACCTTCCGCCGCGGCGGTGCTCCGGCGCACCCGCTGCGTGTCGAGGCGCGGGTCCCCTCTCCCGTTCGGGAGAGGGACAGGGTGAGGGGTGCGACAGATCCGGAGAGGTCGCACCCCTCACCCGGTCGGCTCACGCCGACTCGCCCTCTCCCGAACGGCAGAGGTGGGGCGCCGGACCCCTTCAACGTCGACGACTAGGCGCAGGTCCCCTCTCCCGTTCGGGAGAGGGACAGGGTGAGGGGTTCGCCGGATCCGGAGAGGTCGCACCCCTCACCCGGTCGGCTTCGCCGACTCAGGCCTCCCGGACGGGAGAGGTGGGGCGCGGCGGTCGGCCGGTCCGGCTGGTCCGTCAGGCGACGCGGGTCTCCGGCTCGCGGGCTCGGCTTGGCGAGTCTCCGCCCGGGTGAGGCGCCGGGCGATCTCGTCGGCGCCGACCGCCCGTCCGTAGAGGTAGCCCTGGCCGCAGCGGCAGCCCATCGCGACGAGGGACGCCTGCTGCGCCGGCGTCTCGATGCCCTCCGCGACGACGGCGAGGTCGAGGCTGCGGCCGATGTCGAGCACCGCCCGCACGATCGCGGCGTCGTGCGGGTCGGCCAGGATGTCGCGCACGAAGCCGCGGTCGATCTTGAGCTTCGAGAGCGGGAAGGTCTTCAGCGTCGCCAGCGAGGCGTAGCCGGTGCCGAAATCGTCCAGCGCGATGCCGACGCCCCGCGCGTGCAGGCGCCGCAGGGGCCCCGCGTCGCCTCGTCGTCGAGGAGCGCGATCACCTCCGTCAGCTCGAGTTCGAGGGCGTCCGGCGGCAGGCCGTGCCGGGCCAGCGCCTCCAGCACGACGTCGGCCAGGGTGCCCGCCCGGACCTGCTCCGCGAACAGGTTCACGGCGATCGTCAGGGGCGGCAGGCCTGCGGCCCGCCACGCGGCGGCCTGGCGGCAGGCCTCGTCGATGGTCCACCAGCCGAAGCGCAGAGCCAGGGCGCTCGATTCGATGGCCGGCAGGAAGTCGGCGGGGGGCAGCAGGCCCCGCTCGGGATGCTGCCAGCGGATCAGCGCCTCGACGCCGCGGATGGCGCCGGTGGCGAGGTCGATCTGGGGCTGGTAGGCGAGCACGATCTCCCCGCGGGACAGCGCGCCGCGCAGCGTGTCCTGCAGGGCCCGCCGCTCCGCCGCGCGGTCGCGCATCGCGGGCTCAAAGAGGCGGACGCTGCCGGCCGCCTCCCGCCGGGCCCGATCGAGGGCGAGGTCGAGGCTCGCCAGCACCTCCTCGGCATCTGCGCCGTGGGCTGGCGCGAGGGCGACCCCGATCCGGGCGCCGACATGCAGGACGTGCTCGCCGAGGTGGAACGGGTCGGCGAAGGCCGAGATCAGACCCTCGGCCCGGGACCGGGCAGCGTCCGCGCCAGCCTCGTCCGGCACCAGCACGGCGAGTTCGTCCTCGCCGATGCGGGCGAGCAGCGCGTCCGCCGCGAGCCGGCCGGTCAGCCGGACCGCGAGGGCTTCGAGGAGGACGTCGCCGACCGCGTGGCCGAGCCCGTCGACGAGGCCGCGCAGGCCCTCGACGGCGATGGCGAGCAGGCCGGCGGGGCGCCCCTCCCCCATCAGGGCGGCGAGGTCGTCCGCGAGGCGGATCCGGTTCGGCAGGCCGCTGCGCGGGTCCTGATGGGCGAGGCGCACGAGGCGGGCGTCGCGGCGGCGGCGCTCGGAGATGTCGCGCAGCACCGCGCCGACGCCCATCGTCTCGCCCGCGCCCCACAGGGTGAGGGACAGCTCGACCGGGATCTCGCTGCCGTCGCGGCGCAGCGCCGTGACCTCGACGTTCTTGCCCGCGAGCCGCGCGGCGCCGCCGGCCGCCACGTTCGCGAGGCCGGCGACGTGGTGGCCGCGCAGGCGCGCCGGCACGATGAGGCTGACATTGTGGCCGCGCAGGCCCCCCTCGGGATAGCCGAGCAGGCGCTCGCAGGCGGCGTTCGCGAAGGTGATGGTGCCGGCCGCATCCGTGGTGATCAGGGCGGCGGCGGTGGCGTTGACGAAGCCGTCCGCGTCGCGCCGCGCCATCGTCCGGCGGCGGGCGGACACCGCGTCCATCACGAGGCCGCCGAGGCGGGCGAGCTGGGCGCGGGCCTTCCCCGCCGTGGCGCGGCGGGGGACTTGGTCGGCCACGCAGAGGGCGCCGACCCGGTGGCCGCTGCGCGTCACGAGGGGGGTGCCGGCGTAGTAGCGGATGCCCAGCGGCCCGCGCACGGCCGGGAGATCGCGAAAGCGCGGGTTCGCGGCGGCGTCGGGGACGACGAGGATGCCGCCCTCCGCGACGACGTGGTGGCAGAGCCCGTCCTGTCTCGGGAAGTCGGCGAGGCCGCCGAAGCCGACGCTCGCCTTCACCCATTGGTGCTCGGAATCGAGGAAGGAGATCGCGCAGAGGGGCGTCCCGAACAGGTCGGCGGCGAGCTCGGCGATCCGGTCGAAGGCCGGCTCCGGCGCGGTCCCGGCGATCCGGCAGCGCATCAGGGAGGCGGTGCGGGCGCGCTCCGCCTCGGCCGAGGACGCTGCCGCCTCTGTCTCCGAAAATCCCCGCATCCGCATCGTCATCCCGGTCGCTGATCCGCGAGCGGCCGGGATCTTCCTGCGGGAAGAGCTATGGAACCGTTAATGAAAGCGGTCGATCAGCCGGAACTGATCGACCTTTTGCTTGGGATAGACGGCAGCACGAACCCGCTTTGTATCGATCACGACGGCGCTCATCGTTCCGAGATCGCTGCGCGGCCGCTGCCGCCTTCAGCGGACGATCACCTTGGTGCCGACCCTGACGCGGTCGTAGAGATCGACGACGTCCTTGTTCGTCATCCGGATGCAGCCGGAGGAGACGGCGGCACCCATCGTCTCGGGCTCGTTCGAGCCGTGGATGCGGTAGAGGGACGAGCCGAGATACATCGCGCGGGCGCCGAGCGGGTTGTCCTGGCCGCCGGCCATGTAGCGCGGCAGGTCCGGCCGGCGGGCGAGCATCTGGGCCGGCGGGCGCCAGGCCGGCCATTCCTTCTTCATGGTCACGGTCTTGGTGCCCGACCACGAGAAGCCCTGGCGGCCGACGCCGACGCCGTAGCGGATCGCGGCGCCGCGCCCGAGCACGTAGTAGAGCCGGCGCTGGCTCGTGGAGACCACCACGGTGCCGGGCTTCTCCGGGCCGGACCAGGCCACGGTCTCGCGGGGGATCGCCTGCGTGCGGAAGATGTTCATGAAGTCGGCGAGCGGCCCGCTGTCGAACGGGCCGGCCTGCGCGGCGCCGGGCGCGAGCGCGGGGATGCCGGCGGCGAGGGCGCTGGCGAACAGGAAAGCGGCGGCGCGGCGCCTCGTCATGGGTCGTTTCCTTCTGCGGCGGCGGTCGGCGGCGGCAGGCCCGGCGCGAGCCCGTCTCGGTTCGGTTGCGCGCAGTCCGACTCTGCGGCCGAGGCTTGGCCGGGGCGGCGGGGCCGGTCAAGACGGGCTGGTCGGACCAAGAGGAAGCTGTGGGAATTGCGCAACGCTGGTCTTGACTCGGGGCGCGAATTAGAAATTCAGTTGCGAATCAGAATGATTAAGAGCACGGCTAAGCTTCGGTCGGGCTTGAGGAAAGGATGTTTTTTCCCGGGCCGTCCGGTTCCCCGGACGCGCCTGACAGGATGTCGCAGGTGATTGCGGCGCGGCCTCGTCTGCCCCTATGTCGGCCCCGTGATGTCTCGAACCGCGATCGACAGGCTGCGCCGCAGGACGGCCCGCACCCGCGCGACCGGCTCCGCCCGGTCGGGGCGGATGGGCCTGCTCGCGGGCCTGCTCGCGGTGCTGATCCTCGTCCTCGCCGGTCTGCCCGACGAGCGCTACGCCACCCTGATGCCGCGCGCCGACGCGGCCGCCGCGACCGCGCTCAGCGCCGCCCCGGCGGGCCACGCGGCCACGCGCCACGCCTGGAAATCGGAGCGGCGGGGCCTCGCCTTCGTGGCCTCCGCCGATCTCGACGACCCGCCGAGCGACGATCGCCGGCTCGTGCCGGACGCGGCCGGGGTCGAGCGCCTGTCGCCGGGCGCATCCTACCCGCCGCGGACGGCCGGGGCCCTGCCCGCGGCCGCGACCTCGCTGCCCGAGCGGCCTCCGAAATCCGCCTGACCCGTCCCGGGCCCCGCCTCCGCTCTCACGCGGACGTGAGACCCTGCGGGACGGCGCGCGAGCCCCTGCCGTTGGATCGCCTCGATCTCCGGCGTAGACTCGCCCCCGGCGCGAACCGGACCGCCTCCGCGCGGCCGCGGCGCCCGATGCGGCACATCCCTGCATCCTTTCGACCGGGTCGCCCTCCCCCCGCTGGCCCGGCGCTTGCCACGCCGCCGAACCCCACCCGAGCCGGGTGGTCCGGCCTTGGCCCGTTCGAGCCGTGACGGCCGCCAGAGCGCGAAGGCGCCGCGCGGCCGCGACGATGCACCGTGTCTCAGGAGCAAGTTGATCGTGACGTCCCGCCATGAACCCGTCCGCCGCGTGCGGGGCCTGCCGACCTACCCGGCCTCGCTCCTCGCGGGCGCCGTGCTGGTCGCCCTCTCGGCCTGCAACCAGAAGCAGCAGGCCGCTGCGCCCGTGCCGCAGCCGCCGCCCGAGGTCAGCATCGTCACCGTGGCGCCGCAGCCGATCCCCTACGTGCGCGACCTGCCCGGCCGCGTCGCCCCGGTCCGGGTCGCCGAGGTGCGCTCCCGCGTCTCCGGCCTCGTGGTGAAGCGGCTGTTCGAGCAGGGCAGCCAGGTCAAGGAGGGCGACATCCTCTACAAGATCGACCCGGCGCCCTACGAGGTCGAGCTCGCCAGCGCCGAGGCGGCGCTCGCCCGCCAGGAGGCGGCGCTGACGCTGACCATCCAGCAGGCCGAGCGGCTCGAAACCCTGCTCACCAAGCAGACGGCGAGCCAGGCGCAGTACGATTCCGCCTTCGCCGCGCGCAAGCAGGCCGAGGCCGAGGTGGCGGGCGCCAAGGCGACCCGCGACCGGGCGCGGCTCAACCTCAGCTGGACGGACGTGCGCGCGCCGATCTCGGGCCGGATCGGCCGGGCGCTGCTGACCGAGGGCACCCTGATCGAGAAAGGCACCACGGGGGTTCTGGCCACGATCCAGCAGCTCGACCCGATCTACGTCGACATCACCCAGTCGGTGGGCGAGCTGAACAAGCTGCGCCGGGACCTCGCCAGCGGCGAACTCTCGCGGCTGGAGCACGACGCGGCCAACGTCCACCTCATCATGGACGACGGCGCGCTCTACCCGCTGGCCGGCCGGCTCCTGTTCTCGGACGTGACCGCCGACCCGAGCACAGGCCAGGTGACCCTGCGCGTGCAGTTCCCGAACCCGCACGACGAGCTCTTCCCCGGGATGTACGTCCGCGCCCGCATCAAGCAGGGCATCGACTCGGACGCGATCGCGGTGCCGCAGCAGGCGATCCAGCGCACCAACGACGGCAAGGCCGAGGTCTGGGTGGTGAAGGTCGACGACAAGGTGATGCTCCAGCCCGTCGAGGTCGGCCCCGTGGTCGGCCAGAACTGGCTGATCCGCGACGGGCTCAAGCCCGGCGAGCGGGTCGTCACCGCGGGCTTCCAGAAGATCACCGCCGGCATGCAGGTGAAGCCGGTCGACGTCAGCCCGCCCGCCGATCAGGCCGAGCTGAAGCCCCGCGACGCCGACGAGGCGGACGTCGCCGCTCCCGCGCAGCCCGCCTCGCAGGTCCGCTGACCGCGCCCTCCGACACCATCCCGCCGCGCGCCGCATGAGCCGCGCGGCGGCGTGTCCTCCCGGAATCCAGAATCCCGCATGGCTCGCTTCTTCATCGACCGGCCGATCTTCGCCTGGGTCGTCGCCCTGTTCATCTGCCTGGGCGGGGCGCTCACCATCCCGCAATTGCCGGTGGCGCAGTACCCGATCATCGCGCCGCCCTCGATCGCGCTCTCGACCGCCTATCCGGGCGCGTCCGTCGAGAATCTCTACACCGGCACGACGCGTCTCATCGAGGACGAGCTGAACGGGGCGGCCAACATCCAGAGCTTCGAATCGGCCTCCGATTCCTTCGGCGTCGTCGAGATCACGGCGAATTTCGAGCCCGGCACCGATCCGGGCTACGCCGGCGTCGAGGTGCAGAACCGCCTGAAGCGCGTCGAGGCGCGGCTCCCCGCCGAGGTGCGCCAGCAGGGCATCCTGGTCGAGGAGGCCTCGGCCGCGACGCTGAACATCATCACGCTCGTCTCCACCGACGGCTCGATGGACGAGGTCGGCCTCGGCGACTTCCTGATCCGCAACGTCATCAACGAGATCCGCCGCATCCCCGGCGTCGGCCGCGCCACGCTCTACTCGACCGAGCGCAGCCTTCGCGTCTGGATCGACCCCGACAAGCTGCGCGGCCTCTCGCTGAATCCGTCCGACGTGACGAAGGCGATCCAGAACCAGAACGTGCAGATCGCCTCCGGCGCGGTCGGCGCGCAGCCGAGCCCGTCCACGAGCGCGATGAACTTCCCGATCATCGTGAAGGGCCAGATGACCGAGCCCGAGGCGTTCGGCGCCGTGGTGCTGCGCGCCAACCCCGACGGCTCGACCGTGCGGCTTCGCGACATCGCCCGGATCGAACTCGGCGGCGAGGATTACAAGTTCACGACGCGGCTCAACGGCGGCGAGGCGGCCGGCATCTCGGTGACGCTGGCGCCGGACGGCAACGCCCTCCAGACCGCGAAGGCGATCCGCGCCAAGATGGAGGAGCTGTCCCAGTTCTTCCCCGACAACCTGAAATGGGACATCCCCTACGACATCACCCCGGCCGTCGAGGCCTCGATCGAGAAGGTGCTGCACACGCTGATCGAGGCGGTGGTGCTGGTCTTCATCGTGATGTTCCTGTTCCTGCAGAACATCCGCTACACCCTGATCCCGACGATCGTGGTGCCGATCGCGCTCTTGGGCACCTGCACGGTGATGCTGCTCGCGGGCTTTTCCGTGAACGTGCTGACCATGTTCGGCATGGTGCTCGCCATCGGCATCCTCGTCGACGACGCGATCGTCGTCGTCGAGAATGTCGAGCGCATCATGAACGAGGAGGGGCTGCCCCCGAAGGAGGCGACCCGGAAGGCGATGGGCCAGATCACGGGCGCCATCATCGGCATCACCCTGGTGCTGATCGCGGTGTTCATCCCGATGGCGTTCTTCCCCGGCTCGGTCGGCATCATCTACCGCCAGTTCTCGATCGCGATGGTCACCTCGATCGCCTTCTCGGCCTTCCTGGCGCTCTCGCTGACGCCGGCACTCTGCGCGACGCTCCTGAAGCCGATCGAGAAGGGCCACGGCCACGCCAAGGGCGGCGTGTTCGGCTGGTTCAACCGGGTGGTGGACCGGGAGACGGCCCGCTACGGGCGCGGCGTCCAGACCCTCATCGCCAAGTCCGGCCGGGTGATGCTCGTCTACCTCGCCCTCGTCACGGGCGTCGCCTACGCCTTCGTGCGCCTGCCCGAGGGCTTCCTGCCGGTGGAGGACCAGGGCTTCTTCACCGTCGACATCCAGACGCCGCCGGGCTCCTCCTTCAACCGGACGCTCGCTGCCGTGAAGAAGGTCGAGGAGCACCTGATGGCGCAGCCCGGCGTCGCCACGGTGACGATCGTCAACGGCTTCTCGTTCTCCGGCCAGGGCCAGATGACGAGCCAGGCCTTCGTGACCCTGAAGCCCTGGGGCGAGCGCGACGCGGACAACTCGGCCGCCAAGCTCGTCGAGGGGACCAACAAGGCGCTGGGCAGCTACAAGGACGCGGTGATCCAGGCGCTGGAGCCGCCGCCGATCGACAATCTCGGCAACGCGTCCGGCTTCTCGTTCCGCCTGCAGGACCGCGCCCAGAAGGGCTACTCGGCCCTGATGGCGGCGCAGGAGCAGCTGCTCTCGCTCGCCAAGAAGAGCCCCGTCCTGCAGAAGGTCTACGTCGAGGGCCTGCCGCCCGCGCCCCAGGCCGAGCTCGTGATCGACCGCGAGAAGGCGGCCGCCCTCGGCGTCGGCTTCGACGACATCAACAACACGATCCAGGTCAATCTCGGCTCGGTCTACGTCAACGACTTCCCGAACCGGGGCAAGATGCAGCGCGTCATCGTGCAGTCGGAGGATCTGCAGCGCCTCAACGCGGCCGACCTCCTGAATTACGGAGTGAAGAACAGCCAGGGCACGATGGTGCCGATGTCCTCCTTCGCCGACCTCAAGTGGAGCGTCGGGCCGGCGCAGATCATCGGCTTCAACGGCTATCAGTCGGTCCGCATCACCGGCGAGCCGGCGGCGGGCTACACCTCGGGCGAGGCGATCGCCGAGATGGAGCGGCTCGCGACGCAATTGCCGAAGGGCTTCGGCTTCACCTGGACCGGCCAGTCCCTGCAGGAGAAGCAGGCGGGCAGCCAGGCCTCGCTGCTGCTGGCCCTCTCGGTGCTGATCGTGTTCCTCTGCCTCGCGGCGCTCTACGAGAGCTGGTCGATCCCGTTCTCGGTGCTGCTCGTGATCCCGCTCGGCGTCGTCGGCGCGGTGGCGGCGGTCTACCTGCGCGGCATGCCGAACGACGTCTACTTCAAGATCGGGCTGATCACGATCATCGGTCTGTCCGCGAAGAACGCGATCCTGATCGTGGAATTCGCCAAGGACCTCTGGAAGCCCGGCACCAGCCTCGTCGACGCGACGGTCCAGGCCGCGACGCTCCGCTTCCGGCCGATCGTGATGACCTCGCTGGCCTTCATCTTCGGCGTGGTCCCGCTGGCGGTGGCCACCGGCGCCGCCTCGAAGAGCCAGCAGGCGATCGGCACCGGCGTGATGGGCGGCATGATCTCGGCCACCGTGCTCGCGGTGTTCTTCGTGCCGGTCTTCTTCGTGGTGGTGATGCGGCTGTTCAAGCGGAAGGCGGTCGAGGCGGAGGCCGGCGCGCGCGCCGAGCCCGCCCACGCGCCGGAGCCGCACCGCATCCCGGCGGAGTAGGCGGGACGGGATGCGCGCCGCGCTCCCTCTCCCGAACGGGAGAGGTGACTCCCTCCTTCAGGCGAGCCCGTCGATCGCGATCCGCAGGTGCTCGGGCCCGCGCAGAGCCGCGCCCGGCCGGTAGGGCGGCGGGTCCTCGACGAGGCGGGGGTTCTGCAGGCGCCGGCTCAGCGCGGTCAGCGCCGCCGCCGTCTCGAAGCGGGCGAGCGGGGCGCCGACGCAGTAATGCAGGCTGCCGCCGAAGCCGAGATGGCGGGTGCCGGTGCGGTCCGGGTCGAAGCGATCGGGATCGGGAAACACCGTCTCGTCCCGGTTGCCGGAGGCGAGCAGCAGCACCACGTCCGCGCCCTCGGGGATCGTGAGGCCGGCGACGTCGATGTCGGCCAGCGCCGTCCGGGTCCGGAACTGCACGGGCGGGTCGTAGCGCAGCATCTCCTCGACGACGCGGGGCGCCCAGGCGGGCTCGGCCTTGAGGCGGGCCAGCGCCTCGGGGTGGCGCAGGAGGGCCAGCGTGCCGTTGGTGATGAGGTTGACCGTGGTCTCGTGGCCCGCCACCAGCATCAGGATCGAGGTGGCGATGAGGTCGTAATCGTTCATCCGGCCCGCCCCCGGCGCCTCCTCGTTGGCGAGGCCGGACAGCATGTCGTCCTGAGGGTGCCGGCGCTTCTCCTTGATCAGGTCGCCCATGTAGGCGGAGATGTCGTCGAAGCAGCGGCTGTTCTTCGCCCGGATCTCGTCGTCCTCCAGGCTGTCGGGCTCGAGCGCGGTGGCGAGCTGCGTCGCCCAGCCGTGGAATTTCGGCTCGTCCTCGGTCGGCACGCCGAACAATTCGCAGATCACGGTGACGGGGAGCGGGTAGGCGAGGTCGTCCACGATGTCGATCTCGCGCTCTCCGCACGTCTTCTCCAGGAGATCCGCCACGAGCCTGTCCGAGCGGGCGCGCATCCGCTGCACGCGCTCCGTGCTGAACTGGTGCATGACGCAGCCGCGCAGGCGGTCGTGGTCTGGCGGGTCGCGGAAGATGAAGGGCCGGTGCGCGTCCGTCACCCGGTCGCGGATCGGCTTCACCAGCCAGTCGGTGAAGGGGTTGCCGGTGAGCGGCCGGTCGGCGGGCGGCAGGGTCTCGGAGCTGATGCGCGGATCGCCCAGAAGGCTCGCGACGGCCCCGTGGGTCGCGGCGACGTAGGTGCCGTCGTGCTGGCGCGAGACCGGGCATTCGCGCAGCCGCGCGAAGAGCGGGTACGGGTCGGCCCGGTTCGCGGGGTCCTTCACCTGGTCGAGGAGCGTCGGGTCGGCCATGCCTGTCCTGGAATCTGCCTGGATATCGGCCCGGAGAGCGGGGAGCCGGGCGTCAACCGGCCAGCCGCCTCAAACGATCCCCGTGGCGTAGTAGACCGCGATCACGACGAACACGGCCGCGGTCTTGATCAGGGTGATCGCGAAGATGTCGCCGTAGGATTGCCGGTGGGTGAGGCCCGTGACGGCGAGCAGCGTGATCACGGCGCCGTTGTGGGGCAGCGTGTCCATTCCGCCGCTCGCCATCGAGGCGACCCGGTGCAGCACCTCAAGCGGGATCCCCGCGGCTTGAGCCCCCTGCACGAAGCGGTCGGCGAGGGCGCCGAGGGCGATCGAGAGGCCGCCCGAGGCCGAGCCCGTGACGCCGGCCAGCACCGTGACGGTGACCGCCTCGTTGACCAGCGGGTTCGGGATCGCCGACAGCGCGTCCGAGATCGCCTTGAAGCCCGGCAGCGCCGCGATGACGGCGCCGAAGCCGTACTCGGTCGCGGTGTTCATGCCGGCCAGAAGCGAGCCCGCCACCGCGGCCTTGGTCCCGTCCGAGAAGCGGGCGCGGACGTTGCGGAAGCCGAGGATGACGGTCGCCAGGATGCCGAGGATCAGCGCGCCCTCGACCGCCCAGATCGCCGCCACCGTCTTCACCGGCACGATGACGGGGTTGGCCGCCATCTCGGGCGTGAGGGCGACCTTGGCCTCCGCGCCGTAGAACGCGTTGATCGCGGTGAGCAGCAGGCGGTTGCCGATCCCGACGATGAGGAGCGGCAGGAGAGCGATCGCCGGATGGACCGGGGCGGTGTCGTCCCGCGCCTCCGGCTCGTTGGCGTGGCCCTCCCCGTAGCCCTCGCCCGCGGCGGCCGCCCGGCGGCGGCGCCATTCGAGGTAGGCGACGCCGAGCACGAAGATGAAGACCGCGCCGATCACCCCGAGCCAGGGCGCGGCGTAGGCATCCGTCTTGAAGAAGGCGGCCGGGATGATGTTCTGGATCTGCGGCGTGCCGGGCAGCGTGTCCATCGTGAAGGTGAAGGCGCCGAGCGCGATGGTGCCGGGGATCAGGCGCTTCGGGATGCGGCTCTGGCGGAAGAGCTCGGCGGCGAAGGGGTAGACGGCGAAGACCGCCACGAACAGCGAGACGCCGCCGTAGGTGAGGATCGCGCCCACGAGGACGATCGCGATGATCGAGCGGCCCTTGCCGAGCACCCCCGTCACCGCGCCGACGATGGAGCGGGCGAAGCCCGAGATCTCCACGAGCTTGCCGAACACGGCGCCGAGCAGGAAGACGGGGAAGTACAGCTTCAGGAAGCCGACCATCTTCTCCATGAAGAGGCCGCTGAAGATCGGCGGCACCGCGGCCGGATCGGTGACGAGCACGGCGCCCATCGCCGCCACGGGGGCGAACAGGATGACGCTGAAGCCCCGGTAGGCGATGGCCATCAGGAAGACGAGCGCCGCGAGGCAGATCACGAGATTCATCGGCCAGGCATCCCCGATCGGGCCCGGTCCGCGCCGCGCCCGAGCCTGAACATGGCGCAGCTTGGCCCGGAGGCGAGGCGGGCCGGCCGGCTCACGATCACGTCAGCCCCGTCCGCGGGAACGCGGCGCGGGCGGAGCCGGTTGGCGTGCGGGCCGTCCGGCCCGAAATCCCCGTCCCGGAGCCCCACGTGACCTTCCCGGCCATCACCGCCTTCTACGCCGCGCTCCTGGCGCTCCTCTTCGTCGGGCTGTCCGGCTGGGTCGTCGCCGGACGCCTCTCGTCGGACGTGCTGCACGGGGACGGCGGCGATGCCGAGCTGCAGAAGCGCATCCGCTGCCAGGGCAATTTCGCCGAGTACGTCCCCTTCGCGCTCCTCCTGATCGCGCTCTTGGAAGCCTCTGGCGGCAGCCTCGCCCTGGTGCGCGGCCTTCTCGTCGTGCTTCTCCTCGCGCGGCTCCTGCACCCGGTCGGCATGCTGGCGCCGAAGAACGCGCCGCGCCAGTTCGCCTGCCGCGGCGGCGGCATCGTCGCCACCTTCGGTGTCACGGCGGTCGCCGCCCTCGCGCTCCTCGTGCGCACGGCCTGAGCCGCGCGGGCCCCGGCCCCCGGAAACATGGCCCCGTCTGGAACGTTTCGAAGCTGGCGCGCGGGTTCCCCGTGCCGCCCGAGAGGCAGGCCCGGAGCCCGCATGCCCAGCATCGTCGGCATCGTCACGATCGCCCAGGAAAGCCGTTTCCAGCTGACCGACGCGCAGGGCGTCTCGCACCTCTTCGTGCTCTCGCCCCACGCGCTCGCGGAAGGGGACGACCTGGAGCCGCTGCAGCGGGAGCAGGCGCGGGTCCGCGTCCATTTCGAGGCGGCGCGCAACATCCTCGGCTACCGCGCAGAGCGCATCGAGCGGACGTGACGATGGACAACATCTTCCACATGCATCCGCGCGCGGCCGAGCATCATCAATCGGACCTCGACCGCGTCATCCCGGATGAATCGGAGCTGACGGCGGGCGTCCGGATCGAGCCCGGCCGCTCCTACGGCTTCTTCACGGACACCACACTCTGCATCGGCTGCAAGGCCTGCGAGGTCGCCTGCAAGGAGTGGAACAACCTGCCGGCCGACAATCTCGGGCTGACCGGCCAGAGCTTCGACAACACCGGCGCCCTCTCGGCCAACACCTGGCGCCACGTCAGCTTCGTCGAGAAGAGCGGCGCGGATGGCGTGCGCGCCGATGTGCAGCAGCCCTTCCAGAGCGGCTGGCTGATGATGAGCGACGTCTGCAAGCATTGCCACCACGCGCCCTGCATGGAGGCCTGCCCGACCGGCGCCCTGTTCAAGACCGAGTTCGACACCGTCGTCGTGCAGCAGGACATCTGCAATGGCTGCGGCTACTGCGTGCCGGCCTGCCCGTTCGGCGTGGTCGAGGTGAGCTCCCTCGACGGCAAGGCGCACAAATGCACGCTCTGCTACGACCGCCTCAAAGGGGGCCTGGAACCCGCCTGTGCCAAGTCCTGCCCGACGGACTCGATCCAGTTCGGCGAGCTCGCCGACCTGCAGGACCGGGCGGCGAGCCGCGTCGCGGAGCTGCACGCCCGCGGCGTGCCCTCGGCCTACCTCTACGGCACGCCCGGAGCGCCGGGCGCCACCGGCGGCATGAGCCACCTCAACGCCTTCTTCCTGCTGACCGACCGGCCGGAGGTCTACAACCTGCCCTCGGCGCCGAGCCGGCCCTCGCTCCGGGTGGGCCCGAGCCTCGCCTCGGGGCTCGCCGCCGTGGCGGGCCTGACGCTCGCCGCCGCCCTCCTGTTCGGGCAGGGGGAGCGCCGCCCATGAACGTGCCCTACCCGGTCCTGAGCCGCGGCCCCGAGGATCCGCCCGCCCGGCCGGGCTCGGCGATGGACCGGGACAGGCCGCCGCCCGGCCGCGACGCTGCCTGGGACGGGCCGACCTATTACGGGCGCCCGGCCCTCAAGCCGGCGCCCTTCGAGGCGGGGGTCGTGGGCGGCTACGTCTTCCTCGCCGGGTTGTCGGGGGCGAGCGCCCTGATCGCCACGGTCGCCGACGTGACGCTGGGCTCCGAGGCGCAGGATCTCGTGCGCCGGGGCCGCTACGCCGCGCTTCTCGCGCCGACGATCGGCTCCGCGCTCCTCGTCTACGACCTGCACACGCCGGAGCGCTTCCTCAACATGTTCCGGGTCGCGAAGGCGACCTCTCCGATGTCGATCGGCACCTGGATCCTCGTCGGCTTCTCGGGGTGCGCCGCCCTCACGGCGGCGGCGCAATTCGCGGACGACCGGGGCGTCGGCCCCGGCGCCGCGCGGACCATCGCCCGGGGCGCGAGCCTGCCCGCGGCATTCCTCGGGGCGGGGCTCACCACCTACACGGCGGCGCTCCTCGCCGCGACCTCGACCCCGCTCTGGGCCGCCGCGCCGCGGGCGCTCGCCGTGCGCTTCGGGGCCTCGGCGATCGCCTACGGGGCGGCCTTCCTCTGGCTCGGCGAGCGCGACGGCGGCCTCGCGCGGCGCCTCGAGACCCTGGCGGCGGCGGCGCTCGCCGTCGATCTCGCGGCCGACGCCGCCGCGACGGCCGCCTACAGGGCCAAGGGCGTCGCGCCGGCCCTCTCCGGGCCCGCCGGCACGGTCGAGAAGGTCATGGGCACCGGCCTCGGCGCGGCGCTGCCGCTCGCCCTCTACGCGGCCTCGCGGCTCGCGGCGCGCCGGCCCCCGCCCCGGCTCGGGACGCTCGCCGCCCTCGCGATCCTCGCCGGCGGGGCGGCCTTCCGCATCGGGATCCTCAAGTCCGGCGCGGAATCCGCGTCGCGGCCCGACGTCAGCTTCCGCTTCATGCAGTCGGACAACTTGCGCGAGTAACCCCGGTCCCCGCCGGCGGCCCGCGCTCTAAGTCTCCGGGCAGGGGCCGGCCAGAGCCCCTCCGGAGGAGAGCATGAGCCAGGGCAGACGGGACTTCCTGAAGGCGGCCGCGACGGGGCTCGCCTCCGCGACGATCGGTGGCGCCGCCGCCGCGGAGACGCGCGCGAGCGCAGGGACGACGGACAAAGCCATGACAGCCACGATGCCAAGGGGCCTCACCCTCCTGAACATGCGCCGCGGGGCGGGCTACGGCCTCGGCGTCAAGCTCGAGCGCGGCATCCTCGACGTCAGCGCGGCCTCCGAGGCGCTCGGCCTGCCCGCGCCCGCCGACATGGACGACCTCCTGCAGAACGGGCGCGGTGCGGAGGTCACGGCCCTCGTCGAGGCCGTGGGAAAGGACCGGGAGGCGGTGTTCCTGCTGCGCGAGGAGAAGATTGCCTTCGCCCCCCTGGTCACGCGGCCCGAGAAGATCGTGATGATGGGCTTCAACTACCGGCACCATGCCGAGGAGACCGGCACGCCGATCCCCAAGAACCCGCCGCTGTTCAACAAGTACAACAACGCGCTCAACCACCACGGCGGCACCATCAAGCTGCCGACCGCGGTGGCGCGGGAATTCGACTACGAGACCGAGCTCGTGATCGTGTTTGGCAAAACCTGCCGCGACGTGTCGGAGGACGAGGCGCTCGACTACGTGGCCGGCTACGCCACCGGCAACGATTTCAGCGCCCGCGACCTGCAGACGCTGACCTCGCAATTCATGATCGGCAAGACCTCGGACGGTTTCGCCCCGCTCGGCCCCTACCTCGTCAGCGCCGACCTCGTGAAGGACCCGAACAATCTCAAGCTGAAGACGACGGTCAACGGCGTGACCCGCCAGGACTGGAACACCAACGACATGATCTTCAACTGCCGGCAGCTGATCAGCTTCGCCTCGCGGATCATGACGCTGAAGCCCGGCGACATCTTCTACACGGGCACGCCGCAGGGGGTGATCTTCGGCGAGAAGACGCCCCGCGCCGAGCGGGCCTGGCTGAAGGCCGGGGACACGGTGACGAGCAGCCTGGAGGGCCTCGGCGAACTGCGCTTCACCCTGACCTGAGCGCACCGCGACGCGCCCCTCCCCGCGTCGGCCCATCGTGTTCACGCATTCGGACAGCGCGGCTCGACGGTCGGCGCGGGCGGCGCGACGCGCTCCCTCTCCCGTTCGGAAGAGGGCTGGGGTGAGGGTGCAGGTCTTTCCGGAGGGGTCGCACCCCTCACCCGGTCGGCTGACGCCGATTCAGACCTCCCGAACGGGAGAGGTGATGGGTTCCTCGGAGAAGACCCTCTACTCGCCGTCGTCGTCGCCCTCGTAGGGCCGGTAGGTGCGCAGCGAGCGGCCGTCCGGGAAGACCACGGAACGCTGCCGCAGGACGATGTAGCCCGCGGTCTGCGCCTCGCGGATGCGGCGCAGGCGCTCGTCCGGGACGGTGTAGCCGTAGCCGTAGCCGGCCGGGACCGGGCCCGCGACCGCGTAGGGGTAGCGCGCCGGCGTGGCGGCGTAGGGGCTCGCGGTGTAGGGCGTGGCCCGCACGACGCGGGCGGTGCGCGAGGGCGCGGGACTCTGGCGGAATGTCCGGACCGCCACGCGGCCATGCGGGTGAGCGCGGACGGTGCGAACCGGATGGCGGGCGGGCGCCGCCGCTGCCCGTACCGCCTTGCGGCCGGTTCCGGCGGCGCGGGCTGGCGGCGCCTCGGCCGCGCGGACCGTGCTCTTCTCCCGCGCGGCGGGCTCGGCCGCCTTGCCGGACACCTTTCCGGGCGCCTCGGCCTTCGGCGGCGTCGCGGCGCTGCCGCGGGCGGGCGGGTCGGTCCAGGCTCTGGCGGGGGAGCGGCCGCATCCTCGGCGCGGCCGGGCAGGATGCCGGCCGCGAATCCCAGGAGCAGGATGGCAGCGAGACTGCAACGCGCACCGCACGGCATGACGGCCTCCCGGGTCCCGCGATCGTCGGCGACGTACGACATCGCCCTCGCGAACGGGTTGCGCGGCGCGCGGGCGGGACCGCGGCGCGCAGGACTCAACCTTAGCCAAGCGCGCATCGGCCGTCCACAACCGAGCGAGTCCGTCCGCTCTTTTCTCCCCGCAACGGGCTCTGAACAGTGGAGAGGTGCGTCCGCACAGAGCGCGGAAGCTTCGTCCGAGCGCTCGCCGGATTGCTCAAATTATAGCCGTTCAGGACTGTACAAGTCGAAACATACGGGATGAAAGAAGTACTAAGGCCATTTCTCGAATCACTAGTACCATCATATGTTATTGGCGTACCGCTCTGCCTGCGCCGAAATCGCATGCGTTAAAGGATCGTCAGGTTCCTCGAGAAAACCGCGGCCGAAACGGCTCGAACAGCGAGGATCCGATCCAGGCTAACCGTGCGTGGTCTGCGGGTGCTTGCTGGCATCCCACGCATGCTCGTGCGTTGAGGGGAGTCGCAGTGAGATGAACGAGAATCCCATCCGGGTGCGGGTCCCCGAATCCAGCGCAGCCTTCCTGAACGGCACCGGCCTCGTCGGGGCGATGGACGCGCAGGGCCTCTCGGCCTCCCGCGTACCCGCCGGCTGCAACCCGCTGCTCGACGGGCTGCTCTCCGAGGCGCCCGCCGCCTGGTCGGACGAGCTCGAACTCGTCACCCTGACGCCGGGCGAGACGCTGACGCCGGCCGGCGCCAGCCCCACGCACATCGTCTTCCCGATGGGCGGCCTGATCTCCCTCCTGGTGCGCAGCGGCCCGGCGGCGAATGCCGAGGTCGAGGTCGCCATGGTGGGCCGCCACGATCTCGTGGGCGCTGCCGCCCTCCTCGGGGCCGAGCCCTCCGCCCACCGGGCCGTGGTCCAAGTCGGCGGGTCCGCCTACCGGGCGCCCGCCGCCTCGGTGCGCCGCCTGATCGAGACGGTGCCGGCGATCCGCTCCCTGCTCCTGCGCTACGTGCGCATGAGCCTGGAGGAAGCCTACCAGCTCGCCGCCTGCAACAGCCGGCATTCCCTGGAGAAGCGGCTCTGCCGCTGGCTGCTGCAGGCCCACCAGCGCCTGGAGAGCGACACCCTGCCCTTCACGCACGACCACATCGCCCAGATGCTCGGCGTGCGCCGGGCGAGCGTGACGGTCGCGCTGCACATCATCGAGGGCGAGCGCCTGATCCGCTCCACCCGGGGCCGGGTCGACCTGCTCGACCGGGCGCGCCTGCAGATGGCGGCCTGCGAGTGCTGCGGGGCGATCGCGCATAACCGCCGCTCCTTCAGCTTCGGCCCGGCCGAGGCGGCCGACCGGGGCGCCCCCGCCTGCGTGCCCTGCTGAGGGGATCCGCAGCCGGCGCGGGACCGGGCTGCGACCACGCCGCCGCTTGCGGGAAGCGGGGCCGCACCTGACATCCGGAGGGCATGTCCGCCGCCCTGCTGCCCGCCCTCCGCCTCCTGATCGTCGCCGTCCTCGTCCTGTTCCTGCTGCCGCTCGCGACCTACGCCCTGTGGTGGACGCTGCGCGGCGGGCGCCCCGCCGACTGGCGGGGGGCGGATTGGTCGAGCGCCGGCCTCCTCCCGCCCGCCCGGACTGCGCCCGAGGCGCTGGTGCGGATCTACGCCGCGCGGGTCGGGCGCTGGCGGGGCATCGTCGCGCACCATTCCTGGATCGTCGTGAAGGAGGCGGGGGCCGCCCGCTACACCCGTTACGACGTGGTCGGCTGGGGCGCGCCCGTGCGCACCGATGCCTTCGCGCCGGACGGGCGCTGGTTCGGCAACGCGCCGGAGATCGTGCTGGCCCTCGACGGCGGGGCGGCCGCCCGCGCGATCCCGGCGATCCGCGCCGCGGTCGCCGATTATCCGCACCGGTCGCTCGGCTCCTACCAGGCGTGGCCGGGGCCGAACTCGAACACCTTCGCGGCCCACGTCCTCGCCCGCATCCCGCAGAGCGGCATCACCCTGCCGCCGACTGCGCTCGGCAAGGACTGGACGCCGCCCGGCTGCTATGCCGAGGTGACCCCAAGCGGCACCGGCATCCGGCTGAGCCTGCACGGCTATGCCGGCCTCACCCTCGGCTGGGTCGAGGGCGTCGAGATCAACCTGCTCGGCGCCGTGGCAGGCTTCGACCTGCGCCGCCCGGCGCTGAAGCTGCCGGGCTGGGGACGCCTCGGCCTGCCGGCCTGACGCGCCCCTCGCGCGAACCGGAGAGCGGGCGCGGGAACCGTGACCGCGGCCAGGGCTTTCCGCATCCATGCCCGAGACCGCCCCAGACCCCGTGCCCGATTCCAGAGCAGGCGCGCTCCGCGTCAGCGTCGACCTGAATCGCTGCCAGGCCTACGCCCAGTGCTGCTACGCGGCGCCGCGCCACTTCCGCATCGAGGGCCGGGAGGCGCTGTTCTACGACCCGGCGCCCGCCGCCGCCGACCGGGAGGCGATCGAGCAGGCCCGCATCGCCTGCCCGGTGCAGGCGATCCACGTCGAGGTGATCCGAGCCGAGGATCCGGAGCGGAGCGCGCCATGACCGCCCCCGCATCCGGGCACGCCGTCGTCGTCGGCGCCGCGCTCGCGGGCCTGCGCGGCGCCGAGGCCCTGCGGCGCGCGGGCTTCTCCGGGCCGCTCACCATCGTCGGGGCCGAACCGCACCCGCCCTACGACCGGCCGCCGCTCTCGAAGCACGTCCTGACCGGGGAGGTGCCGGCCGACGGGACGCGGCTCCCGAACCTCGTCGGCCTCGACGCCGCGTGGCGCCTCGGCGCGGCGGCCACCCGGCTCGACCGGGAAAGCCGGACGATCCACCTCGCCGACGGCACGGCCCTCCCCTACGACCGGCTCCTCGTCGCCACCGGGACAAGGGCGCGGCCCTGGCCGAACCCGCACGAGGGGCGGCTCGGCGGTGTCCACACGATCCGCAACCGCGACGATGCGGCGGCCCTGCGCGCGGCGCTCCGGGGCCGGCCGAAGCGGGTGCTCATCGTCGGCGGCGGCTTCATCGGCTGCGAGGTGGCCTCGGCCTGCCGCAGCCTCGACATCCCCGTCACCCTGGTCGAGCCCTCGCCGACCCCCCTCGCCCGGGTGCTCGGCACCCATCTCGGCGCGGCCGTCGGCGCGCTGCACGAATCGCGCGGCGTGGAGCTGCGCAGCGGCGCTGAGGTCGAGTGGCTGGAGGATGACGGCGCCGGCCACGTCGCCCGGGCGCATCTCGCCGGCGGCGGCAGCGTCGAGGCGGACGTGGTGGTGGTCGCGCTCGGCGCCGTGCGCAACACCGACTGGCTCGCCGGCTCCGGCCTCAGCGCCGATCCGGGCGGCCTCGACTGCGACGCGCGCGGGCACGCCCTCGACGAGGCGGGGCAGCCGGACACGGCCATCGCCGCGGCCGGCGACGTCGCCCGCTTCCCGCACCCCCTCTACGACGGGCGCCGCGTCGCCCTGGAGCATTGGGGGCACGCCGTCGCGCAGGCCGAGCATGCCGGCCGCCTGCTGGCGGGCCGCCCGGCCGAGGCGCCCTACGGCGCCCTCCCGACCTTCTGGTCGACGCAAGGGGGCCTCAACATCAAGTCGGTGGGTCTGACGGACGGGGCGGACGGGATCGTCATCGCGCAGGGCTCGCCGCGGGAGGGACGCTTCCTCGCCCTCTACGGGCGGGCGGGGCGCTGC
This sequence comes from Methylobacterium durans, assembly GCF_003173715.1. Classification (NCBI taxonomy): domain Bacteria; kingdom Pseudomonadati; phylum Pseudomonadota; class Alphaproteobacteria; order Hyphomicrobiales; family Methylobacteriaceae; genus Methylobacterium; species Methylobacterium durans. The sequence goes on along the minus strand of NZ_CP029550.1, from coordinate 5,232,525 downwards.
ATCGCGGCCGTCAGCATCGACTGCGCCCGCTGGCTGCCGGCCTATGCTGCGATGATCGAGGCCCGCGCGCCCTTCCCGCCGATCCGGCGGGGGACCGACCAGCCGGGCGGACTCGAGATCCTGCCGCCGGGCTGGCCCGAGCGGGCGCGCCGCTAGGTCGCCGGAACCCGCCCTGCCCCACGCGGTTCTCGCTGGGAGCACGGTTTTTCTCGCCTGAGGGATCGGGGATCATGGCGCGGGACGGACGGAACGGACGGGGCCATCCCTGGAGCGGGCGCTCCCGCACGGTCGGCAAGGGGCTCGGTGCGCGGGTCGCCGGCTTCCTGCAGGATTGGTCGCTGCCCCGCCAATTCGCGGGGCAGGACGTGCAGTCGACGGCCGCCCGCTCCTCGGCCTCGGAGCGGCTGCGCCCCCGCCTCGAACAGGCGGACCGGGTCGGCACCAGCATCTGCCCCTTCTGCGCGGTCGGCTGCGGCCAGCTCATCTACGCCAAGAACGGGCGCCCGATCCACGTCGAGGGCGATCCGCACTCGCCGGTCAACGCCGGCACCCTCTGCCCCAAGGGCGCCGGCACGCTCGGCATGCTGCTCTCGCCGGAGCGGATCACGCAGGTGCTCTACCGCGCGCCCCGCTCCCGGCAATGGGAGGTGCGCCCCCTCGACTGGGCGATGGAGCGGATCGCCAAGCTCACCAAACAGGCCCGCGACGAGACCTTCGCCGAGACCCTGCCGGACGGGCGCATCGTCAACCACACCTTCGGGGTCGGGTCGCTCGGGGGGCGACCATGGACAACGAGGAGAACTACCTCATCAAGAAGCTGTTCGGCGGCGGTCTCGGCATGCTGAACATCGAGAATCAGGCCAGGATCTGACACTCCTCCTCGGTGCCCAGTCTGGGTACCTCCTTCGGACGCGGCGCCGCCACCATGGCGCTGTGGGACCTCGCCAATTCGGATTGCATCATCGCGATGGGCTCCAACATCGCGGAGAACCATCCGATCGCCTTCCGCTTCGTCACGGAGGCGCAGCGCCGCGGCGCGACCGTCATCCACGTCGATCCGCGCTTCACGCGCACCAGCGCGCTCGCCGACATCTACGCGCCGATCCGCTCCGGCACGGACATCGCCTTCCTCGGCGGCATGATCCGCCACATCCTGGAGCACGACCTCTGGTTCCGGGACTTCGCGCTCGAATACACGAACCTCGCCCACATCATCGAGGACGGCTACGAGGACCCGGAGAGCCGTGACGGGCTGTTCTCGGGCTTCGATCCGGACACGGGCGCCTACAGCCAGGACACCTGGCAGTACAAGGGCAAGACGGTGCCCTCCGCCATCGCCGAGCACCGGGAGCAGACAAAGGAGCAGGACGGCGGCGATTACGAGAGCATGACGGAGAGCCCGCCCCAACAGGACCGCACGCTCCAGCACCCGAACTGCGTCTACCAGATCCTGCGCCGCCACTACGCGCGCTACACGCCCGAGATGGTCGAGCGGGTGACTGGCTGCCCGCGGGCGACCTTCCTCAAGGTGGTGGAGGCGCTGGCGAAGAATTCCGGCCGCGCGCGCACCGGCGCCTTCACCTACGCGGTCGGCTGGACGCACCACTCGACGGGCGTGCAGATCATCCGCGCCTGCACCATCGTCCAGGCGCTCCTCGGCAACGTGGGCCGCCCGGGCGGGGGCATCATGGCTTTGCGCGGCCATGTCAGCATCCAGGGCTCGACCGACATCCCGACGCTCTACAACATGCTGCCGACCTACCTGCCGCAGCCGAACGCCTTCCACGACCACGCGACGCTCGGCGCCTACCTAAAATCCGAGACGCCGACGACGGGCTGGTGGGCGAACATGCCGAAATACGTCGTGAGCCTGCTCAAGGCCTGGTACGGCGAGGCGGCGACGAAGGCGAACGATTGGGGCTACCCGTTCCTGCCGAAGCTCACCGGCGACTGCTCGCAGGAGCCGATGACGATGGCGATGGTCGACGGGGTGATGCGCGGCCAGTTCCTGCTCGGCCAGAACCCCCTCGTCGGCGCCGTCAATGCCGATTTCGTGGAGCGCGGCCTCGGCCGCCTCGAATGGCTCGTGGTGCGCGATTTCGCCATGACCGAGACGGCGAATTTCTGGAGCAAGGGCCGGCTCATCGAGCGCGGCGAGACGAGCCCCGAGGCCATCGAGACCGAGGTGTTCTTCCTGCCCGCCGCCATGCCGGGGGAGAAGGAGGGCACGGTCACCAACACGAGCCGCCTCGTCCAATGGCACGACAAGGTCTGCGAGGCGCCGGGCGACAGCCGCTCCGACCTCTGGTTCATCTACCATCTCGGGCGGCGCCTGAAGGAACTCTACGCCGACAGCCGGGAGCTGCGCGACGGTGCGATCCAGGCGCTGACCTGGGATTACCCGACGAAGGGCGCGCAGGCCGAGCCCGACGCCGAGGCGGTGCTCGCCGAGATCAACGGCTTCACCGTCTCCGACGGCGAGCCGGTCGCCACCTACAAGGACCTGAAGGACGACGGCTCCACCGCCTGCGGCGGCTGGATGTATTGCGGCATCATGCCGAAGAAGGGCCACAACGTCGCCCGCTCGCGAAAGCCCGACGGGCCGGACGGGCCGGGCTCGCATCTCGGCTGGGCCTTCTCCTGGCCCTCGAACCGGCGCACCCTCTACAACCGCGCCTCCGCCGATCCGGAGGGCAGGCCGTGGTCGGAGGCCAAGAAGCTCGTCTGGTGGGACGAGGCGAAGGAGACTTGGACCGGCCTCGACGTGCCGGATTTCGTGGAGACCAAGCGCCCCGATTACAGGCCGGACTGGTCGAAGCGCCCGCACGGCATGGATGCGCTCGGCGGCGATGCCCCGTTCATCATGGAGGCGGACGGCAAGAGCCAGATCTTCGTGCCCACGGGCCTGCGCGACGGGCCCCTGCCGACGCATTACGAGCCGATCGAGAGCCCGGTGCGGAACCCGCTCTACGGGCAGCAGATCAACCCGGCGGCGAAGCTCTGGAACCGACCGGGCAACGAGCTGCACGCGCCGGAGGACCCGCGCTTCCCCTTCGCCTTCACCACCTTCCGGCTCACCGAGATCCATTGCGGCGGCGTGCCGACCCGGGTGATGCCGCACACGGCCGAGCTTCAGCCGGAGGCGTTCGTGGAGATCTCGCCGGAGCTTGCCGGGGAGCTCGGCATCCGGCATCTCGACTGGACGGTGCTGTCCTCGTTGCGCGGAGAGATCGAGGTGCGCGCCATGGTGACGGAGCGGGTGCGGCCCTTCACGATCGACGGGCGCACCGTGCACCAGGTCGGCATGCCGTGGGTCTACGGGCGCGAGGGCTACGCGCGGGGCGCCATCGCCAACGTCCTGCTGGCGATCACCGGCGACGCCAACAGCAGCATCCACACGACGAAGGCGCTCACCGTGAATCTGCGGCCGGGACGGCTGACGCAACTCAAGCGGGAGGCGCGCCGTGGCCGGTGACGCGACGGCCGACCGCGCCGCCGAGGCGGGCCGCCCGGTCGACCGGCCCGGCCGCAAGGCGCTGGCCGCGCTCGACCGGGTCCTGGCGCATCGACCGAAGAAGGACGATCACGCCTTCAGCCAAGCCACGCACTGCCTCACGGCCTTCCGCGACGAACTGATCGAGGGGCATCGGCGGCAGGCCTGCACGCGCGAGCGCCTGACCCATCTCAACGGGGTGCTCAGCGTGGTCCTGGCCGGCCACTTCCCCCTCGGGGACGTGCCCTGGAGCGAACTCGACAAGGCGCGCGGCTGGCTCAGCGACCTCCTGGACGCGGTCGAGCCGGATTGATCCTCAGCGGATGCGGCCGGGGCGGGTCGGCTCGAAGACGATGCGGCGGTGGAATGCGCACCAGCTCTTGCCGTCGGCGACGGGCGCGCCGCAACAGATCGCGGCGTCGTTCGGCTCCCCGATGATGAACTTGCAGACGAACGCCCCCGACTTCGCGAAGGGCACCCGCAGCTCGGCGGAGGGCTCTGCGATCTGCTCGGCGTCGCCGATCTGGGACATGCGGACGAGTTGATTCATGAAACGGCGACTCGTGGAACGTGGCTGCGCGGGTTCGAAGCCCGGCGGATTGGTCTTGCGCGCGATGCACCCGGCAAACCGCCTTCCACCCGCACGCGACCCTGTGCCTGCCGAGGAATGCGACCCGCGCAGCCCCGTGAGGCGAGGCGCAACAACGTCATCGTCCTGTTGTAACTGGGGTTCTGGCCGCGAGAAACAAGTCCCGCATGCGCGCGGCGCAACCGCGCACAGACATTTCGCGGGGGCAAACCGGTGCCGAATCGAGCTTCGCCGCGACATTCCGAGTCGAGCGGCGGCCGCCGACAGACGATCCGACCGGCGGCGACAGTCGATATGCCTGCCGACATCCCCGAAAGGCAAGCGCGACGGTGCAGGGATCCGCGCCACGTCTCGCCCGTGCTGTCGTCCATCCGGGCATGGACGCGCCGCGCGAGGCGGGGCATGACGGTGCGGCGGCCCCGCGCCGCCCACGCCTCCCGGACGGGAGAGGGGCGCGTCGCGGGCCATCCTGATGTTGGGCGAGGGACGATGCGCGTTCTCGTGACCGGCTCGGCCGGGTTCATCGGCTTCCATCTCAGCCGCTCGCTCCTCGCGGAGGGCCACGCCGTCACCGGACTCGACGGCTTCTCCGACTATTACGACGTCGCCCTCAAGCGCGCCCGCCACGCGGAACTCGCCCGCCACGCCGCCTTCGCGCCGGTGGAGGGCCGGCTCGAGACGCCCGGCCTCCTGCGCGAGCTGATGGAGCGCGTCGCGCCCGACATCGTCGTTCATCTCGCCGCCCAGGCCGGCGTCCGCTACAGCCTGGAGAACCCGCGGGCCTACGCCGATGCCAACCTGATGGGCAGCTTCGAGCTGTTCGAGGCCGTGCGGGCGAACCCGGTGCGCCACCTGCTGCTCGCCTCGACGAGCTCTGCCTACGGCGGCAACACCGCGCTGCCCTTCCGCGAGGCCGACCGGGCGGTGAGCCCGCTCACCCTCTACGCGGCCTCGAAAATCGCCATGGAGGCGATGGCGCATTCCTACAGCCACCTCTTCGCGATCCCGACGACCGCCTTCCGCTTCTTCACCGTCTACGGGCCCTGGGGCCGGCCGGACATGGCGCTGTTCCTGTTCACGCGTAAGATCCTGGCCGGTGAGCCGATCGAGGTCTTCTCCGGCGGCTCGGCCGAGCGCGACTTCACCTACGTGAGCGACCTCGTCGACGCGATCCGCCGCCTTGCCGAGGTGCCGCCGCCGCTCCCCGGCACGGCCGCCCCGGTCGGGCCCTTCGACACGCTGAGCGCCAGCGCGCCCTACCGCCTCGTCAATATCGGCGGCGGCCGGCCCGTGCGGCTCGACGCGATGATCGACGCGCTGGAGGCCGCCCTCGGGCGGCGGGCCGAGCGGATCCCGAAGCCCCTGCCCCCCGGTGACGTCGCCCGGACCCATGCGAGCACCGAGCTCCTGCAGGCGCTGATCGGCCGCGTGCCCGAGACCCCGATCGAGACCGGCATCCCGGCTTTCGTCGCGTGGTACCGCGCCTATTACGGGGCGTGAGGAAGCGAAGGTGCAACCCCGCACCGGATGTGGTTGAGTGCGCGCCCGACGCCCGCAGGATATCGAGTACATGGCGACTACGTCCCTCGTCAGCCCGGAATGGCTCCATGAGCGCCTCGCCGCGCCGGACATCGTCGTCCTCGACGGCTCCTGGTACCTGCCGGCGGCGGGCCGCGACCCGGAGGCGGAGTTCCGCGCCGCCCACATCCCGGGCGCGATCCGCTTCGACATCGACGCGATGAGCGACGAGGGATCGGGCCTGCCGCACATGCTGCCGCGGCCCGAGGTCTTCGCCTCCCGGATGCGGGCGCTCGGCATCGGCGACGGCGCGCAGATCGTCGTCTACGACGGGATGGGCCTGTTCTCGGCCCCGCGGGTCTGGTGGATGCTGCGGACCTTCGGGGTGCGCGACGTCGCGGTGCTCGACGGCGGCCTCCCGGCCTGGGTCGCGGCCGGCTTCCCGACCGAGGAGGGCGAGGCGCGCCCGCGCGACCGGCGCCATTTCACGGCCCGCCTCGACAACGGCGCCGTGGCCGATGCGGGCGACATCGCCCGCGCCCTCGACACGGGCGGCGCTCAGGTGGTCGACGCCCGCTCCGGCACGCGCTTTCGCGGCGAGGAGGCCGAGCCCCGCCCCGGCGTCCGCCCCGGCCACATGCCGGGCGCGCTCAACGTCCATTACGCCGCGCTGCAGACGGACGGCCGCATGAAGGACCCGGACGCCCTGCGCGCGGTCTTCGCCGAGAACGGCGTCGATCCCGACCGCCCGGTCGTCACCACCTGCGGCTCGGGCGTGACGGCCGCGATCGTCTCCCTCGCCCTCGACACGATCGGTCGCCCGGCCCGCGCCCTCTACGACGGCTCCTGGTCCGAGTGGGGGGCGGATACGAGCCGCCCGGTCGAGACGGGGCCCGCGAAGGGACGATCCTGAGAGGGGCGTGAAAACACCCTCGTTCCCCCTTCATCCGACCCCCCTGTCATCTGCCCGTCATCGACGGCGGGCTGGCTCATTTTTGCAACGCGGCCCGTGCGGCGGCGGGGCGGCCGCTCCGCGCGATTGCCGGCCCGGCCGCTTTTGCTATGCGTCGGATCGGGGCGGAGGGGTTCGGATTGCTGCGGGACCGGGCGAGGACGGGTGATCGGCGGCGATGGCTCGCTCCGGCCGTCGCGGCCTGCTGCCTGCCGGGCATCGCCGCGGCGGCCGACTTGGCGACGCGGCCCGCGGCGCCCGCCTACATCGACTGGTCGGGTCCCTATCTCGGCCTCGAGGGCAGCGCCGGCGCCTCCTTCGGCGCGCTGAACTTCGACGCGACGACGGTCGGCGGACGGCCCATTCCGCCCTTCAAGTCGGGCGACGCCACCGGCGGCACCGATATCGGCCGCGACGCGACCACGGCGATCGGGGGCGCCTTCGCCGGCTACAACTGGCAATCCGGGCCCTGGCTCGCGGGACTCGAGGCCGACCTCGTGGGCGCGAACCTGAAGCGGCCCGTCGCCTCGACGGTGCCGGGCTTCGGCTACGAGGCGGTCGCCCCTGCCTTCGGCCTGATCCGCGGCAAGACCGACCTCTACGGAACGCTGCGCGCCCGCCTCGGCCTCAGCTTCGAGCGCGCCCTCGTCTACGCGACGTTCGGGCTCGCCGGCGCCGAGACGCGCATCCTCGCGGAGTACCCCGACCTCGCGGGCGGCGCCGGCGAGCGGGCCCGGCACGACCTGACGCGGCTCGGCTTCACCCTCGGCGCGGGCGTGCAGGTCGCCGTCACCGATCAGCTCGCCCTCGGGCTCGATTACCGCTACCTCGATCTCGGCCGCAGCGGCCGGTTCGATCTCGGCACGGTGCCGGGCCCGAACGGCGGACCGGTCTCGACGCGGGTCGCGGCGGTCTCGAACCAGATGCTGGCGCGCCTGTCCTGGCATCCGCAAGGGCTCGCCCTCCCCCCGGACGCCGACGAGGCCGGGCCCGACGCGGCGGCCCTCGCCGAACGGTTCTCGCTCCACGGCCAGACCACCTTCTTCAACCAGGCGGTGCCGGGCTTCCGCTCGCCCTATCGCGGCCCGAACAGCCTCGTGCCCCATCAGGCGCAGGCGACCACGACGGCGACCGCCTTCCTCGGCCTCAAGCTCTGGGAGGGGACCGAGCTCTACTACAACCCCGAATTCAGCCAGGGTTTCGGCCTCTCGCGCACGCTCGGGGTCGCCGGCTTCGTCAACGGCGAGGCCCAGAAGGCGGGCGCGCCCTTCCCGAAGCTGCGCTCAAACCGCTATTTCCTGCGCCAGACCTTCGGCCTCGGCGGCGAGACCGAGGACGTGCCGGACGGGCCGAACCAAGTCGCCACCCGCCGGGACGTCGAGCGCGTCACGGTGGTGGCCGGCAAGTTCGCGCTGGGCGACTTCTTCGACGGCAACGTCTACGCCCACGACCCGCGGGTCGACTTCATGAACTGGTCGCTCTGGGCCGCGACCGCCTGGGACTTTCCCGCCAACCTGCCCGGATTCACCCAAGGCTTGATGGTCGAGTACAACCGGAGGGAGTTTGCGATCCGGGCCGCCTACACGCAGGTGCCGAAGGAACCCTCCAGCGACGTGCTAGACCCCCGAATCCTCCGCCGCGGCGGCGCAACGATCGAGTTCGAGGAGCGCCACGTCCTGCCCGGCCTCGACCAGCCGGGCAAACTGCGGATCGGCCTGTTCTCGAATGTCGGCAATTCGGCGAATTACCGCGAGACCGTGGCCCTGACCCAGTCGGGCCTGTTCGCCGACGCCACCGAGGCCGCCGACGCCACGCGCCGTCCGCGCCGCAAGAGCGGGGTCTACCTCAACCTCGAACAGGCGGTGACCGCCGATCTCGGCGTGTTCGCCCGGGCGAGCGCCGCTGACGGGCGCAACGAGAACCTCTCATTCACGGATGTCGACCGCTCGCTCTCGGGGGGATCTCGCTGAAAGGCGCGGCCTGGGACCGGCCCGCCGACACGGTCGGGCTCGGCGCGACGGTGAACGGCCTCTCGCCCGCGCACCGGGCCTTCTTCGCCAATGGCGGCCTCGGCCTGCTGATCGGCGACGGGCGGCTCACTTACGGGCCCGAGCGCGCCTTCGAGGCGTTCTACGCCCTGAGCCTGACGAAGTCCGTGACGCTCACCTTCGACTACCAGTTCGTGATCAACCCCGCCTACAACCGGGATCGCGGCCCCGCGAACTTTTTCGGGACCCGCATCCACGCGGATTTCTGATCCGGCCTATCCGGCCTTCCGCTCGGCGGCGTGGAGCGCGTCGAGGTCCGGCAGCACCACCACGCTCTCCTGCTCGTTCGGGTCCGTTCGGGCGATCACCGCGATGCAGGCTTCCGTCGCGCTCAGGTTGTAGGGCTGGTGGGGCATGTTCGCCGGGATGTAGACGAAGTCGCCCGGGCCCGCGGCGAGATGGTGCTCCAGGTTCTCGCCGTACCACGTGCCGGAGCGCCCGCTCAGGACGTGGATCGCGGTCTCGTGGTTCTCGTGCTTGTGCGGCTTCGCCCAGGCGCCGGGCGGGATCGTGACGATCTGCATGTGGAGCCCGCGCGCGCCGACCGTCTCGGCCGAGATCGCGGGCGCGTAGGTGAGCCCCTGCTTGCCGGTGAAGGCGGCGCCGGCCTCGACGACGCGGCAGGTGGGCTCGGGGGTGGTGGTGGGCTTGGGATCGGTCGGCATGGCGTGGCCTCCGGCGCCGGCGGGACTTCGGGAGCCCCGGGCGTGAAGCCTCATCCTACGCCCGGGCCGTGCCGCGTCGAGGGCATCGCGCGTGCCGCATTCGGAGGCTCCGGCCGGCTCGCTCTCCCGTGTCGGGAGCGCAGGCCCGTACTCCTCGGGCCGACGTCCAGGCAGGCCCGAATCGGCCGACACGCAACCTCTCGGCGTCCCGCGAGTTCAAATCGGATCGCGGTCCGGCATTGCCGGATCGTCCCGGGCCGGACGGATCGTCCCGATCCGCCGCGGCGGCACCCGAACCCGAGATCCCGCGCGCTTTCGTCCGTGCAAGCCGACCTCGGGCAGGCTCATCCGGGCGGGCCGGAGGGAAGAGGCGATGACGCGGTCTCAGAAGATCCGATTGAAGCGCTGGATCATGCGTGAGATCGATCGCAGCCTGTCGCGAGGGCCACTCGACCGCGCGTGCGATCGAGGGATGCCGGAGACGGGCGATTCATGCGGGCACGGGCTCGCGCGATGATGCGCTCCCGCTCGCGGGCCGCGCCCTCGTCCCGGGCCAGCGGCACCCGCGCCGGCCGGCGCACCTCGAGGAGGATGTTGGCGCCCCCGACCACCGTGCCGTTCCGGTCCCGCAGGAGCGTCGGATAGGGCATGAAGGCGATTCGCGTCCCGTCCGGCCGCTCCAGGATGGCCTGCGCGCCGCGCACCTCCTGCCCCTCCTTCAGGGTGATCGCCATCGGGCAGCGCTCGTGCGGGAGCGGCGTCCCGTCGGTGTCGTAGATGCGCCAGGAGCCGCACCAGCGGTCGAGCCCGAGCACGGGCCGGCGGCCCCACAGGGCAACGGCGGCCTCGTTGTAATAGGTCAGGCGGCCGTCCAGATCCGTCGTGTAGACGGCGGCATCGACCTGCCGGAACAATTCGGCCCGCGAAGGCTCGTAGTTCCAGTCGGAATCCGGCGCGTCGAAATCGTATTCGAAACCGTCTGCGTACACGATGCTCTCCCACGACAGGCGGGCTTCGAAATGCCCGCTCTAGCATTCCGTCTGCCCCCATCTGTCGCGGGTCCCTGGGAGCCGCCCGAACCTGCCTCCGCAGGAAGAGCCGCCCTTCGGTGGACGCCGAACGGCGCCTCACTCCAGATCGTCCAGCGATACGAGATTGTGCCTCGAAGCTTCCGGGGGCGGTCGCTCACGAGACGCCATAACCGACTCACGCCGGTCTGGGCTCTCCCGTATTGCCATGTACGGACGGGTGATCAGTGTCACGGCAGGGCGCGTGATGCAAGTGCTTTATGACACAAAAGTCGCCACCGGCAGGTGCCGCGCGCAGTGCAACGTGCCTTGTGCGTTGCAATAGCCTAAGAGGAATTCAAAATACTAACATTTGACGGTCATAGTCGGCTTCCCTTCTGGCCTCTTTCTATTGTGCCAGGTGCAGGTATCCGGAATCGAATTCAGCGAAAGCCTGCAGGCGCGCGACGTCCGGGATGGTGAGCATGTGCTTGCCGGAGACGATGAGACCGCTGGCGCGCAGGGATTGCAGCACCCGGTTGACGTGGACGAACGAGATGCCGGCCGTGTCGGCGAGGTCGACCTGGGAGAGGCGCAGGTCGACGCTGCTGGCGCCGGCGAGGTCGACCGCCTGCAGGCGGACGAGAAGCTCGCAGAACAGGTGCGCGATGCGGCGGTCGGCCGGCCGGCTGTCGTTGGCGAGCCATTCCCGCGCGGCGCTGAGCTCGGTGAGCGTGATCCAGCGCAGGGCCCTGTCGATGCCTGGATGCGTCCGCGCGAGGTCCGCGAGGCGTTCCCGCGGGATGTCGGCGACCGAGCAGGGCGTCAGCGTGCCGACGCTCCAATCCGCCGCGCCCGAGGCACCCGCATGGACGTCGCAGAGGTCCCCGGGCAGCAGGTAGGAGACGATGCGCCGCGTCCCGTCGAGCAGGATCTTGTAGCGGCAGGCGATGCCGCTGAGGACGAGGTGGACGGTCTCCGTGGAGAGGGGTGCGGCGATGTCCCGCCGGGCCGCCACCGAGCGCGCGTTCAGCGTCAGCTCCCGCAAAGCCTCCTGCTCGGTCTCCGAGAGGTGCCCGGCGTGAGCGAGCCTTCGGGTCAGCGGATCAGGCACGTGCCCCCCGATGCGGCCCGCGGCAGCCCGTGCCGGCGAGCCCGCGCGATTCTCTGTCACACGGAATGCCGCCGCTCCATCGCTCGCCCGGTCGTCAGGGTCCGTAATGGTGCCCGGTCTCCGCGTAGACGTGGCGCTCGGCCTTGCCCACGATCGTCGCCGGGTCGTGACCGCGCAGGCGCGCGAGCAGCAGGAGGTCGGTGATGAGATCCACGATCTCGCATTCCGAGACGTCGTGCAGGCGCCGCGCCGTGCGCCAGCGAGGCTGGGTCACGATCTGTCGGGCGTAGGTGTCGAGGGCCTTCTGGGCGAGCTCGGCGCGTCGGTCTTCCGTCGGCATGAGCCATCTCCGCGATCGGCCGGCACCGTCCTCCGCACGGCGGGCTTCGCCACAGAGTACCAGCCTTCGGGCCGTCCGCGCGCTCGGTACGGTGGCGGACCGGGAGGCGGCCTCAGATCACCTCGTAGGCGAAGGCGATCGAGAGGGCGGAGAGGGCGATCAGGCCGAGCAGGAACAGCAGGTCCGCCGCCCGCTCCAGCCGCTGGCCCACGGGGCGCCGCAGCGGCATCCTCAAGGAGAGGTAGGAGGTGAGCGCGCTCACCAGGAACAGGAGCGCCGAGAGTCCCACGAACTCGTCGACCCGGGTCATGCCGACCTGACCCTCGGCGATCTTCACGAGCCCGATCAGGGTCGTGCAGATCCCGATCATCGTCGCCGCGCTCGGCAGGATGTGATGGGACAGGGCGCGGTCCGGCCCCTTCCGCGCGTCGGCCCGCTCGGGCTCGGATGGCGGCTCGCCCGACGACATGAATCCCTCCCGGCAATCGTTCCGGCCGGAATGGTAGCATCCGCGCGGGACCTCCCGAACCGGAGAGGCGCAGCGCGCCCGCTGCGCGGACGCGGGGAAACGGGCGCATCCCCCCGCCCGGTCGGGGCGGGGGGATGCGCGGCGCCTTCCGCACACCCTCGGGTCCTCGCGGAAGGCCTTCCGTCAGGTCAGGATGCGGCCCTCCTGGGCCCCGAACTGGAGGTAGTGCTCGAGCGGGTCGATATGGGCCTGCGCCACGTCCGGGTACTTCTCCAGATAGGCGTTGGTGTCGAACGCCGCGCTCGGGTTGCGGCCCTCGCGCCATCCGAACTCCTGGTAATGGAGCATCGGGTTGAGCCCCGAGGCCGCCACGTCCGGGTTCTGGGCGAGGTAGTAGGAGGTGTCGAAGTAGGGGTTCGGGTCGCGCCCCTCGCCGGCGCCGTGGTTCAGGTAGTGCTGCAGCGCCCAGCTGCTGGCGTCCCGGCCGGCGGGCGTCGCCGCGGCGACGTCCGGGTTCTGAGCGAGGTAGTAGCCGGCGTCGAAATCGCCGGTCACGGCCCGGCCCCCTCCCCGGCGAACACGCTGCGCCCCTCGTCCTGGCCGAAGGTGAGGTAGTGGGCGAGGGCGTTCACACCCGCCCTCTGCACGTCCGGGTTGATGAAGAAGTAGGATTCCGCGCTGAAATCCTCGCTCGGGCTGCGGCCCTCGCGCTCGCCGTAGCTGAGATAGTGCTGGAGCGGGTTGACGCCCGCCGACGCCACGTCGGGATTCTCGGCGAGGTACTCCGCGGTGTGGAAGTAGGCGTTCGGGTCGCGGCCCTCCTTCCATCCGAAGGTCGCGAAGTGGTCGTCCGCGTCCATTCCGGCCCGCCAGACGTCGAGGTACTTCGCGTAGTAGAAGATGTCGTCCACCGCGCGGTTGCCGTCGTTGTTCTGGATCGTGCCGTCCGTGAAGCGCAGCGTGTCGATGCCGCTGACATCGTGCACCACGCCGTCCGGCCCGACGAGGACGAGGCTCTCCCCGTCGAGGGCGACCTTCGCGGCCGTGAAGGCGAAGCCGAAGCTCTGCTCGGCCCTGGGCGCCTCCCCGACGACCCGGATCTCGAGCTGTGCCTCCGCGAACCCGCCGCGCCCGTCGCTCACCGTGTAGGTGAACTGCTCGATGGGGGAGGCGCCGACCGTGAGGTTGTTCGCGCCGATCGCTTGGTAGCTGTAGCTGCCATCCGCCGCGAGGGTGAGGGTGCCGTAGCTCCCCACCAGCTCGACGCTGCCGCCCGCCGCCACGGCCGCGGCGACGCCGCCCGAGAAATGCGCGGCGGTGACCCGCAGGCTGTCGCCCGCATCGGCGTCGCGGTCGTTGGCGAGCACGTTGCCGGTGATTGCCAGGGCGTGCGTCGCGGTCCGCGCGCTGTCGAGCACGGCGACCGGCGGCGTGTTGGCGGGGTCCGGCACCGCGTCGATCGTGAGCACGACCGGCGTCCCGCTGCCGCCGCGGTTGCCCGCGGCATCCGTGGCGTCGACCGTGAAGGTGTAGGTGCCGTCCGGCAGCGGCGGCACCTCGACGCTCCAGCGGCCGTCCGCGCCCGTCGTTCCCGTCACCGAGCCCGGACCCTGCGGCGTGTCGTAGCCGACCGTGACCGTGCTGCCTAGCTCGGCCGAGCCGGAGAGGACGGGCGAGGCGTCGGTCGTGGTCCCTCCGCCCGTGCCGTCCACCACGGGGGCGGCCGGCGCGACGCTGTCGATCAGGATCGACGGGCCGCCCGTATTCGCCGTGTTGCCGGCCGCGTCGGTCGAGACGAGGCTCGACGTGACGGTGCCGTTGAGGCCCGACAGGTCCGCATTGTAGCGGCCGTCGGCGCCCGCCTGCACGGTGACGCTGTTGGTGCCGTCCGTGAAGGTCACCGACGCGGTGGCATCGGGGTCGAGGCCGCTCACGGTGAAGGCGGTGTTGGCGGCCTCCGCGGCGCTCGCCGTGCCGCCCGGGGGCGGCTCGACCGAGAGGGCGACCGGCGCGCCGGCATCCGCCACGGTGTCCACCACGACCCGCAGGGGCTGCGAGGGCGCCGAGACGTTGCCCGAGGCGTCGCGGCCCGTGGCGACGACGTCGTAGCTGCCGTCGGCGAGCGTCGGCAGGTCGATGCGCCAGCTTCCGTCCGAGGCGACCGCGCCGGTCAGGTCGTGCGGGCCGGTGGCGTCCGTGTAGCGGATCACCACCGTGGTGCCCGGCGTGCCGAGACCGGTGACGCTCGGGCTCGCGTCGCTGGTGATGCCGTCACCCGGCGTGCCGGTATCGGCGTCGATGCCGCTGATCAGCGGGGTCACGAGGTCGGAGGGCTGCGCCCCGCCCTGATCGACGTCGACGGCGTTGCCGGTGCCGGTCGCCCGGTTGCCGGCCACGTCCGTGATGACGATCGAGGAGGTCACCGTGCCGCTGAAGCTCGACAGGTCCACGATGTAGGTGCCGTTGGCCTGCGCCGCGGCGTCGACGCTCCGGATGCCGTCCGTGAAGGTGACCGTCGCTGTCGAGCCCGCGTCGAGCCCGCTCACCGTGAAGGCGGTTGCGGCCGCCTCCGCCGGGGTGAGCACGCCGCTCTCCGGCTCGGCCACGACGAGGCCGACCGTCGGTGCGGCGTCGGCCGTGGTGTCGATGGTGAGGGCGAGCGGCGCCGAGGCGCGGCCCGCCTCCCCGTCGGGCCCCGTCGCGCTGGCGGTGAAGCTGTAGCTGCCGTCCGCGAGGCTCGGCAGGGCGAGGCTCCAGTTGCCCTGCGGGTCGATGGCCGCCGTCAGCGTGCGGGGGGTGCCGGCCTCGGTGAAGCTCACCGTGACGGTGCCGTCCGGGATGCCGGTGCCGGTGAGGATCGGGGTGGCGTCGTTCGTCACCCCATCGCCGATCAGGCCGGAATCCTGGCTGAAGCCGGTGATGACAGTCGCCGGCGGCGCGCCGGGCACCGGGATGTCGACGGCCCGCGAGGCCGGCGCGAGGCTCGCGAGGTTGCCCGCCGCATCCGCGACGTCGGAACCCGGCGCGAGGCCGAGGGTCAGCGTGCCGCTGCCCGTCACGTTCGAGACCGTGACGACGTAGCTTCCCCCCGATCCCGCCACGCCGCTGATCGTGCCCGCGGAATCGCCCGTGCCGGAGAGCACGAAATCCTCCGCGCCGAGGCCGGTGACCGATTCGGGGAACGTCACCGTGACGGTGAAGCTCGTGGCGGCCGGCCCGCCGGAGGCATCCGCGGCGGCGCTGCCGGCCGGCGCCAGGGTGTCGAGGGTCAGGGTGGGGCCGGCGATCGTGGCGCCGTTGCCGGCCGTGTCCGCGAGGACGAGGCTCGACGTGACGGTTCCGCCGAGGCCCGACAGGTCGGCGCTGAAGGTGCCGTCCCCGGCGACCGCGACGCTGACCGTGCGGGTGCCGTCCGTGAAGATCGCGGTGCCGCTCGTGCCCGCGTCGAGCCCGGTCACGGTGAAGCCGGTAGCCGCGGCCTCGGCGGCGTTCAGGATGCCGTCGGCGGTCGCGTCCACCGCGAGGGCGACGGGCGTCCCCGCGTCGACGGTGGTGTCGACGACGACGTTGAGCGGGCTCGAGGGTGCGCCGACATTGCCGGCGGCGTCGGTGAGCTGGACCGTCAGGGTATGCGCGCCCTCAGCCAGCGGATTGGTTGGGCTCACCGTGAAGGTGCCGCCCGGGCCGACCGTGCCGGTGCCGACGATGGTGGTGCCGTCGAACAGCGTCACGGTGGCGCCGGCCTCGCCGGTGCCGGTGACGGCGGGCGTGGTGTCCGCAATCGGTCCGCCGGGGCTCGTCAGCGTCGGCGCCAGGGGTGCCGCTGTGTCGATGACGAGGGTGACGGGCGCCGAGGGCGCGCCGGCATTACCGGCGGCGTCGGTGGCGGTGGCGGTGAGGTTGTAGCTGCCGTCCCCGAGGGCGGTCCCAGGCGTGAAGCTGAAGTTGCCGGCGCCGTCCGCATTCGCCGTCCCGATCACGACGTTGCCGTTGCTGATCGTGACGAGGGTGCCGGGCTCGGCGGTGCCGGTGATGGTGGGCGTGCTGTCGTTCGTCGGGCCGGTCGCCGCGAGGGTGGGCGTGCCCGGCGCGACGGTGTCGACCGTGAGGGTGACGGCAGCGGAGGCCGGCCCGCTGTTGCCGGCGGCGTCCGTGGCGGTCGCGGTGATCGCGGCCGGCCCGTCCGCGAGCGCGCTGCCGGGCGTGAAGGACCAGCGCCCCGACCCGTCGGTCATGGTGGTCCCGAGGATGGCGCCACCGTTCGAGACGGTGATCATGGAGCCGGGTTCGGCGGTGCCGGCGATGGTGGGCGTGCTGTCGCCGGTGGTGCCCGGCGCCGTGGTGATCACGGGTACGCCCGGCGCCAGCGTGTCGACGACGAGGCTGAGGGGGGCGGAGACCGCGCCGGCATTGCCGGCGGCGTCGGTGAGCTGGACCGTCAGGGTATGCGCGCCCTCAGCCAGCGGCGCGGCTGGGCTCACCGTGAAGGTGCCGCCCGGACCGACCGTGCCGGTGCCGACGATCGTGGTTCCGTCGAACAGCGTCACGGTGGCGCCGGCCTCGCCGGTGCCGGTGACGGCGGGCGTGGTGTCCGCAATCGGTCCGCCGGGGCTCGTCAGCGTCGGCGCCAGGGGTGCCGCTGTGTCGATGACGAGGGTGACGGGCGCGGAATCCGGGCTCGTCTGCCCCGCCGCGTCGGTGGCGGCGGCGGTGAGGCTGTAGCTGCCATCGCCGAGGGCGGTCCCGGGCGTGAAGCTGAAGTTGCCGCCCGCATCGGCGGTGGCGGTGCCGATCACGACGCCGCCGTTGCTGATCGTGACGAGGGTGCCGGGCTCGGCGGTGCCGGTGATGGTGGGCGTGCTGTCGCTCGTCGGGCCCGTCGCCGCGAGGCTCGGTGCGAGCGGAGCGCCGGTGTCGATCACCAGGGTGACGGCGGCGGAGGCCGGCCCGGTGTTGCCGACCGCGTCCCGTGCCGTGGCGGTGAAGCTGTAGCTGCCGTCCCCGAGTGCGGCGCCGGGGATGAAGCTGAAATTGCCCGTGCCGTCGGCGGTGGTGGTGCCCAGCACCGTGCCGTTGTTGCTGATCGTGACGAGGGCGCCGGCTTCCGCCGTGCCGCTGATGGTCGGCGTGCTGTCGGTCGTCGGACCGGCCGCCGTGGTGATGACGGGCGCTCCCGGCGCCGTCGTGTCGATGGAGAGGGTGACCGTGGCGGAGGGGAGCGAGACGTTGCCGGCCGCGTCCCAGGCCGTGGCGATGAGCTCGGCCGGCCCTTCCGGCAGCGGTTGCGTCGGCGTGAAGGTGAAGGTCCCGTCATTCGCGGCCGTGACGGTGCCGAGGACGGTGTCGCCGTCGCTGATGGTGACGATCGCGCCCGCCTCCGCCGTGCCGGTGATAGTCGGCGTGCTGTCCGCGACCGCGCCGGGCGCGGTGGTGATGATGGGACTCGTCGGCGCGACGGTGTCGACGGTGACCGTCACCGGCCCGGAGGCGAGCGAGACGTTGCCGGCCGCGTCCCGCGCGGTCGCGGTGATTGCGGTGTCGCCGTTCGGAAGCGGCGTGCTCGGCGTGACCGTGTAGGTGCCGTCCGCATTCGCCACCGCGGTCCCGAGCACGGTGGTGCCGGCCGAGACCGTGACGGTCGTGCCCGGATCCGCCGTGCCGCTGATGGTCGGCGTGGTGTCGTTCGTCGGCGCGAGCGGGGCGATCGACGGCGCGGCGGGCGCCAGGGTGTCGACCTCCACGGTGATCGCGTCCGAGACGAGGGAGACGTTGCCCGCGACGTCGCGGGCGGTCGCCGTCAGGCTGGTCGCCCCGTCGGGCAGGGGCGTGCCCGCCGTGAGGGTGAAGGTCCCGCTCGCGTCGGCGACGGCGGTGCCGAGGACGAGCGTCCCGGCGCTGACCGTGACCGTGGCGCCGGCCTCGGCCGTGCCGCGGATCACGGGCGTGGCGTCGTTCGTCGGTCCGGCGAAGGCGGCGAGATCCGGAGCGGCCGGGGGGTGAGGTCGACGAGCACGGCGAGCGTCGCCGCCGGCGAGGGCGTCCCGGTCGGGCTCGTCGCGACGATGCTGAGGGTGCGCGAACCCTCCGGGATCGGCGTCACCTCGATGGCGAAGGCGCCGCCCGCCCCGGCCACGGTGCGGCCGATCTCCACGCCGTCGAGGCTGATCACGACCGTGTCGCCCGCCGCGGCATTGCCGCTGATGATCGGCGTCGGGTCGTTCGTCGGCGGCAGGTAATTGACGGTCGGTGCACCAGGGACGCGGGTGTCGATGGCCACGCTGACGGGATCGGAGGCCGGCGAGAGGTTGCCGGCCGCGTCCCGCGCCGTCGCCACGAGGTTGGAAGTGCCGTTCGGCAGCGGCACGCTCGGCGTGAACGTGAAGGTGCCGGTGGCGTCGGCCGTGACGGTGCCGAGCACGAGGGCGCCGCTCGTCACGGTGACGGAGGCGCCGGCCTCCGCCGTGCCGGTGATGGTCGGCGTGGCGTCGTTGCCCGGGGGATCGCGGCGATGGTCGGCGCGGTCGGCGCGGTGGTGTCGATGGTCAGCGGCACCGGGGCGGAGGTCCCCGAGAGGTTGCCGGCGGCATCCCGCGCGGTCGCAGTGAGTTGGGTCGTCGCCTCCGGCAGCGGCACGCTCGGGGTGAACGTGAAGGTGCCGGTCCCGTCGGCGATGACGGTGCCGAGGATCGTGCCGTCGCTGCTGATCGTGATGGCGGCTCCGGCCTCGGCCGTGCCGGTGATGGTGGGCGTGGTGTCGTTCGTGGGTGCGAGCGGGACGATCACCGGCGCGTTGGGGGCGCCCGTATCGATCGTGAGCGTCACGGCCGGCGAGGTGGCCGAGAGATTCCCGGCCGCGTCCGTGGCGGTCGCGGTGAGGCTCGTCGTGCCGCTGGCGAGCGGCGTCGCCGGCGTGAAGGAGAAGGTGCCGTCCGGCGCGGCGGTCACGGTTCCGAGCACCGTCGTGCCGCTCAGGATGGCGATCGTGGCGCCGGCTTCCGCCGTTCCGGTGATGGTGGGCGTGGTGTCGTTCGTCGGCCCGAGCGCGTCGATCGCCGGCGCGGTCGGCGCGATCGTGTCGATCGTTACGCTCACCGCGGCGGAGGCCGGCGAGAGGTTGCCGGCGGGGTCGCGCGCCGTCGCCGTGAGGCTCGCCGTGCCGGCGGCGAGCGGCGTCGCCGGCGTGAAGGAGAAGGCTCCGGTGGCGTCCGCCACGGCGGTGCCGAGGACAGCGGTGCCGTTGAGGAGGGTCACCGTGGCGCCGGCCTCGGCCGTTCCGGTGATGGTGGGCGTCGTGTCGTTCGTCGGCCCGAGCGCGTCGATCACCGGCGCGGTCGGCGCGCCCGTGTCGACCGTGACGGTCGCGGCGATCGAGGCGCCCGAGAGGTTGCCGGCGGCATCCCGTGCGGTGGCGGTGAGGCTCGTCGTGCCGTCCGGCAGCGGCGTCGTCGGGGTGAAGGAGAAGGCGCCGGTGCCGTCCGCCACGGCGGTGCCGAGGACAAGGGTGCCGTTGAGAATGGTCACCGTCGCGCCGGGCTCGGCGGTTCCGGTCAGAGTCGGCGTGTTGTCGTTGGTGAGCGGGATCGAGGCGAGGGCCGGCGCGGCCGGCGCGGCGGTGTCGATCGTCAGCGTCACCGCCGGCGAGGTGCCCGAGAGGTTTCCGGCGGCATCCCGCGCCGTGGCGGTGAGGGGCCGGGCGCCGTCGGTGAGCGGCGTCGTCGGCGTGAACGAGAAGGTCCCGCCGGCATCGGCGGTCACGGTTCCGAGCACGGTCGTGCCGCTCAGGATGGTGACGGTGGCGTTGGCCTCGGCCGTGCCGGTGATGGTGGGTGTCGTGTCGTTCGTCGGCGCGATCGGATCGATCGCCGGCGTGGTCGGCGCGATCGTGTCGATCGTGACGCTCACCGCGGCGGAGGGGCCGGACAGGTTGCCGGCCGCGTCGCGCGCCGTCGCGGTGAGGCTCGCCGTGCCGTCCGGCAGCGCGGTGGCGGGCGTGAACGAGAAGGCGCCGTTCAGGCCGGCCGTCGTCGAGCCGAGGATCGTGCCGCCGCTCGAGATCGTGACCACGGCGCCGGCATCCGCCGTTCCGGTGATGGTGGGCGTGCTGTCGTTCGTCGGCGGCAGGGGCGTGATCACCGGCGCGCCGGGCGCCGTGAGGTCGAGCTGCAGGGGCAGCGGCGCCGAGGCCGGCGAGGCGTTGCCGAGGGCGTCGCGGGCCACCGCCGTGAGGCTGTAGGCGCCCTCGGGCAGGGGTGTTGCGGGGGTGAAGGTGAAGACGCCGTTCGTGCCGGCGACCGCGGTTCCGAGCACGGTGGCGCCCCTCAGGATGGTGACGGTGGCGCCGGCTTCCGCCGTGCCGGTCAGCGTCGGGGTCGAATCGTTGGTCAGGCCGCCGCCGGAGAGGAAGGCCGGCGCGCCGGGGGCGGTGGCGTCGATCTGCAGGGTGATTGCCGCGGAGGCCGGGCCGAGATTGCCGGCCGCATCCCGCGCTGTCGCCGTGAGGTCGTAGCTGCCATCCGCGAGCGGATTCGTCGGCGTGAACGAGAAGGCGCCGTTGGCGCCCGCGACCGCGGTGCCGAGCACCGCGCCGTTGCTGAGGATGGTGACGGTGGCGCCGGCCTCGGCGGTGCCGGTCAGCGTCGGGGTGTTGTCGGCGGTGGCGGCGGTGCCGGCGCTCAGCGTCGGGGCGGTGGGAGCCGTGAGGTCGACGGTCACGGTAGCCGCCGTCGAGCGGCCGCTCACGTTGCCCGCCGGGTCGGTCGCGGTCGCCGTCAGGCTGACGTTGCCGGCCGGCAACGCCGTCGTCGGCGTGATCGCGTAGGTGCCGTTCGCCCCCGCCACCCCGGAGCCGATCGCCGTGACGCCGTTGTAGAGGGTGACGGTGGCGCCGGCCTCGGCCGTGCCGGTCACGACCGGCGTCGCGCTGTTGGTCAGGGCCGGCGCGGTGACGGTCGGGGCGCCGGGGGCGGCCGTGTCGATGGTGATCGGCAGCGGGTTCGAGGCGGCGCTGGTGTTGCCGAGGCTGTCGCGGGCCGTCGCCCGGAGGCTGTAGCTCCCGTCGCCGAGGGTGCCGCTCGTCAGGCTCCAGATGCCCGAGGCGTTGGCGACGGTGGTGCCGACCACGGCGGTGCCGTTGAGTACGGTGACGGTGGCGCCGGCCTCGGCCGTGCCCGTGACGGTCGGCGTGTTGTCGTTCGTCAGCCCGCCGCCGGCGGTGAAGACGGGCGCCGCCGGTGCGGTCGCGTCGATCCGCAGGCTGATCGCGGCCGAGGCCGCGCTGGGATTGCCGCTCGCGTCCGTCGCCGTCGCGGTCAGGCTGTAGGTGCCGTCGGGCAGCGCGGTCGTGGGCGTGAAGGAGAAGGTGCCGTTCGCCCCCGCCGTCGCCGTGCCGAGCACGGTGGTGCCGCTGCGGATCGTCACCGTCGAGCCGATCTCGGCCGTTCCGGTCAGCGTCGGGGTGTTGTCGGCCGTCGCCGCGAGGCCCGCGCTCAGGGTCGGGGCCGCCGGCGGCGTCGTGTCCGTCGTCAACACGTCGTCGATCCCGAAGCCGACGCCGATGTTCACGTTGGCGAGGTTGCGGGAATACACGCGCACCTCGGTGACGTTGGCGAAGTCGGAACCGAGGATGATGCGCTGGTCGCCGATGCCGACGATGTTGATGAAGCTCGCCGAGGCGACCTCGACGCCGTTGCGGTAGCCCACGAACACGGTCGTGCCGAGGAGGGAGATGTCCCGGTCCAGCGTCAGGGCGTTCAGCGCGAAGGCTGTTCCGGAAGCCTGCGAGATCGAGAGGTAGCCGGTCGACTGGGTGGAGAGGTCCAGGATCGCGTCGCCGGCCTCGCTCTCGACCGCGAGCGTCCCCACGGTGGCGCCGCCATTCGTCCTCAGGGCGTAGATGTAGCCGCCGATCGTGACCGGGTTGCCCGTGGTGCCGACGAACCCGTCGAAGGTCTGATTGGTAGCCATGAGTGGACCGACGCTCCGTACCGACGCTGATGACTGAGGCGGGAGCTCGGGTGAACTCGCGCTGCGGGCGCATCTGCGGGCGGGCCGGCATCTCGGTGCGGCATCCATGTCAGGCAGAACAAGCCGCCCGCGTGCTGACCGAAATCTGGCTCACAATGAAATGATGGAAAGGAATGATTGCGAAAAGCAGTTTTCCACGACAGCAAAATTCCGATTTGACTCAGTCTTAGTATTTCGTATTTTCTTGATGATGCGGCAGACGGCCCTGGGTTGCGACAAATTGACTGTCCTGACACTCGTCTGTGCGGCGATTAATCCGGTTCAGCCCTGGAAAAATCTATCTGCGGCCCGTGCGCGTCCGACCGGCGCCGAGGGCTGCGGGCGCAGATGGGTGCCTGGGCGCGCCGGTTCGTCCCGGCCATGCCGCGAGACCACGACGAAGACTTGATCTCGTTGGACGTTCGACGAGGCGGGGGCGTTGCTTGCGGACCGAAGTCGCCGTCCGTCACGGACCCGGCGCCGGTGATTTCAGGAAAGTGTTTTTCCGAAAACTCGTCTGTCTCGCCTGTGTCCGCGGGTTATGTCCGAAAGGGCACGCAGTCACAGGGAGGTTGCTCATGTTCGCGATCATGATGGCAGCGCTCGTCGGCGGCCCCCTCACCACGGCCCTGCTCTGGGAGAACGGGGCGGTGGTCGCCCTCGCCGCCGCCCCCTTCGGCGGCAGCGTCTCCGGACTCCTGGCGGCCTGGCTGGTCGCCACGCTCCAGGCGCCGCCGAAGGCCGCCGGGCGCTGCGCCGAGCCGATGCCCGAGAGGCTTCGCAACAGCTGGTAGCGGTCGGAGCGCCCCGTCGCGGGACGTCGAAGCGGCGCGGTGGGCCGGCTTCCGGTGAGAGGGCGGCCCGCGCTCGCGCATCGGCGTAATGCCGTGGTCTACCAAGCTATAGAAATAGCATATCAAATTTTACGTAAAATCTAACGCAGATGATTTGATGGTCAGATTAAGGATATTCCCCTGAAAAACACCTTTCCACGGCGAGCTCTGTTGCAAAATATCTTGACCTGAACGGCAGGTCGTCTATCTAGGGTTGTGTCGATGGTGCGGTGTGAAACCTCACCACGGTATTCCCGGGGCGGAGGAGAGCCAGAGGACATGCCGCAGCCTCAAGTCCTGCGCGATATGGCCCTGTTCGTTGAGGTGGCGAAACGCAAGAGTTTCAGCCAGGCGGCGGCGGCGCTCGACATGCCGATCTCCTCGGTCTCGCGGCGCATCACCCAGTTCGAGACGGCCGTGGGCCTGCGCCTCCTCGACCGGACCACCCGCAAGCTCGCGCTCACGCCCTACGGCGAGGCGTATCTCGCCCAGGCCACGCGCATCGTCGAGGAGGCCCAGCGCACCTTCGACGACATGATCGCCCAGGCGAAGGGGCCGACCGGCTTCCTCAAGGTGGCCGCGCCGCCGGATTTCTGGGTCCTGCGGCACCTCTCGGACATCGTCTGCGCCTTCTCGGAGGACCACGAGCACATCCACGTCCATCTCGACCTGCGTTCCTCGCAGGTTGACCTCGTGCGCGAGGATTACGACCTCGCGATCGCGATGGAGGAACCCCGGCAGAGCTCGCTCATCGTGCGCCGGGTGGTGGAGGTCGAGAGCGCCCTGTTCGCCTCCCCCGCCTACCTGCGGGCGCGGGGCCGCCCGAAGCATCCACAGGATCTCGCCGAGCACGACGTGGTCCTGTCGGTGCCCGGCGCGAGCGACACCTGGCAATTCACCCGCGGCGACGAGATCGTCTCGGCGCCCGTCTCGGGCCGGATCTCCTGCAACAACCTCAGCCTCGCGCGGCGTCTCGCCGTGACGGGACGGGGCATCGCCGCCTCGAACCTCGTCAACGTGGCGCGCGACCTCGACAGCGGGCGCCTCGACCGGATCCTGCCGGACTGGCGCCTGCCGCCGACCTCGATCTACATCGTGACGACGTCCCGGCTCCTGCCGGCCAAGACGCGGCGCTTCATCGATTTCGTGTCGAAGCGCCTCGCCGGCGTGTTCTCGGGCGCCTCGCGGGGCGCCGAGCGGCTGCCCCTGCCGGAGCGCGGGGTGCCGCAGCCGGTCTGCCTCGTCCGGCCGTAGGACCGGACGATCCGGGAACGCCCGAGGCGAGATTTCCGGTGGAGTCCCGGGCGCCCCTGTCCGGTGACTACTGGCGCGCGACCGCGCGGCTCGCTGCCGCCTGCACGAAGGCGAGGCAGCGCGCGCGCTCGTCGGGATCGTCGATCGCCAGGAAGGCCTGGAGGAGGTTCGCGGCCTCGGAGAAGTTCGCGCCCTCCCCGTCCTCGAGGGGCCGCTCGCTCGCTTCCGGCAGGGTCAGGGCCGTCGCCACCCCGAGCGCGCCCGCGAGCTGGCGCAGCGACAGCTCGGCCTGGACCGGCAGGCGCAACTCGGACAGGTTCTGCTCCGCATGCTCCGCCATCATCGAGCCCGAAGGCTCGCCCGCCCGCAACCAGATCATCCTGCCGCCCCGCTGGGTTCCTGCCGCCGCCCCGCCGTGATCGATTTCAGCCACGGTCGTGCGCAACCCTGAGTCTGATCGTATGGATATTGCATACTTATAGGATATCCGTTGCGATCACGTATGGAAAATGCCGCCTCGTGCAGACCGTACGTTAACCGCGTCGATCCGGTTTCGCGGAAGACGCCCCGGGCGACGCGGGACGCGCATGCGCGCCCGCGGGCTGTGCGACGGGGGGCGGCGCCCTAGGCTTCCACCTGTCGGGCGGGGCCGGACCGGCCCGAGCGCCGATCCCCGGACGGGAGCGAGCCCCGTCTCGACGGGCCTGCGCGGGGCCGAGGGGCTTCGCGGCGATGCGGCAGCGCCGCGAGGAGGAAACTGCGTGACGGGCGACGAAACCCGGTACTGGCTCGTGACGGGCCTCGCCATCGCGGCCGCCCTGGCGGCCTGGTACCTCCTCCCGGTCGATGCCTGGCTCGCGGCCTTCAAGGACTGGGCGCGGGACCTCGGTCCCTACGGACCGATCGCCTTCGCCGGGCTCTTCGTCGTCGCCACGCTCCTCGTCATCCCCTGCACGCCGCTCACCATCGCGGCCGGCGTCGCCTTCGGCTGGTGGTCGCTGCCGATCGTGCTCGCCGCCGCGACGGTCGGCTCGGTGCTCGCCTTCGTGGCCGGCCGCACCCTCCTCCAGGACCGGGTCCGTGCCCTGATCGCGCGGCGGCCGGCCATGAAAGCCACCGTCGAGGCGGTCGGCGAGGGCGGCTGGCAATTGCTCACGCTGATGCGGCTCAGCCCCTTCGTGCCCTTCAATGCCCAGAACTACGTTCTCGGCATCACCGACGTGCGCGCGGGCGCCTTCCTCGTCTCGACCCTTCTCGGCATGCTGCCCGGCACGGTCGTGTGCGTCTATCTCGGTGTGATCGGCCGCGCCGCGGGCGGGGATGCGCCGGAGCATTGGATCTCTCTCGGCCTCGGCCTCGTTGCGACCTTCGCGGCCGTCGGCCTGACCCGGCGGCGCGTGCGAGCCAAACTGAGGATGCGGAGAGCCGGCGCGGGCGCATGAGAGATCTGTCGAGCCATGACCCGGCGGACGCGGCTTGGCTGCGTCCCGGGCAGACCTGCTGGCGCCGGGAGCCGGCCTCCCGCATTGCCCTCCTTCACGACGGCGCGGCCTATTTCGCCGCGGCCCGCCGCGCGCTGCTGCAGGCGCGCCGCTCGATCCTCCTGATCGGCTGGAGCTTCGATCCGCGCGTGCGCCTCGATCCCGTCGGCGAGGCCGAGCGGGAGAGCATGGCCGACCTCCTGCGCCGCCTGAAGGCGCAGCGGCCGGACCTCGCGATCCGCCTGCTGATCTGGGACATGCCCTGGCCGATCTCGGCGGGCAACGACCACACGCCGGATTCCGTGCGGGCGGCGCTCGGCCCGCGGATCGACTTCCGGATCGATGGCACCCTCCCCTACGGCGCCTGCCAGCACCAAAAGATCCTGGTGGTGGACGACCGGGTCGCCTTCTGCGGCGGCGGTGATTTCGAGGTGAACCGCTGGGACACGCAGGCCCACCGCGACCGCGACCCGCGCCGCCGCCTGCCCTCCGGCGACACCTACCCGCCGCGCCACGACGTGATGATGGCGGTGGACGGAGCCGCGGCGTCCGCCCTCGGCGACCTCGCCCGCCGCCGCTGGCTCGACGCGACCGGCGAGCGGCTCGCGCCCCCCGAGGCCGGGCCCGAGGGCTTCGCGGATCCGTGGCCCGACACCGTGACGCCGCTCCTGCGCGACGTCGAGGTCGGCATCGCCCGCACCGAGCCGGCGCGGGCCGGCCGGGCCGCCATCCGCGAGAACGAGGCGCTGTATCTCGCGGGCATCCGGTCCGCGCGCCGCATCATCTACCTGGAGAACCAGTATTTCACCGCGCCCGTGATCGCGGAGGCGCTCGCCCGCCGCCTCGCGGAGCCGGAGGGTCCCGAGATCGTCGTGGTGCTGACCGAGCGGAGCCCGAACGGGTTCGACCGGCTCACCATGGACGGCGCCCGCCGCGGCCTGATCGCGCGGCTGCGCGGGGCCGATCCGCACCGGCGGCTCCGGGTGCTCGCCCCGCGCACGCCCGCGGGCGGGCCGATCCTCGTCCATTCCAAGGTCGCGGTCTTCGACGACCGGCTGCTGCGGGTCGGCTCGACCAACCTCAACAACCGCTCGCTCGGGCTCGACACGGAGTGCGACCTCGCCGTCGAGGCGCTGCCCGGCGCGCCCCACGACCTCCGGCGGGCGGCGATCGCGCGCGTGCGCGACGGCCTCATCGCCCACCATGCCGGCTGCGAGCGGGGCGTGTTCGAGGCGGCGCTGCGGCAGCGCGGCTCGGTGCGGGCCGTCCTCGACGATGCCGCCCTGGTCTCGCGCGCGCGCCTCTGCGCGGTCGTCGCCTCGCGGCGCGGCCCGCTCGCCCGGCTCGTGGAGGCGTGGCACCTCGGCGATCCCGCCGGGACGGACGACCTCTGGCGCCCCTGGCGGCGCCGGCGCGCGCTGAGCCTCGCCGCGCCCGTTCGGGAAAGGTCGAGCCCGCCGCGGGCGGGCCGGGTGAGGGATCCGGTCCTTTCGGAGACGTCGCACCCCTCACCCCGACCCTCTCCCGCACGGGAGAGGGAGCCCGTCGCGCCCTCCGGCCGGAACGGCTAGACCATCGCCGCCCGCGCGCCGATCTCGGCCGGCGCGGGCGCCGGCGCGAGGCTGAGTTCGGCGAGCAGCGGCAGGTGGTCCGAGGCGAGGCGGGGCAGCGCGCCCCGCACCACGCCGACGCGCTCGGCCGTGACGCCGGCGCTGACGAAGACGTGGTCGAGGCGCAGCAGCGGGCAGCGGCTCGGGAAGGTCGCGCCGCGCGCGCGGCGCCCCGCGAGACGGCGCGCGTCGGTGAGCCGGGCGGCGAGCCGCCGGTAGGCCCGCGACAGGGGCGTGGCGTTGAGGTCGCCCACCAGCACGAAGGGCGCGCGCGCGAGACGCCCGCCGAGCCAGTCGGGTCCGAGCAGCGCCTCGACCTGGGCCACCCGCTCGCGCCCGGACAGGCCGAGATGCGTGTTGAGGATCTGCAGACGCCCGCCCCCCACTGCGACCTCGACCCACAGGGCCCCCGCGGCTCCAGGCCCGGCCGCCGGGCGAGGCCGGGCAGCGCGCCCGCCTTGACGAGGCTCGCCGGCCGCGTCGTCAGGATGGCGTCGCCGTAGCGCTCCTCCAGGACCTGCAGGGCGGGGTGGAAATGATGGCGCATGTCGAGAAGCCGGGCGATCTCCTCGGCCTGGTCGAGCCCGCCGGTGCGGCGGCGGCCGACATCGACCTCCTGGAGCGCGACGACGTCCGGCTCGCAGGCCGCGATCACCTCCGCGATGCGGGCGGGCGAGACCGCGCCGTCGAGCCCCCGGCAATGCCGGATGTTGTAGCTCATCAGGCGCAGCCGCGGCGGCGGGGGAGGCGTGGTATCCATGCGCAGGGCGGGCTGGAGCGGTCGCCGGACCGCGGGCCACCGCATCTAGGGCGGACGCCACGGCGTGGCAGCCCCGATCCCGGGCCGCCGGGCGCGGATCGTCCCTCACCCGGTCGGCTGGCACCGACTCAAGGATTCCGGGATGGGAGAGGCGGGGGCCGGCGCGGTGCGCCTCACACCGACAGCCACTTCCTCACGTCCGCCTCGACCATGGTGGCGCGGGGTCCGGCCTCCACCACTTGGCCCCGGTCCATCACCGCGTAGGTGTCGCAGAGGTCGCGGGCCCACTCGAAATACTGCTCGACCAGGATGATCGCGATCTCGCTTTTGGAGCGCAGAAACGTGATCGCTCGGCCGATATCCTTGATGATCGAGGGCTGGATGCCCTCGGTCGGCTCGTCGAGGACGAGGAGGCGCGGGCGGGTCACCAGGGCGCGTCCGATGGCGAGCTGCTGCTGCTGCCCGCCCGAGAGGTCGCCGCCGCGCCGGTGCAGCATGTCCTTCAGCACCGGGAACAGGTCGTAGATCTCCCCCGGCACGTAGCGGTCCGCCCGGCGGCAGGGGGCGAAGCCAGTCTCGAGGTTCTCCTTCACGGTCAGGAGCGGGAAGATCTCCCGGCCCTGCGGCACGAAGGCGACGCCCGCCCGCGCCCGGTCGTAGGGGGCGAGCCCCGAGATGTCCCTCTCGCCGAGCCGGATCCGCCCCTTCGAGATCGGCTGCTGGCCGACGATGGCGCGCAT
Organism: Methylobacterium durans; assembly: GCF_003173715.1. Lineage (NCBI taxonomy): Bacteria > Pseudomonadati > Pseudomonadota > Alphaproteobacteria > Hyphomicrobiales > Methylobacteriaceae > Methylobacterium > Methylobacterium durans. The sequence goes on along the minus strand of NZ_CP029550.1, from coordinate 5,203,650 downwards.
CAGCGAGGTCTTGCCGACGCCGTTGCGGCCGAGCACGCAGGTCACCTGCCCGACCTCCGCTTTGAGGGAGACGCCGCGCAGCGCCTTCGCCGCGCCGTAATGGAGATCGACGTCCTCGACGGCCAGCATGCTCAGCGTCCCAGGTAGACTTCGACGACGCGGGGGTCTGCCGAGACCGCGTCGATCGAGCCCTCGGCCAAGACCGCGCCCTCGTGCAGGCAGGTGACGCGGCAGGCGAGGGCCCGCACGAAGTGCATGTCGTGCTCGACCACCATCACGGCGTGGTCCCGCGCGATTGCCCGCAACAGCGTCGCGGTGGCCTCGGTCTCGGCATCCGTCATGCCGGCGACCGGCTCGTCGACGAGGAGGAGCTTCGGGTCCTGGGCGAGCAGCATGCCGATCTCCAGCCACTGCTTCTGCCCGTGCGAGAGGTCGGCCGCCGGGCGCCCGCGATGGGCGATCAGGCCGACGGTGACGAGGATCTCCTCGACCCGCGCCGCCTCCACGCGGTTCCGCCAGCCGAACAGCGAGGCCAGCGCGCTGCGCGGACCTTTGAGCGCCAGCACGATGTTATCGGAGACCGTGTGGCTCTCGAACACGGTCGGCTTCTGGAACTTGCGGCCGATGCCGAGATCGGCGATCGCCGGCTCGTCGAGGCGGGTGAGGTCGTGCACGCCGTCGAAGACGGCGGCGCCGGTGTCGGGCCGCGTCTTGCCCGTGATCACGTCCATCATCGTGGTCTTGCCGGCCCCGTTCGGGCCGATGATCGCCCGCATCTCGCCCCGCTCCAGCGTCAGCGAGAGGCCGCGCAGCGCTCGGTAGCCGTCGAAGGTGACGCGCACGTCGTCGAGATAGAGGAGCGCCTGGGTCAGGCGGCGCTCGGTCGCCGGGCCGCCGCCCGCGACGGCGGCTTCCGGGATCAGGAGATCGGCCTCGCTCATCAGCCACGGCCCTCCTCGGCGAGCTTGCCGGGCATCTCGGGCTCGGGCGGGAGCTTGGCCGCCGCGCGCCGGCTGCCGAACCGATCGATCGCGGTGCCGACGATCCCCTTCGGCAGGAAGAGCGTCACGAGGACGAAGAGGGCGCCGAGCGCGAACAGCCACGCATCCGGCAGGGCGCCGGTGAGCAGCGTCTTGGCGTAGTTGACGAGCACCGCCCCGAGGGCGGCCCCGACGAGGGTGCCGCGCCCGCCGACCGCGACCCAGATCACCGCCTCGATCGAGTTCGTCGGCGCGAATTCGGAGGGGTTGATGATGCCGACCTGCGGCACGTAGAGGGCGCCCGCCACCCCCGCCATCATGGCCGAGACCACGAAGGCCAGCGTCTTATAGGCTTCCGGCCGATACCCGAGGAAGCGGGTGCGGGCTTCCGCGTCCCGCACCGCGATCAGCACCTTGCCGTAGGCCGAGACCGTCATGAACCGGGCGATCAGGTAGCCGATGGCCAGCGCCGCCGCGGTGGCGAGGAAGAGCGCGACCCGCACGCCCTGCGCCTGGACGGGGAAGCCGAGGATGTCCTTGAAGTCGGTGAGCCCGTTGTTGCCCCCGAGGCCCATGTCGTTGCGGAAGAAGGCGAGCATCAGCGCGAAGGTCATCGCCTGCGTGATGATCGAGAGGTAGACGCCCGTCACCCGCGAGCGGAAGGCGAGCCAGCCGAACACGAAGGCGAGGAGGCCCGGCACTGCGAGCACCATCAATGCCGCGAAGGGGAAATGATCGAAGCCGAGCCAGTACCAGGGCAGCTCGGTGTAATTCAGGAACACCATGAAGTCGGGCAGGACCGGGTTCCCGTAGACGCCGCGCGGCCCGATCTGACGCATCAGGTACATGCCCATCGCGTAGCCGCCGAGCCCGAAGAAGGCGCCGTGGCCGAGCGAGAGGATGCCGCAATAGCCCCAGACGAGGTCGAGGGAGAGCGCCAGCAGCGCGAAGGCGAGGTACTTGCCGAACAGCGAGACGAGGTAGGTCGGCAGGTGCAGGCCCGAGCCCTCCGGCACCGCGAGGTTGAGGAGCGGGACGAGAAGGCAGATCGCGGCGAGCACGCCGAGGAAGATCCGGCCCTTGAGGTCGACGAGGGCCGGCCTCGGGATGGCGGCGGCCATGCTCACGACTCCACCGCCCGGCCCTTGAGCGCGAACAGGCCGCGCGGGCGTTTCTGGATGAACAGGATGATGAAGACGAGGAGCGCGATCTTCGCGAGCACCGCGCCGAGATACGGCTCGAACAGCTTGTTGGCGACGCCGAGGGTCAGCGCCGCCACCAGCGTGCCCCAGAGGTTCCCGACGCCGCCGAACACCACGACGAGGAACGAGTCGATGATGTAGCCCTGGCCGAGATTGGGCGAGACGTTGTCGATCTGAGAGAGCGCCACGCCCGCGATGCCGGCGATGCCGGAGCCGAGGCCGAAGGTCAGGGCGTCGACGAGGGGCGTGCGGATGCCCATCGCTGCGGCCATGCGCCGGTTCTGGGTCACGGCCCGGGTCTTGAGGCCGAAGGCGGTCCTGCGCAGCACGAAGAGCAGGCCGAGGAAGACGCCGAACGAGAACACCACGATCCAGAGCCGGCCCCAGGTGATCGAGAGGCCGTAGAGGTCGAAGGCGCCGGTCATGAAGGCCGGCGCGCTCACCTCGCGGTTCGTCGGGCCGAAGAGCGAGCGCACACCCTGCTGCAGGACGAGGCTGATGCCGAAGGTGGCGAGCAGCGTCTCCAGCGGCCGCCCGTACAGGTAGCGGATGACGCCGCGCTCGATGACGACGCCGACGGCGCCCGCCACCAGGAAGGCCGCCGGGATGCTGACGGCGAGCGACCAATCCGACAGGGCGGGCGCATGCTCGCGGATCGCGCCCTGCACGAGGAAGGTGGTGTAGGCGCCGAGCATCACCATCTCGCCGTGCGCCATGTTGATGATGCCCATCACGCCGAAGGTGATGGCGAGGCCGATCGCGGCCAGCAGCAGCACGGAGCCGAGGGAGATCCCGTACCAGACGTTCTGCGCCGCTCCGATCAGGGCGAGCCGGGTCTCGACCGTCCCGACGCCGCGGGCTGCCGCCGCCCGCACGGCTTCGCTCGGATCGGCGGAGAGGCCGCGCAGGATCCCCAGGGCATCGCCGTCGCCGCGGCCTGCGATCGTCTGGATCGCCCCGAGGCGCTCAGGCTCCGCGGCTCCGGGCCGGGCCAGGATCACGGCGGCGCGGGCCTCCGCCAGCGCCCGCCGCACGCCCGCATCCGCCTCCTTCGCCAGCGCGACGTCGAGGGCGGGAAGCGCTCCCGCGTCGCGGGCCTTGAACACGGCGTCCGCCGCCTCGCGGCGCCTGCCCGGATCCGGGCTCGTCAGGTTGAGGCTGCCCATCGCTGCCTCGACGGCGCGCCGGACCTTGTTGTTGGCCCGCACCGGCTTCAGGCCGTCGGCGCTTGCCGGGGCGCCGGTGCGGGCCTCGACCACGCCGGACCCGTCGCGGATGAACAGGGTCCTATCGGCAGGCCGGAAGAGGAGGCGCCCGTCGGCCAGCGCGCCGATCACGGCTCCGGCACGCGGATCGCCGCTCGGCCCGAGCGCCGCGACACCGGCCTCGATCTCCGCGTAGCTGTCGCTCGCCAGCCGCGCGTAGGCCGCGTCGGCCGGCGCCTCCGCGCGGGCCGGCCCGGCGAGAAGGCAGAGGAGGAGGGCGAGGAGGCCGATCATCGTGGATCCCCCGCAGACTGCCGCGCGCCGCCCATCCCCGCGAGGGAGGGGGATGGGAGCGTCACGCCCCGCCGCATTTCTTGGTCTTGGTGTTGTAGTTGCCGCAATTGAGCGTCACCCAGTCGGCCTCGAGGTCCTTCGAGCCGTCGAGTTGCTTCGACCACGCCTCGCCGGGGATGAGGCCGTCCGTCTTCCAGACGACATCGAATTGTCCGTCATCCTTGATCTCGCCGATGAAGACCGGCTTCGTGACGTGGTGGTTCGGCAGCATCTTCGCGGTGCCGCCCGTGAGGTTCTTCTGCTCGATGCCGGGGAGCGCAGCGATCACCTTGTCGGGCTCGGTGGTGCCCGCCTTCTCCACCGCCTTCACCCACATGTTGAAGCCGATGTAATGGGCCTCCATCGGGTCGTTGGTGACGCGCTTGGCGTTCTTCGTGAAGGTGCGCCATTGCTCGATGAACGCCGTGTTCTCCGGCGTGTCGATCGATTGGAAGTAGTTCCAGGCGGCGAGGTGGCCGAGGAGCGGCTTGGTGTCGATGCCGGCCAACTCCTCCTCGCCCACCGAGAAGGCCACGACCGGGATGTCGGTGGCCTTCACGCCCTGGTTGGCGAGTTCCTTGTAGAAGGGCACGTTCGCGTCGCCATTGATGGTCGAGACCACGGCCGTCTTCCGGCCGGCCGAGCCGAACGCCTTGATGGCGGCCACTCGCGTCTGCCAGTCCGACTGGCCGAACGGCGTGTAGTTGATCGAGATGTCCTCAGGCTTCACGCCCTTCGCCTTCAGGTAGGCTTCGAGGATCTTGTTGGTGGTGCGCGGGTAGACGTAGTCCGTCCCTTCCAGGACCCAGCGCTCGACCTTCTCCTCGCTCATCAGGTAGTCGACGGCGGGGATCGCCTGCTGGTTCGGGGCGGCGCCCGTGTAGAACACGTTCCGCTCGCTCTCCTCGCCCTCGTACTGGACGGGATAGAACAGGATCGAGTCGAGTTCCCGGAAGACTGGCAGCACGGACTTGCGCGACACGCTCGTCCAGCAGCCAAACACCGCCGAGACCTTGTCCTTGGCGATGAGCTCGCGGGCCTTCTCGGCGAACAGCGGCCAGTTCGAGGCCGGATCGACCACCACCGGCTCCAGCTTCTTGCCGAGCACGCCGCCCTTGCGGTTCTGCTCCGCGATGAGCATCAGCATCGCGTCCTTGAGGGTCGTCTCCGAGATCGCCATCGTGCCGGACAGCGAGTGCAGGATGCCGACCTTGATCGTCTCCTGCGCGCGGGCCGCGGACGCGATGCCGAGACCGAGGGCGAGGCCGCCCGCCAGCGCGGCGGCGCAGGTCCAGCGCCTGAGGGACGAAGGACGGTTCGATCCGGCCGAAAAGGCTCTGCTCATCATCGACGCCTGCCATTCCACTGCCCGTTCGCTGGGCGCGAAGGTCTGGCAAGCGATGTGCCAAGCGCCACCGTGACCGGAGCGCCGAGCATGTTCGCGCGATGCACACCCACATTGCACATTCGCGAGGCACACGGCCCGGCGTGCATCCGGCATCGGCCCTGCATGGGCGGTCGGGGCGGAGCGGGCGTCTTCAGCGCGTCGCCAGGACGGGCTAGAACGCGACCGGTCCTCGCACCATCGGCTGGGAGCGGCGCATGAGCGGGCGGCAGGCGGGGGCGACCCGCATCGAGATCATCGGCGCACCGATCGAGGTGGGCACGAGCGAGCCTGGCGCCCTGATGGGCCCCGCGGCGCTCCGCACGGCGGGACTCGTGCGGACGCTGGCCGATCTCGGCCACGCCGTCGCGGATCTCGGCGACGTGGCGCCCGGATGTCCCGCGGAGGCCCGCGGCCTGCCGGCCGTCGCGGCCTGGACGCAAGTGATCTCGGGGCGCGTCGCGGCGAGCCTCGCGGGCGACGCGCTGCCGGTCGTGATCGGGGGCGATCACAGCCTCTCCCTCGGCTCGGTCGACGGGGCGCTGCGCCACTGCGAGGGGGCCGGCCGGCCGCTCTTCGTGCTCTGGCTCGACGCGCACGCGGATTTCAACACGCTTGAGACCTCGCCGTCGGGCAACATCCACGGCATGCCGCTCGCCGCGCTCTGCGGCGAGCCCGGCTTCGACGGATTGTTCGCGGCAGGGGCCCGCCCGCTCCTCGACCCGGGACGCATCCACCTGTTCGGCCTGCGCTCGATCGATGCGGGCGAGCGCGCCCTCGTGACGACGCGGCGCGTCGGCGTCACCGACATGCGCGCCATCGACGAGTTCGGGGTGGTGGCCCCCTTGCGCCGGGCGCTGGAACAGGTCGCGGCGGCCGGGGGCCACCTGCATGTCAGCCTCGACATCGACTTCCTCGATCCCGGCATTGCGCCGGGCGTCGGCACCACGGTGCCGGGCGGCGCGACCTTCCGCGAGGCGCACCTGATCATGGAGATGCTCCACGATTCCGGCCTCGTCGGCTCCCTCGACGTGGTCGAATTGAACCCCTTCCTCGACGAGCGCGGGCGCAGCGCGCGGGTGCTGGTGGAGCTGGTCGCGAGCCTGTTCGGCCGCCGCATCCTCGACCGGCCGACCCCGGTGATCGAGGCGGTGCCGCGGGATCTCGCCACGTGAGGGAGCGGGCGGGGGGCGCCCACCTCTCCCGTCCGGGAGAGGTCGAGTCGGCGTCAGCCGACCGGGCGAGGGGGGCGACCTTTCCGGAAAGACCTGCACCCCTCACCCTGTCCCTCCCGGCACGAGAGAGGACCCGCGGCGGGTCCGGCCGCCCATGAGGCCCCTCCCCCCTCCCGAGGCGGTAACCGCCCCCGCCCCGCTTCGCCAGCGCTCGCACGGGCGCATCCAACTCCGGATGGCGCGGGCCGGCGCCGCGACGATCGTCATGGACCTTGCCGAATCCGGCCCCTCGCGCCTGCGCTTTCCCAGAACCCACGGGCCGATGCCGGAGGCGGTCCTCGTCAACACTGCGGGCGGCATCGCCTGCGGCGACCGGTTCGAGGTCGGCCTCGATCTCCATGCGGGCTCGGACCTCGTCCTCACCACCAATGCGGCGGAGAAGATCTACCGCTCGGACGGTCCGGCGAGCGCGATCCTGAACCGGGTCGCCCTCGGCGCGGGTGCCCGCCTCGCCTGGCTGCCGCAGGAGACGATCCTCTACGACCGGGCCAGTCTGGAGCGCCGCTTCGAGGCGGACCTCGCCGAGGGCGCGGGCCTCCTTGCCTGCGAGATCGTGATGCTGGGGCGCGCCGCAAGCGGCGAGGTCTTTTCCACGGGGGGCTGCAGGACCACTGGCGCGTGCGACGGGCGGAGCGCCTCGTCTACGCGGATTCGCTCGCCCTCGCCGGTCCGGTCGCGGAACTCCTCGCCCGTCCCGCCATCGGCGGCGGTGCCCGGGCCTTCGGCACAATCCTCGATCTCGCGCCCGGCGCCGAAGGCCGGATCGAGGAGGCGCGCGCCCTCCTCGACGGACCCGGCGCTGGCGTCGAGGCCGGCGCCAGCGCCTGGAACGGGCATCTCGTCGTGCGCCTCCTCGGCCGCGACCCGGACGCGCTCCGGCGGTGCGCGGCCCGCTTCCTGGCGGCCTACCGTCGCGAGCCCCTGCCCCGGGTCTGGCAGGGCTGACCCCGAGCGCTGCCCGGCGCAATCGCGATTTGCGGGCAACTAATTGCTGTCCGCTCCTGCCCGCCTCGGCTCCAATGGCACCTGTTGAACGAGGAGCGGTGCATGACGAGCGGCGCGATGAGGCTTCCCGCCTCGCCCCCCTTCGATCCCGATGCGATCCCGGACGAGGTGGTCCTGGCCCGCGGCGGCACGAGCCTGCGGCTCGCCTGGCGCGATGGCACGCGGGGGGAGCTTCCCGCCGAGACCCTGCGCCTGCGCTGCCGCTGCGCCTGGTGCACGCGGGAGCGGATCGAGGCGCGCTTCCCCGCCTCCTTCCCCCGCGCCTCGGTGATCCGCATCGAGCCGATGGGCGGCTACGCGGTCCACCTCGCCTTCGGGGACGGCCACGCCCGCGGGATCTTCCCCTGGACCTACCTGCGCGATCTGGCGCGCGAGGCCGTGCCCGTGGCCGCCGCTGCGGCCTGATCTGACCGCGCTACCCCCGTCACCCGCGAGGCCGAAACGGCCCGCCCGGATGCGAGACACCCCATGAGCTTCCACCCGACCGCGACGACCGAGATCATCGAGACCGACCTCCTCGTGATCGGCGGCGGCACCGGCGGCCCGATGGCCGCGATCAAGGCGAAGGAGGCCGACCCGAAGCTTCGGGTCGTCCTCATGGAGAAGGCGAACGTGAAGCGCTCCGGCGCGATCAGCATGGGCATGGACGGGCTGAACAACGCCGTCGTGCCGGGCTACGCCACCCCGGAGCAGTACGTGAAGGAGATCACTGTCGCCAACGACGGCGTCGTCAACCAGAAGGCGGTGATGGCCTACGCGCAGGGCTCCTTCCCGATGATCCAGTACCTCGACAAGCTCGGGGTCAAGTTCGAGAAGGACGGCTCCGGCGAGTACAACATGCGCAAGGTCCACCACATGGGGACCTACGTGCTGCCGATGCCCGAGGGGCACAACGTCAAGAAGGTGCTCTACCGGCAGCTCCGCCGCCTGCAGGTCGGCGTCACGAACCGCTACATGGCGACCCGGCTGCTGAAAGGTCCGGACGGGCGCATCGCGGGCGCGGTCGGCGTCAACACCCGCACCTCCGAATTTCTCGTCGTGAAGGCCAAGGCCGTGGTGCTCGCCTGCGGCGCCGCCGGGCGCCTCGGCCTGCCGGCCTCCGGCTACCTGTTCGGCACCTACGAGAATGCGGCCAATTGCGGCGACGGCTACGCGATGGCCTACCACGCGGGGGCGCAACTCGCGAACCTCGAGTGCTACCAGATCAACCCCCTGATCAAGGACTACAACGGCCCCTCCTGCGCCTACGTAACCGGGCCGTTCGGCGGGTTCACGGCCAACAATCGCGGCGAGCGCTTCATCGAGTGCGATTACTGGTCGGGCCAGATGATGCTGGAATTCTGGCGGGAACTGCAGAGCGGCAACGGCCCGGTCTTCCTCAAGATGGACCATCTTCGCGAGGAGACGATCTCCGAGATCGAGACCATCCTGCACACCAACGAGCGGCCCTCGCGCGGGCGCTTCCACGAGCGGCGTGGCAACAATTACCGCCAGCGCCCGGTCGAGATGCACATCTCGGAGATCGGCTTCTGCTCGGGCCACTCGGCGTCCGGCGTCTGGGTCGACGAGAACGCCCGCACCACGGTGCCCGGCCTCTATGCGGTCGGCGACATGGCGAGCGTGCCGCACAATTACATGCTCGGCGCCTTCGTCAACGGCGGCATCGCCGGCGCGGACGCCGCCGCCTACTGCGCGGGTCACGATCTCGCGTCGTACGACGAGGGCGACCTCCTCGCCGAGCAGGAGCGGGTGCTCGCGCCGACCCGGCGCGAGGACGGGCTCACGCCCCACGAGATGGAGTTCAAGACCCGCCGCCTCGTCAACGACTACCTGGAGCCGCCGAAGGTCACGGCCAAGATGGAACTCGGCCAGCGCCGCTTCGCCGAGATCCGCGAGGATCTCGACCTCCTCGTCGCCCGCGATCCGCACGAGTTGCACCGGGCGCTCGAGATGCAGTCGATCCTCGACTGCGCCGACATGGCGGCGGCGGCCTCGCTCTACCGCACCGAGAGCCGCTGGGGCTTCTATCATCTGCGCGTCGATCACCCCGAGACCAACGACGCCGAGTGGGCCTGCCACACCGTGCTCTTCAAGGACGAGGCCGGCCGCATGGCCCACGCCAAGCGGGAGGTCGATCCCTTCATCGTGCCCGTCGCGGCCGAGGAGATGAGCGCCTACCACCAGCTCCGCATCAAGACACCGGCCGCCGCCGAGTGAACCGCACCCGTATTCCGGAGACTTGAATCCATGCCGATCATCACCCAGGCCAAGAGCGCCGCGGTCGTCATCGATGACGAGAAGTGCATCGCCGAGAAGGGCTGCCGGGTCTGCGTCGACGTCTGCCCACTCGATATTCTCGCGATCGATGAGACGCGGCAGAAAGCCTACATGAAGTACGACGAATGCTGGTACTGCATGCCCTGCGAGGTCGATTGCCCGACGAACGCGGTCAAGGTCAACATCCCCTACCTGCTGCGCTGAGGATCGCGATGGCACCCGTGTTCGATACTTTCGACGACGACCTTGAGGATCTGGCCGAGCGCTGCGCGGATCCCGATCCCGGCATCCGCCGCGTCGCCATGATGGAGCTCGCCGAGGCCGTCGGCCCCGAGGCGACGATCCTGCTCCTGAAGGGGCTCGCGGATTCCGACGCCGCGGTGCGCGCGGCCGCCGCCCGCGCCCTCGACGAGCACGACGGGCCGGACGTGGTCGAGGGCCTCGTCCGCTCGCTGGAGGATGCCGACGAGGCGGTCCGCCAGACCGCGGCCGAGACGCTCGCCGAGAAGAAGGAGCCCGCCTGCGGTCCGCTCCTGATCGAGCGCGCCGAGCACGCGGATCCGTTCGTCCAGGCCGCGGCGCTCCGCGCCCTGCGCGAGCTGGTTCTGCCGGATGCGCTCGCGGCGGCGCTGCGCGCGCTGCGCAGCCCCGCGCCGGAGGTGCGCCGCGAGGGCCTCGGCGTGATCGGCTATCTCAAGGCCGAGGAGGCGCTGCCCGCCCTCATCGCCACCGCCGGCGACGCGGATGCGAGCGTGCGGCGCGCCACCATGGCCGCCCTCGTCTTCCTGCGCCCCGGCGGTCCCGGCATCTCCACCCTGCTCGCCGGCCTCTCGGACCAGAACTGGCAGGTCCGCGAGGAGGCCGCCGTCTCGGCCGCCAAGATCCGCCTGCCGGAGGCGATCGAACCGCTGATCGCGGCCATGGACGATCCCGTCTGGCAGGTGCGCACCAAGGCGGCGAACGCCCTCGGCCGCATCAAGGCAAAGGCGGCGGTCGACGTGCTCGGGCAGGCGCTCGCCTCCGACGTGAGCAACCTGCGCAAGGAGGCTGCGGCCGCTCTCGGCGAGATCGCCGACCCGCGCGGCCTCGCCGCCCTGGAGGCTGGCGCCGAGGATCCCGATCCCGATGTGCGCAAGCTGATCCGCTGGGCGATCGGCCGCTGCCGGGGCGAGACCTAGCATTACAGTTGCAGGGTGAGGCTCCTATCTGAGTGGTTTCGGATGGGAGAGCGCGATGTCCTCAACCTCGCTCGAATCGACGCTGGAGCTCTGGTCGACGACACTGCGGCAGGCCAAGCAGCGCATCCGCCCGCTGTTTGCCGCCCCGAGCGTCGCCGCCTCCGCCAACGCCTTCCTGGAGGGCTTGCTTGGGGGTGAGCGGCGCAAGACCGGCTGGATGCGGGCTGAAGCTGCTGGTGATCCAGGCCCCTGGCGCCAGCAGGCTGTCCTCGGTCGCACGCACTGGGACGCGGAGGCGCTGCGGGACGTGGTGCGTGACTACGTCCTCGAGACGCTCGGCTCACCTGACGCGGTGGTGGTGATCGACGAGACCGGCTTCTTGAAGCAGGGCAGAGCCTCGTGCGGTGTGGGCCGGCAGTACACAGGCTCAGCTGGCAAGATCACCAACTGCCAGATCGGGGTGTTTGCCGCCTACGTCTCGGATCAGGGCCACGCCTTCATCGATCGTCAGCTGTACCTGCCCAAAGCCTGGGCCGGAGACCCGGCTCGAAGGCGGACGGCGCATGTGCCGGAGGCCATCACCTTTGCCACCAAGCCGCAGCTGGCGCTGGCCATGATCGAGCGGGCGATAAAGGCAGAGGTGCCGTTTGCGTGGGTTGCGGCTGACAGCATCTACGGGGTTGGCGAGATCGAGCTGGCGCTGCGCCGTGCGTACAAGGGCTACGTGCTCGGTGTCACGGGTCAGCATCGGTTCTGGTCCTGGGACCAAAACCTCGACGTCGCGGGCACCGCCGAGGAGATCGCCAAGGATCTCTCCAAGACAGACTGGATCCGGCTCTCGGCCGGATCTGGCACGAAGGGACCGCGCCTGTTCGACTGGGCCTACCTGCCGCTGGCCACGCTGCCGGCGGATGCGCTCGACGCCGCTCTTGATCAGAGCGTGTGGACGCGCGGCCTGCTCGTGCGGCGCAGCCTGTCGGACGGGAGCTTCTCCTACTTCACCACTTGGTGCCCGGTCGGCACGCCGGTGCAGACGCTGGTGGCCGTGGAGGGGCGACGCTGGGCCATCGAGGACGCGTTCGAGACCGCCAAGACGGAGCTCGGGCTGGCCCACAACGAGAGCCGTTCGTGGCACGGCTGGCACCGGCACGTCAGCTTGGTGATGCTGGCTTTTGCGATGTTGGCGCGGGTGCGCCGGTTGGCCAACGGAACGCCCCCAAAAACGCCGCTCATCGCCAAGCTCGCCGGTGCCGTGGTCCATTCAGGAGATCCGGCGCGTGGCGATGCGGCTGGCGCAGCGGCGCATTGAGCCCGCGCTCGTGCTCGCTTGGTCAGCCTGGCGGCGCGCCCACCAAGCTGCCGCCCGACAGGCGCACCTCAGAACGAAACTGCAACTGTAATGCTAGGCCGTTCCGGGCGCGGCGCGATCCCGGCCGCGTAACCCCTCCCGGCGGGCTCGGGCCCGTCCGGAAGGGGGGCTCGGTCGCGCGCGTCAGACCGTTTCCGGCGCGCGCTGATCGGTGAGCCATGCCCGCGCGAGGGCGAGATCCGCCTGACCGAGCCCGTGGCCCGTGGGCAGCGTCCGGTGCTCGATCCGGGCGCCCGCCCGCTCCAGCGTCGCCGCGAGCGCCCGCGCATTCTCGGCCGGCACGATCGGGTCGAAGGCGCCCGACAGGATCAGCACCGGCTTGGCCCCGAGATCGGTCTCGGGGGGCTCACTCAGCGGCACCATCGGCCGGATCAGGACGGCGCCCGCGAGCGCCTCCGGATGCAGCAGCAGCGTCGCGGCGGCGATGTTCGCCCCGTTCGAGAAGCCGAGCGCGACCGGGGCGGGCAGGCCGTAGGTCCGGCGCGCCTCGGCGACGAAGCCCGCGAGTTCCCCCGACCGGCGGATCACGTCGGCCTCGTCGAAAACGCCCTCGGCGAGGCGGCGGAAGAAGCGCGGGCTCCCGTTCTCCAGGACCCGCCCGCGCGGGGACAGGAGCGCCGCCCCCGGCGCCAGCGCCCGGCCGAGGGGGAGGAGGTCGGCCTCGTCGCCGCCGGTGCCGTGCAGGAGCAGGAGCGGCGGCCGGGCGGGATCGCTGCCCGGCTCGAAGCGGTGGACGAAGCCGGCGATGTCGGTGGTGGTCGTCATGGCACCCTCCTTCGATATCCCTGTCGTGGTTCAGGCGACCTCGGGCAGCACGCCCTCGATCTCGGCCCTGTGCGGCTCCAGGAAGCCCGGGAGCTTCAGCGCCTGTCCCAGCGCCTCGAGCGGCTCGTCGACGGAGAAGCCCGGTGCGTCGGTGGCGATCTCGAACAGGACGCCGCCGGGTTCCCGGAAGTAGACCGAGCGGAAGTAGCTGCGGTCGCGCTGCTCGGTGGCGCTGAGGCCGTGGCGGTCGCGCAAGGCCGCCACCATCGCCGCCTGGGCCGCATCGTCCTCTGCCCGGAAGGCGATGTGATGAACGCTGCCCGCCCCCGGGCGGCCCGGCAGGAAGCCGCCGACCGCCCGCAGGGTGACGAACCCGCCCATGCCCGCGCTGCCGGCGAACCGCGTCGCCGAGCCCTCGCGGCCGGTCTCGGCGAAGCCGAGCACGTCCGTGAGGATCGCCGCGGTCGGGCCGGCCTCGGCCAGCAGCAGCGTCACGCCGTGGAAGCCGCGGAGCGCGTGCTCGGCCGGCACGTCGCCGCCGCTCCAGGCGGGCGCCGCACCCGCCTCCTCGACCCCGACGAGAGCGAGCATCATCCCGTCCGGATCGCGGAAGCGAAGGGTGGGCTCGCCGAAGAGCTGAACCAGGGCCTCGTGGCGCACGCCGTGGGCGACGAGGCGGTGGGTCCACCACCCGATCGAGGCGCGCGGCACCCGGAAGGCGGTCTCCTGCGTCTCCCCGATCCCGGCCCGGCCCGGCGCGGCGAGCGCGATGGGGAAGAAGGTGAGGATCGTGCCGGGCCGGCCGGTCTCGTCTCCGTAATAGAGGTGATAGGTGCCCGGATCGTCGAAGTTGACGGTCTTCTTGACGAGCCGCAGCCCGAGCACCCGGGTGTAGAAGTCGAGGTTGCGGGCGGCGGGGCCGGAGAAGGCGGTAACGTGGTGGAGGCCGGTCTCGGACATGGCGTCTCTCCTGTTCGGATCTGGCCGGATGGCCCGGCCGGTCTGTCGATGGAGCGAATGTGACCCTTGCCGACCCTCGCGAAAACGGAAAGAAAAGAAAGCCATCGTTTCTGGATTGACGGATGAAGCTACCCGATTTCGAGGCTTGGGCCGTGTTCGCGAGAGTTGCGGAGACGGGCTCCTTCGGGCGCGCCGCGGAGGAGCTCGGCGTCTCGGCCGGCACGGTCTCGAAGGCCGTGGCGCGGCTCGAGGCGCGGATCGGGGCGCGCCTGTTTCATCGGACCTCCCGCCGCCTCAGTCTGACCGAGGCGGGCCGCGCGGCGCGCGACGGCGCCGCACGCATCCTCGCCGAGGGAGAGGCTGCAGAGGCCGAGGCGCGCGAGGCGGCGGCCGAGCCTCAGGGGCTGGTGCGGCTCGCTGCGCCGATGTCCTTCGGCGTCGCGCACGTGGCGCCGATCCTGCCGGACTTCCTGTCGGCTCACCCGCGGATCGCGGTCGACCTGCACCTGAGCGACGCGCTCGTCGACCTCGTCGGCGGCGGCTTCGACCTCGGTCTTCGGATCGCCGCACTCGCCGATTCCTCGCTGCGGGCCCGGCGCCTGTGCGGGATCCGGCGCTCCCTCGTCGCCGCGCCGGCCTATCTCGACCGGCACGGCCGCCCCGCCCATCCGGACGACCTCGCGACCCACGCCTGCCTCGGCTACGCCTACCTGCCCACGCCGGACCGCTGGCACTTCGCGGGGCCGGACGGCGCGGAGGCGACGATCGTCCCGGCTGGGCCGCTGCGGGCGAACAACGCCGACGCCCTCGGGCCCGCACTCCGGGCCGGACTCGGCCTCGCCGTGCAGCCGGACTTCATGGTCTGGGAGGATCTGCGCGCCGGCCGCCTGGAGCGCGTGCTGCCCGGGTGGTCGGCGCCGCCGATCGCGCTGCACCTCGTGGCGCCGCCCGGCGACCCGCGTCCCGCCCGCGTCACGGCGTTGATCGCCTACCTCGCGCAGGCGCTGGCCTCAGCACCCTGGGCCGAGGGCCCGCGCTGACGGCGCGGTCGGATGACCCCGCTCGGGGGGCGGCGTCGCGGATTCCTGTGCCGGACCTATCCATGACGCCGATTCTCCCGTCTGGCGTCGGGCTTGCAGCGTGTGCCAGGATCCCGATGATCGACGCCCCGCACTCCCGGAGTGAACGCGACCCGATGCGACCGAAGCGCCTTCTCGCCCTCCCCTTCCTCGGCTTCGCCCTGTCCGCCGCCGCCGCGCAGGCGCACGACCTCTGGCTGACCCCGATGCCCGGCGGGATCGCGGTGCAATTCGGCCACGTGCACGAACCCACGCTTCCGAACGCCGACAAGCTCGTCCGCCTCTCCGCCCTGACCGCGAGCGGCGAGGCCCCCTTGAGCGCCTGGCCGGAGGGCATGGTCCTGGCGGCGCTGCTGCCGGCCGGCTCCGGCGACGTCCTCGTCTCCGCCGCCTACGACAACGGTTTCTGGGTGCGCCTGCGCGACGGCGGGGAGCGCAACGCGGACAGGCGCGCCGTGCCGGACGCGCAGCGCAGCCAGTGGTCGATGAAGTTCGCGAAGGCCGTGACCGGCCCCGGAGCGCCCTGGGAGCGCGTGCTCGGCCAGACCCTCGAGATCGTGCCGCTGGAGGCGCCGGGGGCGGAACCGGGCGCGATCCGCGTCCGCGTTCTGTTCGAGGGGCGTCCGGTGGCGGGTGCCGAGATCGCGGCCGCGAGCGGCGAGGCGGCAGAGATCCGCGTGACGACGGATGCTGAGGGCGCCGCGCGCGTGCCCCTGGCGCAGGGCGGCCGGCAGGTGCTCGCCGTTTCCCACCGGGTGAAGCCCTCGCGCACGCCGGCGCTCGCGGACGCCGACGCCTTCAGCGCGACACTCGCCTTCGCGACCGCCGAGCCGCGCACGAACTGACCCTCCTGCCCGGCGCCAAGTCGCCGGCCGCTCAGCCGAGCCCGCCCGCCTCCTCCACGAAGCGGGCGACCGCGTCGGCCCCATGTCCCTCCCGCAGGGACGCGAACACGTAGGGACGCGCCCCGCGCATCCGGCGCGTGTCCGCCTCCATCACGGAGAGATCGGCGCCGACGAGGGGCGCGAGATCCGTCTTGTTGACGATGAGGAGGTCGGAGCGGGTGATGCCCGGGCCGCCCTTGCGGGGGATCTTCTCGCCGCCCGCCACGTCGATCACGTAGAGCGTGAGGTCGGCGAGTTCCGGCGAGAATGTCGCGGCGAGGTTGTCGCCGCCGGACTCGATCAGCACGAGATCCAGCGTCGGGAACCGGCGCCGCATCTCGGCCACCGCCGCGAGGTTGATCGAGGCGTCCTCGCGAATGGCCGTGTGCGGGCAGCCGCCGGTCTCGACACCCAGGATGCGCTCCTCCGGCAGGGCGCCGGCCACCGTGAGGATGCGGGCGTCCTCCTTGGTGTAGATGTCGTTCGTGATCGCGCAGATCTCGTAGCGGTCGCGGAAGCGCTTGCAGAGCTGCTCCATCAGGGCGGTCTTGCCGGAGCCGACGGGGCCGCCGATGCCGACGCGCAGGGGGCCGTTCGGAGAGGTCATCGCGGGTCTCAGCTCCGGAAGAGGCGGGAATATTGGGTCTCGTGCCGGAACGAGCCGAGATCGACCCGCAGCGTCGCCGTGCCGAGATCGTCGAGGCCCGCCTCCCGCACGGATTCGGCCAGCACCGCGACGCGGGGGCTCAGGGCGGCGACGATCCGCGTCCCGGCGCTCTGACCGATCGGTGCGACGCGCAGCGCCGCCGAGACGAGGTTCTGGACGAAGGCGAGGCCGTAGGAAGCGACCGTGACGTCGCGGTCGAGCCCGTGGGCGCCCGCGGTCGCGCCCACGGCGACGGGATAGGCGACGAGGCCCGGCAGCGCGGCGCAGACGGCCTGAAGCGCCGGATGCGGCCAAGCCGCCGCCGTCGCGTCCAGGAAGCTGCGGCCCTGCTGGCTCGTCTCCAGGTGCAGCTCGCGGGAGGGTGCGAGCGCCAGGGCGAGGTCGTTCGCCGCGGCGAGCGCGTCGCCGTCGCCGGCCGCAGCGGCCCGGTGGGCGATTCCCGCCAGGATCATGTCGTTGCGGCCGGCGCCGCGTTCCAGCGCGTCCGCGAGCCACGCCTCCAGGCTCGCGGCGTCGGAGACGTCGCCCGCCTCCACCGCCCATTCGAGCCCGTGCGAGTAGGCGTAGGCCCCCACCGGAAAGGCCGGCGAGAGCCAGGCGAGCAGCCGCAGGGTGTCAGTCGTGGGCATGGTGGGCGTGGCTACCGTGGTGATGCCCATGTCCGTGCTCGTGGCCGCCTGCATAGGCGCCGCCTTCGGGGCGGAAGGGGCGCTCCACCGGCTCGGCGGTGCCGCCGAGACCCCGCACCATCTCGGCCAGCACGTGGTCCTCGGCGATGAAGACCGCGTCCTCGGCGATCTCGGCCGGGATGTGGCGGTTGCCGATGTGCCAGATCAGCCGCTTGAGGGCGAGCGGGTCCGGCGCCCTGATCTCGAGGAGGCGCTCGGGCGCGGCCTCGACCCAGACGAGGCGTCCATCCTCCAGGACGAGCGCGTCGCCATCCTCCAGCACAGCCGGCTCGATGAGGTCGAGCAGGAAGGGCAAGCCCCCGACGCCCCGCATCGCCACGCGGCGGCGGTGCCGGTCGCCGTGATCGAGGACGATGCGGTCGACGATCTCGCCCCAGCCGATGGCGTGGGCGCGCAGGATTCGGGTGGCGCGGATCATGGCTCAGAACAGGAAGTAGCGCTGCGTCATCGGCAGGCTGTCGGCCGGCTCGCAGACGAGGAGTTCCCCGTCGGCCCGCACGTCGTAGGTCTCGGGATCGACCTCGATGACGGGAGTCGCGTCGTTCAGGATCATGCTCGCCTTCGAGATGCCGCCGCGCACGTTCTCGACCGCGACGAGCTCCTTGCCGACCCCGAGCCGCGCGGCCAAGCCATCCTCCACGGCCGCCCTCGAGACGAAGGTGAGTGCGGTGGCGTGAGGCACGCGGCCGTACGCGCCGAACATCGGGCGGTAATGGACGGGCTGGGGCGTCGGGATCGAGGCGTTCGGGTCGCCCATCGGCGCGGCGGCGATCATGCCGCCCTTGAGCACGAGGTCGGGCTTCACCCCGAAGAAGGCCGGCGACCAGAGCACGAGGTCGGCGAGCTTGCCCGGCTCCACCGAGCCGATGTGGCGCGAGACGCCGTGCGCGATCGCCGGGTTGATCGTGTATTTCGCGATGTAGCGGCGGGCGCGCAGGTTGTCGTTGCCCGAGCTGTCGCCGGGCAGCGCGCCCCTCTGGCGCTTCATCTTGCAGGCGGTCTGCCAGGTGCGGATCGCGACCTCGCCGACGCGGCCCATCGCCTGGCTGTCCGAGGACATCATCGAGAGCGCGCCGATGTCGTGCAGGATGTCCTCGGCCGCGATCGTCTCCCGGCGGATCCGGCTCTCGGCGAAGGCGAGATCCTCCGGGATCGCCGGGTCGAGGTGGTGGCAGACCATGAGCATGTCGAGATGCTCGTCGATGGTGTTCTTCGTGTAGGGCCGGGTCGGGTTCGTGGACGAGGGCAGGACGTTGGGCAGCCCCGCCACCTTGATGATGTCGGGGGCGTGCCCACCCCCGGCCCCCTCCGTGTGGAAGGCGTGGATGGTGCGGCCCTTGAAGGCCGCGATCGTATCCTCGACGAAGCCCGACTCGTTCAGGGTGTCGGTGTGGATCATGACCTGAACGTCGTGCGCGTCGGCGACCGAGAGGCAGGTGTCGATGGCGGCGGGCGTCGTGCCCCAATCCTCGTGGAGCTTGAGGGCGCAGGCGCCCGCCCGCACCATCTCCTCCAGGGCCTCGGGGCGCGAGGCATTGCCCTTGCCGGCGAAGGCGAGGTTCATGGGGAAGGCGTCCGCCGCCTCGATCATCCGGGCGATGTGCCAGGGGCCGGGGGTGCAGGTGGTGGCGAAGGTGCCGTGCGCCGGCCCGGTACCGCCCCCAGCATCGTGGTGAAGCCGGCGCAGAGCGCCTCCTCGATCTGCTGCGGGCAGATGAAGTGGATGTGGCTGTCGAAGCCGCCGGCGGTGAGGATCTTGCCCTCCCCGGCGATGATCTCGGTCCCCGGCCCGATCACGATGTCGACGCCCGGCTGGATGTCCGGGTTGCCGGCCTTGCCGAGCCGGGCGATGCGGCCGCGCACGAGGCCGACGTCGCATTTCACCACGCCCCAATGGTCGAGGACGACGGCGTTGGTGATGACGGTGTCGACGGCGCCCGCCGCGTTCGTCGCCTGCGACTGGCCCATCCCGTCGCGGATCACCTTGCCGCCGCCGAACTTCACCTCCTCGCCGTAGGTGGTCAGATCGCGCTCGACCGCGATCCAGAGGCCGGTGTCGGCGAGACGGATCCGGTCGCCCTCGGTGGGGCCGAACATGTCGGCGTAGGCGGCGCGGGACAGGGTGGCGGGGCGCGGATCGTCCGTCATGGAATCAGAGCGTCCCCATCACCGCGCCGCGGAAGCCGTAGACGGTGCGGGCGCCCGCGAGCGGCACCAGGGTCACCTCCCGGGTGGCGCCGGGCTCGAAGCGGATCGCGGTGCCGGGCGCGATGTCGAGGCGCCGGCCCCGCGCCTTCTCCCGGTCGAAGCGCAGCCCCGGGTTGACCTCGTAGAAGTGATAATGCGAGCCGACCTGGATCGGACGATCGCCCGCATTGGCCACGGCGATCACGATTCGCGACGCGCCCGCGTTGATCGCGATCATGCCCGGACGGGTCTCGATCCGGCCCGGCACGTCCTCGGAGGGCGCCCCGCGGATCGGGTGGTGGACGGTGACGAGCTTGGTCCCGTCCGGGAAGGTCGCCTCGACCTGGATGTCGTGGATCATCTCGGCGATGCCCGGCATCACCTCGTCGACGGTGAGCACCTGTGCGCCCGCCCGCATCAGGTCGGCGACGCTGCGCCCGTCGCGGGCGCCCTCGACGACGTAGTCCGTGATCAGCGCCACCGCCTCCGGATGGTTGAGCCGCACGCCCCGCGCCAGCCGGTTCCGCGCGACCTGCGCGGCCATGGCGATGAGAAGCTTGTCCTTCTCCCGGGGGGTCAGGAGCATGGGCTTTTCTCCCTCTGGAGCGGGCCGGAGCGGGCGGTCCCAGAGGGAGCAAGGATCATGCGAGGGCAAAGATCAAGGACGCCCGCCGGTCGCGCGGACGCCGCCGGGCCCTGCCCCGGGCGGCCGGGCGCAGGGCCCGCGCCGCGCCGGCTGCGTAAAGGCCAAGCTTTCGCCTGATTGAGTGAAGCAATTTTTCCTGAGCAAGCTTAGATTGATAAATGTCAGTGCGAAACAAACATAGAAACAAGTCAGATTGACAGATCTATTGCCTCAAGAGCAGCTTCGTTCACTGAGTTGTCCTTCCCAAGCACGGCCTGAGTGCAGTGCGGCCGCTCGTCTCGTGATGCGTCCCGCGGCGGGTTCCGGCATCTCGCTCGAACGAAACCTCCGTTCGCCGAAAGATCTCTTCAAAAAAATCAGGAGAACGAAGCCATGGCTCGATTCATCGACAAGGCACCGGCGTCTCTCGATGCATTCACGCAAGCTCTGACCGTCATCGCGACGGGAGACATCGTCAAGGATTCGGATGAAATCTTCCGCGTCCGTACGGATGATCTGATCGTGACCCTGCGCGGCAGCGATTTCACCTACGGACCCGACGGCCGCCTCGCCGGCGGCACGCTCGACTCCTACAAGGTCTCGGACGGCGACCACATCCTCTACACCGCCCGCGGGCTCGAAGCCTCGGTCGCCGACATCGCGGAGCTCCCGACGCCGCTCGCGGTGCTGCGCTTCCTGTCGAGCGGGGACGACCGGATCATCGCGAACCAGCACCGGCCCAACGACGACGATCTCCGGGGCTTTGCCGGCGACGACGTCATCTATGCCGGGCCCGGCGACGACACAGTGCGCGGCGGGCGCGGGGACGACAAGCTCTACCTGCAGAAGGGCGACGATGTCGGCCGCGGCGGCCGCGGCGACGATCTCCTCGACGGCGGCAAGGGCGACGACACCCTCACGGGCGGGCGCGGCGACGACATCTTCGTGTTCAAGAAGGGCTACGGCACCGACACGATCACCGATTTCCACACCGGGACGCCCGTCGTGGTGGCGGCGGCCGGCGACGAGGCCGCGAGCGCGCAGGACGGGCAGGACGATCTGGACGGCGACGAGTCCGGGGCCGACGCGGCCGACGGCGCGGCGGATTCGGGCAGCGGCAGCGCGAGCCCCGTCGAGCGCGACGTCATCCGCCTGTCCGACCGCGATTTCGAGGATTTCAACGACGTGCTCGCGGCGGCGCGTCAGGTGGGCGAGGACGTCGTCATCAAGATCCCCCATCACCGGAAAGGCGACGACGGCCATCACGGCTGGCAGCGCGGCGAGCGCGGCGGGGACGACGGCCGCGGGGGAGACGACGGCCGTGGCGGAGACGACGACCGCGGCGGACACGGGTCCTGGCACGACCATCACGGCAGCCCCGACCTGCTCATCCTGAAGGACGTGGTCCTGGCCAACCTCACGGCGGAGAATTTCGCCTTCGTCTGAGGCGCGAAGGGGGGCCGGCTGATCCCGGCCCCCGCCCCGGAGCGCGGCATATTCGCCCCCGGGTTGCAGGCGAATCGCGCATCCGGTAAAAGAACAAATCAGGAACACACAGGGCGCGGCCGGCGTCAACGAGACGGATGCGGGAGCGCTCACAAGGCTGTGGAGAGATGTGGATGACCGCTCGGGTCTACCGCTTTCACTGCACGGACGGGCATGTCGCGATCATCGACACGCTCGGCGTGCGCGTGCCGTCCGAAACGCAGCTCTGGGCGTTTGCCGAGCAGGCCGCGCGGCTCGCCATGGAGCGGGTCGGCCGCGGCCTCGACTGGTCGGACTGGATCGTGGACGTGCACGATCCGCGCGGGCGGCGCGCCCTTACCCTCGCCTTCAAGGACGTGCGGGCCGTCGTGCCCGCCCCCCTGGCAGCCTGACGCGAGACCCGAGAGAGAGCGATGAGACGCAGAGCCTCCTACGCCATCGAGCCCCTGGGCCAGGGCGCGACGCATCTGGTGCGGCACGGCGGGACCAAGGCCGCGATCCTGTTCGCGCCGATGGGACCGGGCGAGCCCTACCAGCTCTATCCGCACCCCGACACGTATCGCAGCCTCACCTTCGAGGGGCTGCCGGCGCCCTTGCGGCCGGAATTCATGGCCTTCCCGACGCTCGAGGCGGTGCGCGCCTTCCTGGGGCTCGCGGTCTCTGAGCCGGACCACGCCGAGATGGCTCTCGCCGCCTGAGGATAGCGCGCGTCGATCCCGTATTCGGTCGGTCCGCTCGAAGAGATCAGCCGACGAGGCTCAGGATCTCCCAGGCGGACCAAGCGGTCACACCCAGCGACGTCTTGAGAAGCGCGATCAACATGATCCACGGGGCTTTCTCGCGCATCGCTGGAGAACTCCGATGAGAGCCGGTCGGCGTGCCGACGACTGGAGGGATCGTTGTCGATATCTTGAGGGGCTGGGTACTTTGTACGCAGCCTGACGGCGCTTGAATATAACCCGTTCGGATGGTCGCCGAGCGAATTGGAGCTACGGTCAAGCTGCGGCCGGCCGTTCGGAACCCGGCCATTTCGGGCGGCGTTCCCCGGGTTCAGCGGAGCACGCGAACCGGAGGGATCCATGGCTTTCGACGATGTCGGCCTCGACGCACGCAGCGATGCGGTGCAGGCCGCCAACCTGATCGCGAGCGACCGAGTCGAGGGAACGGATGTCCGCCGGAGCGACGGCAGCCATGTCGGGACCATCGCCCGGCTGATGATCGACAAGCCCTCCGGCCAAGTCGTCTACGCGATCCTGAACCTCGCCGCTGCCCCGGACCGTGCCGAGCAGGGATACGCCCTGCCCTGGCGCCTCCTGCGCTACAGCACGGCGCTCTCGGCCTACGAGCTCGACATCACCGACGCGCAGCTCCACGCCGCCCCCCGCAACGAGGCCGGCCGGGACGAGGGGCCCTTCGACCGCGCCTGGGAGGAGCACGTCCACAGCTACTTCAACACCGAGCCCTACTGGGAATCCGAAACCGGCCGCGCGACCGACGTGCCCTTCGGCAAGGACCGGCCGTAACGGCGGCCCACCTCTCCCGTTCGGGAGAGGTCGAGACGGCGAAGCCGACCGGAAAAGGGGTGGAGGTCTATCCGGAGAGGTCGCACCCCTCACCCTGTCCCTCTCAGAACGAGAGGGGACCCGCGCTCGACGGGTCGAGCGGGCAGGCGGACGGCGCTCTCAGTTCTGAACCGAGGTCGGCGGACTCGCGCAGATGCCGCGGGCCTTGATCGTGATCAGGCGCACGAGCTTCTCGTCCGCCCCCTCGGCGCGCCAGCCGGTGATCGCGGCCTCCAAGTAGGCCGCGAAATCCTCCCGCCGCATCGCTCCCTGTTTCTCCAGGAAGGCGATCAGCGCGTTCAGGATCGCCATCGTGGCGTTGTCCGCCGCGGCGACCGCCTCGGCCTGCTCCGGCGTCATCTCGCACTCCGCATGAATCCGATCGATCTCCCGAGCCTACAGCGGGTGCCGGGCCGCGCAACCGCCTGGACGAGACGCGAGACGGCCCCGCGTGCGGCAAGGCGCGCGGGGCCGTCGGTCAGGTCCGCGGATCGTGCCGGTTACGGGCAGGGATGGCGGCGGCCGTCATTGCCCAGATAGGTGCCGGTGCGGACGTCGTAGGACCGGAAGCGCTGGCGGCAATAGGCGACCTGGTCGGCTCCCGCCTCGGCGGCCTGCGCGACCGGCGCCTCCTCGTAGGCGTAGCCCGCCGGCGCGTAGCCGCCGTCGTAGCCGCCGTAATAGTAGGGGTCGTAGGCGTAGCCGCCGTAGCCGCCGTAGCCGTAGCCCGCAGCGAGGCCGAGCCCGAGACCGAGGCCCAGGCCGCCAACTCCGTAGCCGTAGCCCCGGCGATAGCCGTAGCGGTTGCCGTTCCAGCCCTGGCGGTAGCCGTAGCCGCCGCGCGGGCCCGCGAATCCGCCGCCAGCCACCCGGCCCGCCCCGACCCCGACGTCGCCGATCCGCCGCGAATCCCCGAGTCCGGCGCTCGCCGCGATGGTGTTGCGCGGATAGCCGGCCGCGCCGAGGCCCGCCCCGCCGCCGCGGAACCCGCCCGCGCCGAGGCCGGCCGTGTTGCCGCGGAAGCCGCCGCCGCCGATCCCGGCTCCGCCCCCACGGAAGCCGCCGCCGCCGATGCCGGCCCCGCCTCCGCGGAAGCCGCCGCCGCCGATCCCGGCTCCGCCGCCCCGGAAGCCGCCGCCGCCGAGGCCTGCGCCGCCGGCCATCGGTGCCCGGGCGGTGCTGAAGCCGCCGACCTGCTGCGCCTGGGCGCCGGCCGGCACGAGGGAGAGCGTGCCGACGAGAACAGTCGAGGCGACAAGCAATCGATGGGCGAAGAAGCGCTTCATGAGAATCTCCCTGGTTGTCCGCACAATTCGTCAGCGGGGTAACGCGTCGATCCGGACCGGGTTCTTGCTACCTTCCGTCCCAGCGGAAGGCCGCTCCGGAAGACCGCACCCGTGCCGTCTCGGCGGCGGTTCGGCCCCGTCCGATGAAATAAAGACGTCCGCCGCGCGCGCATCCGGCGCATCCCGCCCTGCAATCGTACGCTATCGCACGTCTCCGGACAGGCCGGAACCTGACGAGGCGGCGCTCGAATCGGGGGATTTCCGTATCGCGAAGTCGAGAGGTCGCACCCCCCGCGATACCGGTCGGATCCTCAAATGTTAGGTGCGCCGACGCGCGTGCTGCAACCTTCCCGCAACATCAACGATGAAGAATTCCCGTTCGCCACACGTTCCCGTTGTGGAAAACTCACGAAGCAGACAGTGTGCCTCTAGGGTTAAGGGGCACATCATGCACTTGCGAGCCGGGAATCGGCTGCGCCTCACGCTGTGGGGTGCGGGGGGTCGCGCTATGGTCAGTCTCAACACCTACGCGGTGACGCAGCCGGCGCTCGAAGGGTTGGATCCGTCGCTCGACGGCTTCACCTACGACGTGACGCCGTGGCTGCACGAGGGCCAGAACACCCTGACGGTGGTCCTGATCGGCCCGCCGACGGGCGGCCCGTTCCGCATGAGCGTCTGCGCCGAGGGCGAGCCTACCTGGACGCTCGACGAGGCCGAGTTCCTGCCGCTCGCCGCCCCCTGGCGGCTGTGGACGGTGGCGATCGAGCGGGAGGCGGGGCGGGAGCGCCCGGGCACCGGGACCGGCCGGACGCCGCCGCTCCGGATCGGCAATTAAGGGGCAGCCCCACCGCCAAAGGGAGAGGCCGTGCCTCGGAACGCGGTGTGCGGCCGCGGACGGTCAGGATTGCGTGCCACAGTAAACACCGATTAGATGAGCGCACGACATAACAGTATGTCAGTGCGTCGATGAATGTTCTTGCGCAGAGCCATGATGATCGGCCGGTAGCGTACGGTTTGAGACAATCGAACGCTTGGGCGAGATCGAGGACAGTCCGCTCAGCCGCGGCGCTGCTGCTGTCGCTTGCTCTCGCCGCTCCGGTGACGACCGGCTCGCCCGCCGCCGCGCAATCCCTCCTCGACACGCCCGCCCGGACCGTCCAGCCGGCCGCGACCCGGCCGCCGGTCGCCCGCGCCAAATCCGCGCGGTCGAGGCCAGCCCCGGTGCCGTCCGTGCGGACCGTCACCCTGGTCTCGGGCGAGCCTGGCAGCACGGCCCTCGATACCGCCTACGACCTGACGACCGGGCTCGGCGGGGAGGGCCCGCGGCTCCAGGCGGTGGTCGGCGCGGGCGGCGAGCGGGCGATCACCGACGTGCTGCGCACCCGCGGCGTCGACATGGGCATCCTCACCACCGCCGACCTCAAGCAGGCCGAGACCGAGGATGTGGGCCGGCAGGTGGTCTACATCGCCAAGCTCCACAATGTGGAGCTGCACGCGCTGGCGCGGGCCGACATCGCGCACCTGACCGACCTCGACGGCAAGGTGGTCAATCTCGGCGAGGCCGGCAGCTCGACCCAGCAGGTCGCCCGCCGGGTGCTCCAGCATCTCGGCATCCGCTTCACCGAGGCGAATTTCGGCCCGGCCGAGGCCACGGCCCGGATGCGGGGCGCGGAGGCCGAGGGCATCGCCGCGAGCTTCTTCCTCACCGGCAAGCCCGGCGCGCTCTACGCGGGACTCGCGGAGGCGGACGGCCTCCACTTCCTGCCCGTGCCCTACGAGCCCGGCCTCGGCGACATCTTCTACCCGGCAAGCCTCGGGCACGCCGAGTATCCCGCCCTGATCAAGGGGGAGGAGAGCGTCGACACGGTCGCGGTCGCCGCCGTGCTCGTCGCCTTCGACTGGGCCGAGCGGACGGACCGCTATCGCCAGCTCGCGGCCTTCACGGCCGCCCTGTTCGCGGGCTTCGACCGGCTGCGGGCGCCCGGCCGCCACCCGAAATGGCGGGAGGTCAACCTCGCCGCGGCGCTGCCGGAATGGCGCCGCTTCAAGCCCGCGCAGCAGGCCCTCGACGAGCGCGTGCGCCAGGCCGCGGGCGGCACGGGAACCGGCACGGCGATGGCGGGCGGCGGGGCGCGCTAAGGACACGGGCGAGAGGAGAGCCGGCGACAAGCCGGCCAGAGAGGCGGGGGATCGAACGGGACGCAGCGTGCGTCAGGGAGGAGTTTGCGGATGTCTGCGTCGTACAAGAAGCCGCTGCCCGAGCCGAAGGGCGAGGTCCACACCCTGTTCCCGGAGCAGGCGGTGGGGCCCTTCCAGGGCTCCGGCACCGAGGAGACCGACATCGATTTCCTGCGCCGGTTCGGGCCGAAGGACCAGCCGGTCGACATGCGCGGCTACGCCACTGAGCCCCCGGAGGCCGCGCGCTCCGCCCTCTCGGCGCCGGACAATTTCATCGCGGACGGGG
The DNA here is from genome assembly GCF_003173715.1 of Methylobacterium durans. Lineage (NCBI taxonomy): Bacteria > Pseudomonadati > Pseudomonadota > Alphaproteobacteria > Hyphomicrobiales > Methylobacteriaceae > Methylobacterium > Methylobacterium durans. Next base: position 5,176,829 of record NZ_CP029550.1, on the reverse strand, counting down.
CCACCCGACGCGCGATCCGCCACACCTTCGGCCGGCGCCGCTGGCCCGTCGCGGTGATCGCCCTCGGCCTCGCCGGCCTCGCGGGCCTCGCCGGATTCCAGATGCTCGGCCGGAGCGGATCCTCGCGGCCGGCCGCAACCGGGGAGCGGGCGCGCCCCTCCGCGCCCGCCGGCGAGGCTCTGACGACCGCGACCCTCACGCCCGCCGCCGAGGCGCCTCCGGCCAAGGCCGACCGGGCCGCGCCCGTCCAGCCGGCGCAGCCCGTCCAGCCGGCGCAGCCCGTCCAAGCGGCGCAGCCCGTCCAAGCGGCGCAGCCCGCGCAGGCGGCGGCGCCCGTCGACGAGGCCCCCGCGGACACCGCCGCCCTCCGGCAGCGCCTCGCGGCGAGCGGCAAGACCTCGGGCGACGGCGAGGAGGGCGGCCCCGCCCGGGTCACGGCCTTCCCGCCGCTGGCGAGCCCGCAGGCGGCCGAGCCCGAGCCCGCGCCGGCCCCTCCCCCCGCCGCGCGGGAGCCCAACCCGAAGCTTGACGCCCTCGTGGCGCGGGGCGAGCAGCTCCTGACGGCGGGCGAGGTCGCGGCGGCGCGCCTGTTCTTCCAGCGGGTCGCCTCGGAGGGCGACGCGCGCGGCGCCCGGGGCATGGCCCGCAGCTACGATCAGGGCGTGCTGCGCACCCTCCCGATCGTCGGGCTGGAGGGCAGCCGGTCGGAGGCCGAGCGCTGGTACCTGAAGGCCGCCGAGCTCGAGGCGCGGCGGCGCTGAGGCGCCGTCAGCGCGGGCTCGCCTCCCCCTCGCGGGGATGGCGCCGGATCGGCCCGCCCTGCACCGTCTTCGGGATGGTGGTGACGTTCGCGGAGGTCGCCGGGGGCGCGCCGCGGTCCGGGGACGGGCCGGCGGCGTAGCGGTAGCCCGCGAGGCCGGCGGCGATGGCCAGGAGGCCGAGGAGCAGGGCGCGGCCACGGCGGCGCCTGCGGCTCGGATTCGCGACCGCGCAATGCGGGCAGCAGCGGGCATCGGTGAGGATCGGCTGGCGGCAGCGCCGGCAGCGCGTGAGCGTCATCGGGACGCTCGGCCGGCCGCGCCGGGCCCCTCCTCCGCGGTGCGCCCCTCGGCCTCCTCCGATGCAGCGCTCGCGAAGCAACGGCGCACGGCCTCCTCGAAGGCGGTCCGATCGTCCGGACTCAGGCGCCGCAACCGCTCCTCCAGAAGCGCCTGCCCCGCGATCGCGTCGGGATGGCGGGCGGCCTCGGCCTCGCTCGGCTGCTCTTTCCTCCGGTGCGGCACCACGTTCGCGGCCTCCCCTCGCTCAGTCTCGGGTCCCCCGCGCGTTCCGGGTCCGTCAGCATCCTGCAATCCGTGCGGGAAGGCCAGAGCGCGGCACGATCCGCGGTTCGTGGCGGACAGGGCGGCAGGCCGAGTGGACGGAGATTTGCTACGCTCGCTCCATGGATCTCGACACGATCGCAAGCGTCGTGGTGCCGCCGAGCGCGGACGCGCTGCCGCCCTGGCAGGCGGGCGACGCCTTCCTGGCGGGCGGGACCTGGCTGTTCTCCGAGCCGCAGCCGGACACGCGACGGCTGATCGACCTGTGCGGCCTCGGCTGGCCCGCGGCCGAGATCTCGGCCGAGGGCCTGAGCCTGGCGGCGACCTGCACCCTCGCCGCCCTCGACCGGCTGGACCTGCCGCCCGACTGGCGCGCCGCGCCCCTCGTCGGGCAATGCTGCCGGGCGCTCCTCGGCTCGTTCAAGATCCAGAACCGCGCGACCGTGGGCGGGAACCTCTGCCTCGCGCTGCCCGCGGGGCCGATGATCGCGCTCACCGCGGCCCTCGACGGGACCTGCCGCCTGCAGGGCGCGGATGGCGGGCGGCGCCGCCTCTCCGTCCTCGACCTCGTGCGCGGCCCGCTGGAGACCGCGCTCCGCCCGGGCGAGCTCCTGCTCGGGATCGACCTGCCGGCCGCGGCTCTGAGACGGCGCAGTGCCTTCCGGCGCGCATCGCTCTGCCCGAACGGGCGCTCCGGCGCCCTCCTGATCGGCACGCGGGATCCGGGCGGAGCCCTCGCCCTCACGGTGACCGCCTCGACCCGGCGCCCGGTCCGCCTCGCCTTCCCCGAGCCGCCGGACGGAGGGACCCTCCGGGCGGCCCTCGCGGCGGCGATCCCCGACGATGTCTGGTACGACGACGTCCACGGGGCTCCCGACTGGCGGCGGCACGTGACGCACGCTCTCGCCGAGGAGATCCGCGCGGAGCTTTCCCGATGAGGCTCACCGTCAACGGCCTCGCCCAGGAGGCGGCGCCGCGTCCCGGCCAGTGCCTGCGCACGCTGCTGCGCGAACTCGGCTGGTTCGGCGTCAAGAAGGGCTGCGACGCGGGCGATTGCGGGGCCTGCACGGTCCATCTCGACGGCGAGCCGATCCACGCCTGCCTGCTGCCGGCCTTCCGGGCGGCGGGCCGCACCATCACGACGATCGAGGGCCTCGCGGGCCCCTGCACGCCGGGCTCCCCGCCGCCCGCCGCGCTCCACCCGATGCAGGAGGCGTTCCTGGCCGCCCAGGGCTTCCAGTGCGGCTTCTGCACGCCCGGCCTGATCATGACCGCGGCGGCGCTCGACCAGGGGCGGGCGCGCGATCTCGACGACGCCCTGAAGGGCAATCTCTGCCGCTGCACCGGCTACCGGGCGATCCGCGACGCCATCGACGGGGTCGGCCACGCGGAGGATCCCGCGGAGGCCGACCCGGTCGGGCGGAACTGTCCCGCCCCCGCCGCCCGCGCGGTCGTCACCGGCACCGCGCCCTTCACTGTCGACCTCGCTGTGCCGGGGCTGCTCCACCTCAAGGTGCTCCGCTCCCCCCACGCCCATGCCCGCATCGAGGGCATCGAGACCGCGGATGCCCTCGCCGTCCCCGGCGTCGTGGCGGTGCTCACCCACGCCGATGCGCCGGACCGCCTGTTCTCGACCGGCCGCCACGAGATCCCGGAGGACGACGCGGCCGACACCAGCCTCCTCGACCGAGTGGTCAGGTTCGCCGGCCAGCGGGTCGCCGCGGTGGTGGCCGAGAGCGAGGCCGCGGCCGAGGCCGGCTGCCGGGCGCTGCTTGTGCGCTACGCGCTCCGACCGGCGGTCTTCGACCCCGAGGCGGCCCTGCGGCCCGACGCGCCCCTCGTGCACGATCCCGCCGACCGGGGGACGACGGAGGCCGGGGCCGACGCGCCGCCGCTCCACGCCCACCCGAACCTCGCGGCCGAGGTGCACGGGGCGATCGGCGACGTCGCGGCGGGGTTCGCCGAAGCCGACCGCGTCCACGAGGCGACCTTTTTCGCCCAGCGCGTGCAGCACGCGCATCTGGAGACCCACGGCGCGGTCGGCTGGCTCGACGGGGACGGCCGCCTCGTGATCCGCTCCTCGACGCAGGTCCCATTCCTGACGCGGGACGCGCTGGCCACCCTGTTCGGCCTCGACCGGACCCGGGTGCGGGTTCTCGCCGGCCGCGTCGGCGGCGGCTTCGGCGGCAAGCAGGAGATGCTGACCGAGGATCTCGTCGCGCTGGCCGTCCTGAAGACCGGCCGCCCGGTGAAGTGGGAATTGACCCGCGCCGAGCAATTCGCCGCCACCACCACGCGCCACCCGATGCGGGTGCGGGTACGCCTCGGCGCCAGGGCAGACGGCACGCTCACGGCGATCGCCCTCGACGTCCTCGCGAACACGGGCGCCTACGGCAACCACGCGGGCGGCGTGATCCACCACGGCTGCAACGAGGTGATCGGCGTCTACCGCTGCCCGAACAAGCGGGTCGACGGGTACAGCGCCTACACGCACACCCTGCCGGCCGGCGCCTTCCGGGGCTACGGCCTCAGCCAGACGATCTTCGCCCTCGAATCGGCGATGGACGACCTCGCCCGGATGCTCGGGCTCGACCCGTTCGAGATGCGCCGCCGCAACGTCGTGCGCCCCGGCGACCCGATGGTCTCGACGAGCCTGGAGCCCCGCGACGTGGAATACGGCAGCTACGGCCTCGACCAATGCCTCGACCTCGCCGCCGCGGCGCTCCGGGCCGATCCTGGCGAGGCGCCGCCCGGCCCAGAATGGCGGGTCGGCACCGGCATGGCGCTCGCCATGATCGACACGGTACCGCCCCGCGGCCACCGGGCGCAGGCGCGCATCCGCCTCGAGCCGGACGGGACCTACAGCCTCGCGATCGGCACGGCGGAGTTCGGCAACGGCACCGCGACGGTGCACGCCCAGATCGCGGCGCGCGCGCTCGGCACGCATCCCGACCGGATCCGCCTCCACGCCTCGGACACCGACGCGGTCGATCACGACACCGGCGCCTACGGCAGCACCGGCACGGTGGTGGGGCGCAGGCGGCGCTCCGCGCCGCCGAGGCGCTCGCCGCCGCGATCCGCGACCGGGCGGCGCGCGGGCTCGGCGCGGACCCTGCCGCCTGCCGTCTCGGGCCCGACGCGGTCTCCTGCGGGGCGGGGCGGATGAGCCTTGCGGAGCTGGCCGCGGACGATCCTCCGGCGGCGGAGGGCTTCGCCGACGGCACGCCGCGCTCGGTGGCCTTCAACGTCCAGGCCTTCCGCGTCGCCGTGCACCCGACGCGGGGCGAGGTGCGCGTCCTGAAGAGCGTCCAGGCGGCCGATGCGGGGCGCGTCATCAACCCGATGCAGTGCCGCGGCCAGATCGAGGGCGGCATCGCGCAGGCGCTCGGCGCCGCCCTCTACGAGGAGGTCCGCATCGACGGGGAGGGCCGCGTCGCGAACGGGAGCTTCCGCGCCTACCACATCCCGGCGATCGCCGACGTGCCGCGCAGCGAAGTGCTGTTCGCGAAGACCCACGACCGGATCGGCCCGCTCGGCGCGAAATCGATGAGCGAGGCGCCGTTCAACCCCGTGGCGCCCGCGCTCGCCAACGCCATCCGCGATGCCACCGGCGCCCGGCTGACCGCGACCCCCTTCGCGCCGGACCGGATCTTCCGCGCGGTGATGGCGGCGCTGGAGGCGCAAGGAGATGAGGACGCCGGCGCCCGGCACCCCTGACCATCCGCCCTGTCCCGGGCGCCAGGACCGACGGCGGACCGGGGATCCGGGCCGGGAACGGGCCGCTCGCCTCAGGTCTCCGCCTCGGCGCTCGCGTTGAAGGAGAGCGAGCGCCGCTCCCCGGGCCCCGTGAAGGGCTCGACGCCGTGCAGGAGCCAGCCGGGGAAGGTGTAGAGCACTCCCGTCTCCGGCGGCACGCTGAGGAGCGTCCTGGCGAAGCGCTGCTTGCCGCCGGTCAGGAAGTTCAGGTAGCCGGCCTGCCGGCCGGAGATGTAGGTCCTGTCGAGCTCGCTCTCCGGCGGCGGCTCCGGCGCCTTCAGGTAGAGCACGCCCGAGAGGTCGCCCGAGTGGAAATGCACCGGGCTCGGCGTGGCGGCGAACTGGCTGACGATCCAGATCCGGTCGATCGCTATCCGCTTCGCCGGCACGCCCTCCGCCGCCAGCACGTAGCGCCGGAGCCGGTCCTCGATGACGGCGACGAGCGAGGACGCGCCTCCGGCGCAGGCCACGGACGGGGGAACCAGGAACTCGCGACCCCCCGACGCCGCCTCGCCGTCGGCGAAGGCGTTGAGATGGGCGAGGAGATCCGCCGGCACCCGCGTCCGCGCGATCATCGGGCCGAACGGCGAGAACATCTCCAGCGGCGGCTCGCCGCCGTCCCGGCCCGGCGGCGCGAGCGCGGCCTCGTACTTGCGCAGGGCGCGCCGCTTGTGCGCCGCCTCGCGCCTGTGCACCTCGTCCGTCCCGCCGGTCATCGCAGCTCCCGCGGCGTCTCGCGCGCCGGAGCCCGTCATAGCGCGACCCGGCAAGGCCCCGCCAGAGACAAAGCCCCGCGAGAGGCCGGGGCGGGCGCTCAGCCCAGCGAGAACGGCACCCGGAACAGCGTCGTCCGATCCGCGTACTGCACCTCGACCCACCACGAGGTCCAGTCGAACCCGGTCTGGTTCGGGGCGCTCAGCATCTGCCGAATCATCTGCTGCGCCTCCCGGTAGGCCAAGCCGACATTGTTGCAGAACGACCCTTCCAGATCCGAGATCCGCTCGTTCTGCGAACACACATCGAAGAAGAAACGCGCCATCTCTCCGCCACCCCCGCGCAGGATCGTCATCGAGACCTGATGTCCCGGCAGGCGTCTGGTAGCAGTGACTGTCCGGCTCAGGCACTAACATTTGCCGATCCCCCACGTATTCCGCGCGCAGGATCACAGCAAAACACCGTGGATGATCAGAAAATTTGTGCGCAATTACATTTTGCGCTCGGACCTTTCTGCGTTGGTCGAAACACGAATACGGAATTCGAAACGCGTGGATGCTGCCCGGCCAAGCTGCTTCACTCCCCTGCGATCGGTCCTCCGCGGCGGTGACGGACAGCGATGTACCGCTCAAGGGACGCCCGTGGCATGATTGCTGCCCCGTCAGGGCGTCTCAAGGATCGAAGGACCCGATGACGCAATCCGCGCCGCTCAACCGCTTCGCCGTCGCGCCGCTCGCGGCGATGACACGCCGCCTCGCCGACGTCGCCGCGGGCCGGGCCGAGCCCGATCGCGTGGTCACCGGCGCGCGGATCCTCTCGACCTATTCCGAGCGCATCCTGCCCGACCGCGAGGTGTGGATCGCGGGCGGGCGCATCGCCGCGGTGAAGCCCGCCGGCAGCCATCGGGGCGGCGCGGCGCGCTACGACGCACAGGGGGGCCTGATCGCGCCGGGCCTCGTCGATCCGCATCTCCACATCGAGAGCAGCATGGTCACGGCCTGCGCCTACGCCGAGGCCGCGCTCCTCAACGGCACCACGACGATCGTCTGCGACAGCCACGAGATCGGGAACGTCCTCGACGCGGAGGGCGTCGCCTGGATGCTGGAGGATGCCCGGGAGGCGCCGCTCAACATCTTCCTCACGGTGCCGAGCACGGTGCCGGCCACCAGCCCCGACATCGAAAAACGCGGGGGCGACCTGACGCCCGACAAGATCGCCGCCCTTTTCGATGCCTGGCCCGAGGCGCTGGCGCTCGGCGAGAAGATGGATTTCGTGGCGGTGGCCGAGGGCGACGCCCGCGCCCACGCGATCATCGCGGCGGCGCTCTCCCGCGGGCGCCCGGTCTCGGGCCACATCTTCGGGCGGGACTTCGTCGCGCCCTACGCGGCGAGCGGCGTCACCGACACGCACGAGGCGATCGACCGCGACATCGCCGACGACCTCCTCGAGGCCGGTCTCTGGATCTTCCTGCGGGGCGGGCCGCCGACGACGCCCTGGCACAGCCTGCCGCGGGCGATCGGCACCGTGACCGAGTACGGCGCCGCCTGGAAGCGGGTCTGCGCCTGCACCGACGACCGGGATGCCGACGATCTCCTCGCCTACGGCCTCGACTGGGTGGTGCGCGAGGCCGCGCGCCACGGCATCCCGAAGCCCGCGGCCTGGGCGATGGGATCGCTCCACCCGGCGACCCGCTACGGGCTCGACGGGGAGGTCGGTGGGCTCGGCGGCGGGCGACGGGCCGACCTCGTGCTCCTCGACGACGACCTCATCCCGCAGGCCACGTGGTACGGCGGCGAACTCGTCGTGGAGGACAGGCGCATCACGCCGAGGCTGGAGGCCGCCCTCTCCCGGCCCTACCGCTACCCGGGCGCCGCCTACGCGACCGTGCATCTGCCGGACCCCCTCCCCGCCCTCGTGCCCCCGCTGCCGGCCGGACCCTGCACCGTCAACGCCATCCGCACGATGCTGCCCGGGATCGAGCTCGTCCACGAGCGCGTCGCGCTCACGCCCGGCGCCGATTGGGCCGAGACGCTGCGGGCGCACGATCTCTGCCACGTCGCGGTGGTCGAGCGGCACGGGCTCGGGGCCGGGTGGCGCACGGGCTCCTGCGGGCCTTCGGGCTGACGCGGGGCGCGGTGGCGAGCAGCGTCGGCCACGACGCGCACAATATCGTCGTGGCCGGGCTCGACGCGGCCGACATGCGCGTCGCGGTGGCGGCGCTCGCCGCCGAGCAGGGCGGCGTCTGCGTGGTCGAGGACGGCATCGTCGTCGCGATGGTGCCGTTGCCCGTGGCCGGCCTCCTCTCGGACAAGCGCGTCGGGCAGGTCGCGGCCGAGATGCGCGACCTGAAGGAAGCCTGGGCGCGGGCCGGCTGCGCCATCCCCTACATGGGCTTCAACCTGATCCCGCTCTCGGTGATCCCGCAGATCCGCCTGACCGACATGGGTCTCGTCCTCGTGCCGGAGATGCGGCAGGTGCCGCTGTTCGAGCCGTGAGCGGCGACCGGGGGCCTGCCCCTGCCCCATCCTCGATCGGGAGGTGCCGATGGACCCGACCTACCCGCGCGACCTGATCGGCTACGGCCGCGAGCCGCCGCAGGCCCGCTGGCCGGGCGGCGCCCGCCTCGCCCTCCAGATCGTGCTGAACTACGAGGAGGGCGGCGAGAACTGCATCCTGCACGGGGACGCGGCATCGGAAGCCTTCCTCAGCGAGATCGTGGGCGCCCTGCCCTTTCCGGGCGAGCGCCACATGAGCGTCGAGTCGATCTACGAGTACGGCTCGCGCGCCGGGTTCTGGCGGCTGTGGCGGCTCTTCACGGGCCGCGCCGTCCCGGTCACCGTGTTCGGCGTGGCGCAGGCGCTCGCCCGCAACCCGCAAGCCGTCGCCGCCATGCGCGAGGCCGATTGGGAAATCGCGAGCCACGGCCTCAAATGGATCGACTACGCCCATGTCTCCCGCGACGACGAGGCGGCCCACATGGACGCCGCGATCCGCCTGCACGCGCAGGCGACGGGGGCGGCGCCGCTCGGCTGGTACACGGGGCGCTTCTCGGTCCATACCCGCGACCTCGCGATGGAGCGGGATCTCGTCTACCTCGCCGATTCCTACGCCGACGACCTGCCCTACTGGATCCCCGGGCCGAAGGGGCCGGGCCTCGTCGTGCCCTACACGCTCGATGCCAACGACATGCGCTTCTCGGCGCCGCAGGGCTTCAATTCCGGCGACCAGTTCCTCGCCTACCTGCGCGACACGTTCGACGTGCTCTACGCCGAGGGCGCCGAGACGCCGAAGATGATGTCGGTGGGGCTGCATTGTCGCCTCGTCGGGCGCCCGGGCCGGATCGCGGCGCTCATGCGCTTCCTCGACCACGTCGCGGCCCATGACGGGGTCTGGGTCGCCCGCCGCATCGACATCGCCCGCCACTGGATCGCCAACCACCCGCCGGCCGCATGAGCACGACCACGATCATCGACGGCCACAGCCTCGCTCCGGCGGGCATCCTCGCCGTCGCCCGGCCCGACGCCGCGGGCGAGCGCGCCGTGGCCGCCCTCGACGACGGTGCCCGCGCCGCAGTGAGCGCGACCCGCGCCTACATCGACGCGCATTTCATGACCGACGACGCGCCGCTGATGTACGCCTTCAACACCGGCGTCGGCCTGTTCAAGGACCAGCGCGTGCGCATGGCCGAGATGGAGGAATACCAGCGCCGCACGGTCTACGCCCACGCCACCGGCACGGGCGAGCCCTTCGAGGCGGAGGTGGTGCGCGCCACCATGCTGCTGCGCGCCAACGCCTTCGCCTCGAACCATTCGGGGCCGCGGGTCGCGGTGGTGGACCGGCTGCTCGCCTGCCTCAATGCCGGCCTCGTGCCCATCGTCCCGCAGAAGGGGTCGGTAGGCGCCTCGGGCGACCTCGCGCCGCTCGCCCATCTCGCCGGGGCGATCTGCGGCTTCGACGAGGCCGAGATGATCTTCCAGGGCGAGCGCCTGCCCGCCCGCGAGGCGCTCGCCCGCGCCGGGCTCGACCCCGATTTCCCGTTGGAGGCCAAGGACGCCTCGGCGCTCATCAACGGCTCGACCGTCTCCCTCGCTCTCGGCGTGCTGGCGCTTGAGGACATGAAGCGTGTCCTCAAGCACGCCGAGATCGCTCTGGCGCTGACGCTCGAGGCCCTGCGCGCCGAGAAAGCCGCCTTCGACCCCCGTCTCCACCGCGCCCGCCCACACGCGGGTCAGGCGGCGAGCGCGCGCAACGTGCTGCGTCTCATCGGCGATTCGGAGCGCTGCACGGAAGGCGCGCGGCTGACAATCTTCCCCGAGGAGGGTCGCCAGCCGGGCCAAGCCCCGCCGCCACGGGTGCAGGACGTCTACTCCCTGCGCTGCGCGCCGCAGGTGCACGGGCCGGTTCGCGAGGCGCTCGCCTATATCGGCGGCATCATCGGCACCGAGATCAACGCGGCCACCGACAACCCGCTGATCTTCCCCGATGCGGGCGGCTACGCCTGCATCTCGGGCGGGCATTTCCACGGGGCCTACGTGGCGCAGGCGATGGATCTTCTCGCCATCGCCGCGACCGACCTCGGGGCGATCTCCGAGCGGCGGCTCGCCCGCCTGATCGACCCGACCCTCAGCTACGGTCTCCCCCGCAACCTGCTCGCCGGCAGGAAGGGCCTCAACACGGGCTTCGCCACGGTGCAGTGCACGCTCTCGGCGCTGGTGATGGAGAACCGCACCCTCGCCACGCCGGGCTCGGTCGATTCGATCCCCGGCAAGTCGAACGCCGAGGACCACGTCTCGAACTCGACCTGGTGCGGGCGAAAGGCGCGCACCATCGTCACCAACGTCGAGACGATCGTGGCGGGCGAGATCCTGATGGCGGCCCAGGCGCTGACCCTGGTCGCCGAACTCGCTCGCGATCATCCGCTCGGGCGCGGCAGCCGGGCGGCGCTGGAGGCGGTGCGCGCCGCGATCCCGCCGGCGCTCGACGGGGACCGCTGGTACCACACGGAGATGGAGCGGGCGCTGGCGCTCCTGCGCTCGGGCGCGATCCTGGCGGCCGTCGAGGACGCGGTCGGCGAACTCGAATAGACAGGATCGCGACCGCCCGCGCCGGGCGACCAGCAACGAGGATGGGATGACGGCAACGCGCCTCTGGATCAGGGACCCGCTGGCGATCCTCGCCGAGGGGGCGGGCGGCGGGATCGTGGTGGAGGGAAGCCGCATCGCGGAGCTGGTGCCCGCGGGCGGCCGGCCCTCGGCGCCGGTCGACGAGACCGTCGACGCCTCCCGCCACGTGGTGATCCCGGGCCTCGTCAACACCCACCACCACGTCTTCCAGACCCTGACCCGGGCCCACCCGGCCGCGATCAACAAGCCGCTGTTCCCCTGGCTGAAGGCGCTCTATCCCGTCTGGGACAAGCTGAACCCGGAGGCTTTCCGGCTGGCGACCCGGCTCGCCTTCACCGAACTCCTGCTCTCGGGTTGCACCACGGCGGGCGACCACCACTACCTCTACCCGAAGGGGCTGGAGGCCGCCGTCGACATCCAGGTGGAGGAGGCCCGCGCGCTCGGCATCCGCGCCGTCGTCACCCGCGGCTCGATGAGCCTGTCCGAGAGCGAGGGCGGCCTGCCGCCGGACACGCTGGTGCAGGACGACGACGCGATCCTCACCGACAGCGAGCGGGTGCTCGGCCTGTTCCACGATCCCCGTCCCGGGGCGATGGTGCAGATCGGTCTCGCTCCCTGCTCGCCCTTCAACGTGACGAAGCGCCTGATGCGGGAGAGCGCGCGGCTGGCGGACGCGCACGATTGCCGCCTGCACACGCATCTCGGCGAGACGCTGGACGAGGACGCCTATTGCCTGGAGGTGTTCGGTCAGCGGCCGGTCGATTACCTCGAGGAGGTCGGCTGGATGAACCCGCGGGTCTGGCTCGCCCACGGCATCCACTTCACCGATTCGGAGGTGGCCCGCCTGGGCCGGGCGGGCGTCGGCGTCTGCCACTGCCCGACCTCGAACATGACGCTGGCGTCGGGCCGCTGCCGCACCTGCGAGCTGGAGGCGGCGGGCAGCCCGGTGGGCCTCGGCGTCGACGGCTCCGCCTCGAACGACAACTCGAACCTGATCGAGGGCGTGCGCCACGCCGTCATGCTGAACCGCCTGACGTACGGGGCCGAGGCCGTCACCCATCTCGATGCCCTGCGCTGGGCCACCGAAGGCTCCGCCCGCTGCCTCGGGCGCGACGACATCGGCCGCATCGCGGCAGGCCGCGAGGCCGACCTCGCCCTCTTCACCCTCGACGAACTGCGCTTCTCGGGCGCCCACGATCCGCTCGCCGCCCTCATCCTCTGCGGCGCCCATCGGGCCGACCGGGTGATGGTGGCGGGGCGCTGGCGCGTCCTCGACGGAGAGCCCCTCGGGGTCGACACTGGGCGTCTGCGGGAAGAACATTCGCGCCTCGCCCGCACGCTGTTCGGGGGCGTATGAGGCAAACGCCCTCTCCCGTTCGGGAGAGGGTTGGGGTGAGGGGTGTGACATCTCCGGAAAGACCTGTGTCCCTCACCCGGTGCTCTGACGCGCACGCGACCTCTCCCGAACGGGAGAGGTGAACCGTGGCGGTTCGTTCATCGCACGTGGTCCGCGCCCAGCGCCCGCAGCGTCCGCAGCATCACCCGCGCCCCCACCTCGATATCGGGCAGGCTCGCGAACTCGGCCGGGTTGTGGCTGATGCCGCCGCGGCAGCGCACGAAGATCATCGCGATCGGCGCCAGCGCCGCCACCGCCATGCCGTCATGCCCCGCCCCGCTCGGCAGGCGCAGCACCGCGTGCCCCTCGGCCGCGATCGCCTCCGCGACCGCCTCGGTGAGGCACGGATCACAAGGGGTCGCCGCGGCCTCGTGGGTCCGGATCGTCGCGAGACCGAGGCCGCGGCGATCCGCGATGGCGCGCCAAGCCGCCTCGATGTCGGCGAGCGCGGTGAGGCGCCGCGCATCGTCCGGCGCGCGCAGGTCGAGGCTGAAGCGGGCCTCCCCGGGATCACGTTGACGGCGCCGGGGCGGATCTCGGCCGTGCCCACCGTCCCCACCAGACCGGCCTCCGCCCGGCAGCGCGCCTCGACGGCGAGCACGCATTCGGCGGCGCCCGCGAGCGCGTCGCGCCGGCCCGCCATCGCCACCGTGCCGGCATGGCCCGCCTCACCGCGAAGCGTGACGGCGAGCCGCGTCGCGCCGCTGATCGCGGTCACGGCGCCGACCGGCAGGCCCGCCCCTTCCAGCATCGGCCCCTGCTCGATGTGCAGTTCGAGATAGCCGAGGATGTCGCCCGGCCGGCGCGACGCCTCCCCGATCCGGTCCGGGTCGAGGCCGAACGTCCGGAGCGCCTCGGCGAGGCTGATCCCCGCCGCGTCGGTCGCGGCGAGCAGCGCCGGATCGAGGCAGCCGGCAAATGCCCGGCTGCCGATCAGGGTGGAGCCGAAACGCGTCCCCTCCTCGTCGGCGAAACCCACCACCTCGACGGCGAAGGGGGGCGGCCCGTCCTCCCGAAGCCACGCCGCGACGCAGGCAAGGGCCGTCAGCACCCCGAGCGGCCCGTCGTAGTGGCCGGCGTCCCGGACCGTGTCGAGGTGGGAGCCGAGCACCAGGGCCGGCCCGCCGGGCGCGCGCCCCTCGACGCGGCCGATCAAGTTGCCGGCGGCGTCGAGGCGTGGGCTCAGGCCTGCCTCGCGCATCCACGCCCCCACGAGGGCGTCGGCGCGGGCCTGCTCGGGGCTGAGATAGACCCGCGTGAGGGCGCCCGCCTCCGCGCTGATCGCTGCCAGCGCGTCGAGGCGGGCCTGGATCCCGGCGGCGAAGAGGCTCACGCCGTCAGCTCCCCCGGTAGGTCTGGTAGCCCCACGGGCTCGCCACCAGCGGCACGTGATACTGCCCCTCCGGATCGGCGACGCCGAAGCGCAGCGTCACCACGTCGAGGAAGGGCGGCTCCGGCAGGTCGAGCCCGGCCGCGCGGTGATAGTCGCCGAGACCGAAGCGGAGTTCGTAGGCCGCGATCGGAACCGGGCGTCCGCCGATCAGGGGCGCGTCGGTGCGCCCGTCCGCGTTGGTCTCGGTGCGGGCGACGACGACCGCCTCCGTCGCCGAGACGATCTCGGCGAGCTCCACCGCGACGCCCTCGGCCGGGCGCCCGCTCGCGGTGTCGAGGACGTGCGTCGAGAGGCGGCCCGCGGTTCGAAGTGCCCCCTCCCCGCTCACCAGGGCGGCGAGGCGGATCGCGGCGATGCGCAGCACCTCGGCCTCCGCGTTCCGGCGCTCGGCCTCCTCCGTGCCGGCGAGCCGCGCCGCGAAGGTCCTCAGGAGCGAGGCGCGCCCGTGCCGCTTCACGCAGACGATGAAGGGGAAGCCGAAGCGGGCGCGGTAGGCGGCGTTGAGATCGTCGAAGCGGGCGAACTCGGCCTCCGACAGCCGGTCGAGCCCGGCGGCCGCCTGCTCGGCGATCGAATCCGCGGCGATCCGCCCGGCGCGCGCCTCCCGCCCGGCGAGCTCGGGATGGCCCGTCAGCAGAGTGCGGCGCTGCGCTTCGGGCGCGGCGGCGACCGCCTCGCGCATCGCCGCGAACAGATCCTCGACGCGGGCGAAGGGCCGGCGCCGGGAGGTGGCTTCCGCGACCCAGGGCGCGTGCTCGAACACCGCACCGAGGGCCGCGACGACGTCGGCGCGCGGGGCCGTGTTCAGGGTGCCGAGATCCCAGCTCATCGCCCGCGCAACGCTCCTCCGGTGCCGTGGCCCGCGACCGTAGCAGACAACGGGCCAGGGCGGGGGGGCGGCGGCACGGGGCTTGCCGATCCTCCGGGCGGGATCCGAATATCACCCCCGGAGGAACGACCATGCCCCTGACCGCGTCGCGCTATGGCAAGGCCCGCGTGCGGGTGATGCGCCTCACCCGCGACGGCGACCACCACACCCCCCGCGAGCTCGACCTCACGGTCCTGATCCGGGGCGGCTTCGATGCCGCCTGGACGGAGGGCGACAACCGGGCCTGCATCGCCACCGACAGCCTGCGCAACATCGTCAACGTGGCGGCCGCCAACAACCTCTCGGCGGGCGCGGAGGATTTCGTCGGTGCGGTCGCCGCGATCCTGCTCGAGACCTACCCGCAGATCGCGGAGGTGAGCGTCGAGGCGCGGGAGACCCGCTGGAGCCGACACGCCGTCGATGGGGCGCCGCACGGCCACACCTTCCTCCGCGACGGCAACGGCTTCGGCTATGCCGGGCTCGTGGCGGAGCGGGGCTCGCGCCGCCTGCGATCGGGCCTGCGCGGCTTCACCTTCATGAAGACAACGGGCTCGGGCTGGGCCGGCTTCGTGGACGACGGCTACCGGACGCTGCCCGACACGACCGACCGGATCGCCGCGACCAGCATGGACGCCACCTGGACCTGGGCGCGCGCGCCCCACGATTACGCGGCGGCGAACGCGGCCGTGCTCGCCCGCCTCCTGGAAATCTTCGCCACCACCTACAGCGCCGGCATCCAGGACAGCCTGTACCGGATGGGCGAGGCGGCGCTCGCGGCCCTGCCGGAGATCGCCGAGATCCACTTCGCCATGCCGAACAAGCACTACATTCCGCTCGACCTCAGCCCCTTCGGGCTCGCCAATCCGGGCACGGTGTTCCTGCCGACGGACGAGCCGCACGGGCAGATCGAGGCGACGATCGGCCGGACTTGAGCGCTCTACTCGGCCGGGGCGAGGGCCTTCGTCCCGTCGCTCCGGGTCAGCCCGAGGAAGCCGAGGGCCGCGGCGAAGATCACTAGCCCGAACAGGGCCGCCGTCCCGAGGACGAGGCCGAAGCCGCCGCGCTCGTGCATCAGCGCGATCATCGGCACCACGAAGCCCGCGACCGTGAAGCCGAGGAAGTAGCGCACGCTGTAGGCCCGGGCCCGGTATGCGGGCGGCACGTAGCGGGCGATCATCGCGTCGTTGATGACGACCTGCCCGTAGAGCGCCGCGATCGTGATCACGAGCCCGATCAGGAGCGGGATGCCGGAGGTCACCGCCGCGAGGCCGAGCCCGATCGGCTGCAGCACCGACAGGCCGGCGAAGAGGACCGGCAGGGTGAAGCGGTCGACGAGGCGGCCCATCGCGAGCTGGGTCAGGGCGCCGAACACGAAGATGATCGTCGCGACCGAGCCGATCAGCTGGAGCGACAGCCCCGCGGCGAGGCGTTCGTCGATCACCTTGGGCAGGGCGATGGTGGTGAGGTTGAAGGTCAGGCCACCCGCCACGATCGCGATGCCGAACACGGCGAGCAGCGCTGCCGGGCGCGAGACCGGGATCACGCTCGCCCCGGCGCCTTTCCGCGCGGCGCCCTCGCCGTCGCCCGGCACGAGGGCCACGAAGGCGATGCCGCAGACGAGACAGATCGTGCCCGGCACCAGGAAGGCCGCCTGCCAGCCGAGATGGGCGGCGAGGATGGCGGTCGCGCCAGAGGCGAGCGCCGCTCCAAAATTCCCCCAGACCCCGTTGATGCCGAGGTCACGCCCGAGGCGGCGGGCATGGCTGACCAGCATGGTCGAGCCGACCGGATGGTAGATCGCCGAGGCGAGGCCGAGCACGCAGAGCCAGAGGGCGAAGGCGGTGGGGCTGCCGGCGCTCGCGACCCCGAAGCAGGACAGGCCGTAGCCGAAGAAGAACACCGCCAGCATGTTGCGCCGGCCGTAGCGGTCGGCGAGCCAGCCCATCGGCAGCGAGCAGAGGCCGAAGCCGACGAAGGCGCCCGTGGCGAGCCCGATCAGCTCGCCGTAGCCGAGGCCCGTCTGGGCCGCGATGGCGAGCACCGCGGTCGGGTAGATCAGCAGCACGTAATGGTCGAGGCCGTGCGCCACGTTCACGAAGCGCAGGGTGCGGCGGGACAGGAGCTCGGAATCCATCGGGCGGGTGCCTTCGCAGTCTCGCACCTGTGTACCTGACCCGTTGGACGGTGTCGGGCCGAAGGTGTACGCGATCGGGCCAGGTTGGGGGGCGGCCATGCGTTCGATCCGGGCCGAGGATTATCAGGACGTCCCGCGACGGGTCGCGGTGATGCCGAAGCACTTCGCGGCCGGCAGCCGTACCGAGCGCCACTTCCACAAGCGGGCGCAGCTTCTCTACGCCACCACCGGGCTGATGATGGCCACCGCCGAGGACGGGACCTGGGTGGTGCCGGAGGGGCACGCCCTCTGGATCCCGCCGCGCCTGCCGCACGCGGTCGTCATGCACGGTGCCGTCTCGATGTGCTCGGCCTACCTCGCCGCGGAGGCGGTGGCGGCCTTCCCCGAGCGGGCGCAGGTCATCGAGGTCTCGGACCTCCTGGCCGCCGCGCTCGCGGCCCTGACCCGGGAACCCGTCCTCTACGACGAGGCGGGCCGCGGCGGCCATCTCGCGGCGCTCGTGCTCGACGAGATCGGCCGCGCGCCGGAGACGCCGCTGACCCTGCCGCTGCCGCGGGACGGGCGGCTGCGCCGCGTCTGCGTCGGGCTCATCGACGATCCCGCCTCGCCCCTCGATCTCGATGCCTGGGCCGAGCGCGCGGGCTTGAGCCGGCGCACCCTGACGCGGGGCTTCCGCCGGGAGACCGGCCTCAGCTTCGACGCGTGGCGGGCCCGGGCCCGGGTCGTGCGGGCGCTGGCGCTCGCGGCCGACGGGCGCGCGGCCCGCGAGATCGCGTCCGCGGTCGGCTACCGCAGCCTCCAGGCCCTGCGCGGACGGATGAGCAGCCTGCTGCCCGATCGGGGAACGCGCGACGCCGGGGCGGGAAATGTCCGCGCTCGGACAAATCAGTAATCGCCGCCGTTATCGCGCCGTTCATCTCGGATAGGCTAGGACAAAGCGAATCCCCCCGGAGACCGCGCGATGATGAGTGACGATTCCCCAGATCGGAATCAGCAGGCCGCCTCGCGCGTCGCGCTGATGTTCATCCTTCTCGGCCTCGCCATCGTCGTCTACGCCCTGATCCTGACGACCATGCACTGAGCGCTCGGCGGGCCGCCGGACGCCTACGGGAACCGGCAGGAGCCGTAGCTGATGCTGACGTCGCTCTTCGATTCCGGATTCATCTGCGATTTCGCGAATTTCAGCTGCGAATAGTCGATCGTCAGGAAGTAGATTCCGTTCTGGCATTTCATCGTGTTGCGCGGCCGGCCCTCGTTGAGGCGCGGCACGACCTTCTGGCACTCGTAGAACTCCGATCGCCCGGCCGAGATCAGGTTCAGCGTGTCGCCGCCCGAGGTCAGCGAGAAGGAGCGCCGGTCGATCTCCTCGCTCCGCGGCGCGTCGGGCTTCGCCGGCTCGCTCAGGCGGATCGCGACTTCCTCCGAACAGATGAGTGCGCGCCGCGTCTGCGCCATGATGGGTGACGCGCTCGCGAGCAACAGCGCGATACCGATCACCATCCGCATGATGATGCCCCCTGCTGGGCCGCGTCGGCGACGATTCCCGTCGTCCTGCGCGCCAGATCCTTTTGTTCCCCGGCCTCAGGCCGGTTTCAAGAAGCGCGCCGGCCACACCACGGGTATACTGCATCGGTCCGTTAGCGCACGCTCCGATGGGCGGGAGCCTATTCGGTTCTCGCGCAGCCGAGCTTTCCCGCTCATGACCCTTGGCAAGTCACCGATCGCGATCCGAAGCCGCCAGGACAGATACCGATTCCAATCGATCCGAAGAGGCAGGATTGAGGTTGCGAAGAGCTGTTTAACCGAATGATCACATCGGTGCCTTAGCTTCGGCTTCTCAGCCGCCGGAGATCGCCGTTCGTGCCGTTCTGGATCCCAGCACTATCCCTCTGCGGTCTCGTCTGCCTGATGATCATTCCGGCTCCGGGATACTGGGGCGTCCTCATCGGCGGCCTTTGTCTTCTGATCATCCTCGTCTGGGCCGTGCTCGCCCTGCTCGACCGGGTGCTGGAGCCGCTCCGGCGCAGGCTCGCATTCTGGCGGGAGACGCGGGCCCGGAAGCGCCGCCGCGCCGTCCATTCGGGCTCCGGGATCGCCCGGAAGGTCTGACGGCGCGGGCGGCCGGTCCGGCCACTGCAGATCCGGGCAGCGCGGAACCGGGCCCTCCCCTTCCTGCATACCTGTCTGGCGTCGGCGCCCGAGGGGCCCGGCGCAACGACAGCGTTCCGAGAGGATTCGGATGAAGGATGTACCCCTGGGGGCCAAGGGCAGTTTCTCGATGCTGGTCGGGCCGCAGCATCTCGCGAACCAGTTCAAGGACGCGATCCTGCCGCCCGTCTTCGCGACGCCGATGATGGTGCTGGCCATGGAGAACGCCGCCCTCAACGCGATCCGCGCCTATCTCGAGCCGGGCGAGAGCGCGGTCGGCTCAAAGGTCGAGGTCACGCACTTGGCCGCGACGCCGGTCGGCCATTGGGTGCGGGCGGAGGCCGAGGTCGTCGCCGTGAAGGGGCGCCACCTGCAGTTCAACGTCGCCGCCTACGACGAGGCCGAGAAGATCGGAGAGGGCGCGCACGAGCGGGTCGTCGTCGAACTCGATCGTCTCCGCGCGCGGCTCGAGGCCAAGCAGCCCGCCGCGCAGTTCGGCCGTCCCTGACGATTCGCGTCGCGGGCGGCACCCTCCGCCGCCGCGTCAGCGAAGCGTGGCGGGTCCGCAGGCCGACGAGATCAGGAAGGTCGTCGGCGAGCGTGGGCGATAGGGTAAAGGATAAGCTGCCCTATATCGCTGCCGGCGCAGTTGCCGATAGTGTGCGGATTCCTGCAGATTTCTTGTGTGGCTCTCTTGATTCGCTTGCCCGCCGGGTGATCTATGCGCGAGAGGGGTAACGAGAACTATAGGATTGCACACGTGGTGGATGAACCTCAGGTACAGAACCTCGACTTCGTAGAGCTCGCCGGCGACATCGTGTCCGCCTACGTTTCCAACAATTCTCTGCCCGTGGCCGAGCTGCCCGCGCTGATCATGAGCGTTCACACGGCCCTGAATGGCCTCATGAAGGGTGGCGCCGCCGCCCCGGTCGAGACGGTCGAGAAGCCGACGCCGGCGCAGGTTCGCAAGTCGATCACGCCGGACGCGCTGATCTCGTTCATCGACGGCAAGCCCTACAAGACGCTCAAGCGCCATCTCTCGACGCACGGGCTCGACCCCTACAGCTACCGCCAGCGCTACGGCCTGCCCAACGACTACCCGATGGTGGCGGCAAGCTACGCCGCGCAGCGCTCCGAGCTCGCCAAGTCGATCGGCCTCGGACGCCCCGGCGGCCGTACCGAGGACGAGCCGTCGTCGAAAGGGCGCCGGAGCCGCAAGGCCGCCTGACCCGGGCCCCGTGGCCCGATGCCAAGGCCGCTCGACGCGCGATCGGAGCGGCCGGCCGGGCTCGTTCCGACGTTCCGGGCTTTCCCGCAGGGCACACCTGACGGCGCCCCGGAACGTCGATCGCCCGCGTTCCGCGCGGTGCCCCGATGATGAGAATGCGAACGGTTTCGTTCGGCGGATCGCCAGGTTTCGCGGTGATGCTGCGGCATGATCCGCGACCCGCTCAATGCGCGCGTCCTCGCCGCCGCCGCCGCCCTCGGTGGTCTCGTGGTGATGATGCTCGAGCCCGCGCCGAACTGGCACACGGTCGCCGTCGGCCTCCTGGCGCTCGCCGCCTTCGCGGGTCTCTCGCTCGCGGGCGGCCGCCGTCCGGCCGGCGCGATCCAGGGCCCGCGCCGGATCACCGTCGAGGTGATCGTCGAGGATCGGCCGCTGCCCGGGCCCGCCTCGTCGCCGGACGCGTCCCCGGCCCGGCAGCGGGAGGGCATCTCGGCGCATCCGGCGATGCTCGCGGGCGTGCGCGCCCGGCGCGCCCGGCGCTAGCCGGCGATCGGACCGACTCGCATCAACGCGTCCGTTCGCTGCTGGAACTCATGCGGCGCGCGACGTAGTCGCCCGAGCGCGACGCCTGCCCGAAGATGAGCCAGGCGAGGCCGAAGCCGATCGCTCCGGCGATCAGGAGGCCGGTGGCGGTGGTGCCGTCGACCTCACCGACGGCCCGGCTGCCCTGTCGATAATAACGGGCGCCGCGCTTCGAGAGGTCATCCCAGGTGTCGGACGCCCGGTCGCCGACGTCCTGAAGCGTCTCCCTGGCCTGCTGCGCCATCCCGGGGCCGCCATCGGCCGGCCGCCTCGTGCCGGATCCGGCCTGCCCCGACGAGGCTCCGTGCGGATCGTTCGCGTGGATGTCTGCCACGGCGTGTCTCCCTAGCTGGCACGGCCCTCAGGCCGGCGTGCCCTTCCTGCTGGTCATCCGGCTGCGGTCCGCCGGCTGCTCGTTGCCGATCTCTGGGTTGCCGCGCGGCTCGGTCTTCGGATTGGTCCCGCTCTGGATCGATCTGTCCTCGGCACCCCCGAGATCGAAGCCGGGCCGGTCCGCGCCGCCGCTCGGTCTGCCGGCCGCCTTCGGATCGGGGCGCTCGGTCGGAACCTTGGGCTCGATGCCTCCGTCCTTGCCCTGATTCATCGCGGCATCTCTCCCTTCGCCCCTGCATCGCGGCATCTCTCCCTTCGCCCCTGCATCGCGGCATCTCTCCCTTCGCCCCTGCACGGCATGATCGAATTTTGAACGCCAGGTTGTAGTCCGATGTTCCTTCGACGGGCGTGACCGCGCGCTTCGCCGCAAAATCTCACGTAGAAGTTGAATTTTCGGGGCGGCCCGCGCTGGTGCAGAGGCCGGCCAGGCGATCGAGGCAGATCCGCATCCGCCTGACATGGCTGCCCGGCCAATAGAGGCGCGCGCAGGCCGGACAGATTCGGAACGGCCCCGGCAGGACCCGGCTCGATGCCGGGGCCCGGGCGATCTCGTCGGCGCCCGCTTCGCGCAGGGGCGTGTTGTCCACGAGGCAGCGGCTGAAGGCGGCGGAGCGCCAGTCGACCGGCCGGATCCGGCTCAGCTCGGCGGCCTGATCGTCGGCGCGCCCCTCCCGCAGCAGGAGCGCGCCAGCGCCCACCCGTGCCGCGAAGGCGCGGTCCCGGGTCAGCAGGAGGCGCTCCTCGTTTGCGGCCAGGGCCAGGAGGTCGGCATCCGGCGCGCCGGGCGCGGCGAGGCGGGTATCGTGCCCGGCCGCCCTCAGCAGGCGGGCGAGGCCCCCCATCATCGCGTCGCAGAGGTAGCGCTCGTCCATCCGGGGGTGGCCTCATCGTCCGATTCCGTGAACCAAGCGCTGGGCGCTCCGGCGGTTCAGCGGCCCGGTGATGCGCCGCGGGCTGAACCGTGGCCGCCCCCGCCGACTTTCCGAGCGACAGGGACAAGCATGGACCGGGAGATCGTGGCCGATGACGAAGAGCCGCTGGAGTGATGCCGACATCCCTTCCCAGGCGGGGCGCCTCGCAATCGTAACCGGCGCGACGAGCGGCCTCGGCTACGAGGCGGCGCGCGCGCTCGCGGGCGCGGGAGCCCGCGTCGTGCTGGCGGCGCGTGACGCGAACAAGGCCGCCCGCGCGATGGCCTCGATCCGGCGGGTCCATCCCGAGGCACGGCTGGATTTCCGGCCCCTCGACACCGCGAGCCTCGCCTCCGTGCGCGCCTTCGCTGACGGCTGGCAGGCCGAGGCGCAACCGGTCGACGCGCTCCTGCTCAATGCCGGGATCGCCTCCGTCCCGCGCCGGGAGGAAACCGCGGACGGGTTCGAGCGCCAGCTCGGCACGAATTATCTCGGCCATTTCGCCCTCGCGGGGCTGCTCCTGCCGCATCTGCGGCCGGGGCCCGCCACGCGCGTCGTCGCGGTCGCGAGCATCGCGCACCGGTCGGGCCGGATCCATTTCGACGACCTGCAGCTGCGCCACGGCTACGCGCCCCAGGTCGCCTATCGCCAGACGAAGCTCGCCCTGCTGATGTTCGCGCTCGAACTCGACCGGCGCCTGCGGGCGGCCGGATCGGCCGTTCGCGCCCTCGCCGCCCACCCGGGGCTGGCGCGAACGGACATCACCCGGCGCGGCGACCGGGCGGGCCCCTGGCGCGGCTCGCCGGACGCGCGATCTTCGGCGCCATCGGCCAGTCGGCCGCCCGGGGCGCCGGCCCGATCCTCCACGCGGCGACCGCGCCGGAGGCCGAGGGCGGAGCCTATTACGGGCCGGACGGGTTCCGCGAGTTCTGGGGCGATCCGGCCGTCGCGGACGTCGCGCTGCACGCGTGCGACGCCGACGCGGCCCGGCGCCTCTGGGCCCTCTCGGAGGCACTGACGGGCGTGCGCGTCCCTCTCCCCGGGCCAACCGCCGCCCCGCTCGGGTGAGCCGCCCCTACACGATCCGGATCGACAGGTCGGGCAGACCCTCGATCCGGCCCCGCAGCACGTCGCCACGCACCACCGGGCCCACATTCTCCGGCGTGCCGGAATAGATGATGTCGCCGGCCTTCAGCTCGAAGGCCTGGGACAGGTGCGCGATCTGCTCGGCCACGGACCAGATCATGTCGGAGAGGTCGGCCCCCTGACGCACCGCGTCGTTCACCGCGAGCTCGATGCGGCCCCGCACCGGGTGGCCGATCCGCTCGGCCGGCGTGATCGGCGTGATCGGCGCGGAATGATCGAAGCTCTTGCCGATCTCCCAGGGCTTCTTCTGGTCGCCCATGCCCCGCTGCAGGTCGCGGCGCGTCATGTCGAGGCCGGTGGCGTAGCCGTAGACGTGGTCGAGCGCCCGCTCCTTCGGGATGTCGCGCCCGCCCGACCTCAGCACGGCGACGAGCTCGATCTCGTGGTGGTAGTTCTTCGTCAGCGTCGGATAGGGATGCTCGCCCACCTGCCCCGGCTCGACGACCTGGATCGCGTCCGCGGGCTTCTGGAAGAAGAAGGGCGGCTCGCGGACCGGATCGGAGCCCATTTCGCGGGCATGCGCGGCGTAGTTGCGCCCGATGCAGTAGATGCGCCGGACCGGGAAGGCCTGCGCCTCGCCGAGGATCGGGATGACGGCCTGCGGCAGGGCGAACAGGGCCGGCGCGGCCGCGGGCTCCGCCGCGGCCGTCCGCGCGAAGGTATCGGCCGCCGTGGCGGCGAGGCCGCCGGCGACGCTGAGGGCAAGGCGGCGGGTGATGGTGCTCATCGATCGGATTCCACGGGTGCGGGGGCGGCCCGCGATGCCGGCGCGCCGGTACGGAACGCTACCGCAGGATGCGCGGCGCGGGTAGCCGACTGCGCGACCACGGTGCGCCGGAGGGCGTCCGCCCCGGCGGTGCCGAGGGCTCCGGGCTCGGTGACGAACGCTCTTTGCGCGCGGCCGGAACCTCGGGCGCGGCCGGTGTTGTCTCCAGTGAGGGCAAATCGCCGCCGATCCTCAAGGAGGCAAGCATGACCGAGCGACATGCGCAGATCACCGATCCCATCATGGAAGGCGCCCATGCCCGGGCGGTCGGGCGGCCGAAGGACGCCTGTCCCTACCCGGCGGGCTCGGCCGAGCGGCGGGCCTGGTTCGAGGGCTACGACGGCGCGCCCGCCGACGACGGTCCGGACCTGCCCCTCGATGCGGGCGGCTGAGGCGGGACAGAAAAACGGGCCGCCGGCGCGGCGGCCCGAAGTCGAGGGAGGAAACGCCCGTCCGTGACGGGAGGCAGCCCCGCCGAGACGACACGACGGGGACCAGCCCACCAACCGGTGCCCCTGGCCCCGGTTCCTGGAAAGGAGTCTTGCGCCGCTCCGCCCGCGCTGCGGGGGTTGACCGGACCCCGGCTTCGGCGCCACCGCTGGAGCGCTGCGCACGACGCGCAGCCCGCGTGCGAGGCCGCCATGCCCGAGACCGCGCCGAGGGATCCGCCCAGGATCACCGGAATCCTCCTCGACCTCAGCGGGGTCGTGTTCCTCGGCGACGCGGCGATCGGCGATGCGGTCGCGAGCCTCGCGGATCTGCGGGCGAAGGGCCTCCCGCTGCGCTTCGTCACCAACACGACCTCGAAGCCGCGCCGCGTCCTCCTCGACAGGCTGCACCGCCTCGGCATCCCGGCCGAGGGCGGCGACGTGTTCACGCCGGCTCTCGCCGCCCGGGCGCTCGTGGCGGAGCGGGGACTCTCGCCGTACTTCCTGGTGCATCCGGACCTCGCCGAGGATCTCGACATGCGGCCGACCGGCCCGGTCGACGCGGTGATCGTCGGGGATGCCGCACGGGGCTTCTCCTACGACGCCCTCAACGCCGCCTTCCGTCTGATCGACGGCGGCGCGGCCTTCATCGCGCTTGCCCGCAACCGCACCTTCGAGGACGGGGACGGACGGCTCAGCCTCGATGCGGGACCCTTCGTCGCCGCGCTCGAATGCGCCGCGCGCCGGGAGGCCGAACTCGTCGGCAAGCCGGCCGAAGCCTTCTACGCCGCCGCCGTGGCGGATCTCGGCACCGCGCCGGCGGAGACGGTGATGGTGGGCGACGACGTGGAATCGGATGTGGCCGGCGCGCTCGCCGCGGGGATCGCGGGCATCCTCGTCCGGACCGGCAAGTATCGGGTGGGCGACGAGACGCGGATCGATCCGGGGCCGACAGCGACGGTCGCCGATCTGCGCCGGGCCGTGGACTGGATCCTCGAGCGCGCCTGAGGACGCCTCGCCGATCCGGCCGGCCGGTTGCGGTCCGGCACGGCCCGGGGCGGGGCGTTGCCCGCCTGCCGCACTCGCGATCGCGCGCTCCGAACCCCTCGGAATCAGGCCGCTTCCCGCCCGTTCCGGTAAGGAACCGTTAACGAATGGGGCGGAGAAATGATCTTGCCAATACTTCGCGGGATCATCCCGATGTCAGAAAATCGCAGCCTTGTACGTCGGCAGACATTTCGGCATGCCGAGATCATCATCAGCGCGGCCCTCGCCTTCACCTGCTCCGTCGCGAACCTCACGGAAGCGGGTGCGCTCCTCCTCGTGCGCAGCGAGAGCGCCGTTCCGGACGTGTTCGATCTGACGATCGGCCCGAGCGACGACCGGCACCCGTGCCGCGTGATCTGGCGGCTTCCGGGCGAGGTGGGCGTCTGCTTCGAGACCACGCGGGCCGAAGCCTGAGCGCGGACACCTTTCGCGGGCGCGCTTGCCTCTTCCGAGGTATCGCGCAGAGCATTCGAGCCCTCGAATTGACAGTGCCGGGCGGCTGAACTCTGCTCAGATCAAGACGAATACGGTCTAGGAGGACGCCGGCTTCCGCAGGGCAGCGACAGGAGCTTGGCATGTTGATCGATCGGCACGGGCCATTCACCCGAATCGTGTTCGGGCTCGGCAAGGTGGCCTTCGACGGGCGGCCGGACGACCTCGACTGCGTCGTCTGGGGGACGACCGACACCGGGGCGACGATCGAGGTCGATCCGCAGATCGCCCTGCCCTACACGGTCCGGTTGCGCGTCGAGGGCTACGCCTTCGACAGGCTCTGCGTCGTGGTCTGGCGCCAGGGACGCAAGCTCGGCCTCGACTACGCCTGCTGAGCGGTAACGAATTCTTAATCGCTCCCGCGCGAGCCTGGCAGGGTCGCTGCGGCCTCGTCCCTCTCGGGGGCCGAACGGCACACGGGCCGCGCAGCTCCGGTGCTCCCACCGAACTGCCGGCCCGCTGTGATTCCCCCGCCCTCTCTCCGGCGGGTGCCCCCGTCAGCCGCGGCGGCTGAGGGCGGCGGGGACGGGGCAGGCCGCCTCGAACGGCCCCAGCACGACGTCGCCCTGCCGCGGATTGTTGACCGTGAAGGGCTTCGTACCCTGTTGCCCGAAGAAGCCGCGGCCGAGTTCCGCAACGAAGAACTGCGTGCCGAACTCGACGTAGCAGCGGTCGATGAGCGCTTGATAGCGGAACTGCGTGCGCATGACGGGCTCGCCGCCGGAGCCGAGGCACTGGACGCCAAGATCGAGCGTGCCGGGCTGCGCCAGGCGCAGGGTCGCCGACCGTCCCGGGCGAACCGCGATCGGCGGTCCGCCGTCCTGGCTGACGATGAGGAGATTGGCCGAGCGATTGTAGACTCGCCGCAGGCAATCCGCGGAGGCGTCGCCGGCCCATCCGGCGAGCGTGGCGGCGGCGACGAACGCGGCACAGAGTTTCGATTGCGGGCGCATGGCCATTCCGTCTCCCCGGGCCGCCGGCGGATGCCGGGACGCGCCCCATCTCGATCCTTCCCGGGATCTAGGGCGCAACCTGCGCCCTGGCAGGGGCGGCCGGCTCAGCAGCGGTTGCAGATCGACCGGGCCGCCTTCGCGCCCTCGTCGAGCAGGTCGCTCATCATCTTCTCGCGGTCGTAGGAGGGACCGAGCACTCCCGTGCCCGCGGCGAGCGTGCCCTTCCCGGCGCGGACGCTGGCCGTCGCGTGCGGTTCCTCCGCGGGCTTCGCGTCGTCCTCGGCAGCCGGAGGATCCCTCAGCGCCCGCCCGGTCAAGTTCACCGGAGGCTCGATCTTCGCGTAGTCCACGCGCGGCTGGGCCTCCCAGCGGGCGCGCGCCGTCGCCGTCCGCTTGAGGGCCGTGTAGGGCTCGACGGCCCCGCGCCCGGCTCCGCCGCGGCCGAGCAGAGTGCCCGGTATCGCGACGTCGGGCATGGCGGCCTCGGGCCCGTTCACCTCGGGAATGACCGTCCCGGGCCCCGTCGCCGGCATCGCGGCGGGTGCGAGGGAGGCGTACTGCGCCGAGGGCGGGAACAGATGGTTGCACCCGCTCACGGAGAGGAGAAGCCCCCGCCCACCAGTAGCCGCTTGCTCACCATGCCGGATGCTCCCTCAGCTCTGGCCTTCCTCGCAGATGGGGCCGGAGCTTAGGCGTAAAGGGAGTCTTAATGACAGTGCCGAATGGTCACACCGCACCGACGGTATTGCTTACGACGTTGGGATTATTTGCGGAGCATGCCAGAAGCGGTGGGGCATTATTTCCGCGACGGTTGCCGGCCCCGCGCGGGCGGGGCCGGTGATTGTTCGAGTCCCGGAGAGCAGGAGGCCGGGCGGTGCCCTACTGCGCCAACCCGACCTCGACGAGGTTGTCGCTGTAGGTCGGCGAGTGCCCCATGCCGCCGTAGGTCGACGCGCTGATCACGTTGACCGCCCCGTCGCGGTTCAGCGCGTGCCAGTAGCCGAGCGAGGCCACCACCATGCCGGGCGGCACGTCCTCGGTGACCCTGGCCTCCCCGTGGAAGGCGCCGCGGTCGTTGAAGACCCGGACGAGCGCCCCTTCGGTGACCTGCCGCATCAGCGCGTCCCGCGGGTTGATCAGGATGGCCTGCTCGCCCTGCGCGCGGATCTTGTGCGCCTCGTTGGCGTATTGCGAGTTCAGGAAGCCGTGGCTCTTCGGGGAGACGATGTTGAGCGGGTAGCGCTCGGCCAGGGCCGGATTGGATTCCGGCCGCTCATTCGCCGGCACGTAGCCGGGCAGCGGGTCGAGGGCCTCGCCGCCCTGCTTCGCCTCGTACATCTGGCGGAAGGGCGGCGCGACGAAGTTGCCCGCATCGAGGGCGGCCTGCGAGAAGAACTCGCACTTGCCCGTCGGCGTCGGGAAGTTGCCCTCCGCGTGCGGCGTGCGGGTCTCCGGATCGCCGATGTCGAGCCGGTACCAGCCGTGCTCGCGGAAATGCGCCATCGTGATGCCGCCGAGCTTGGGGCTGTCCCAGTCGAGATACCACTCGATCAGCTCGGCCTCGCTCATCGCGAATTGCGGCTCGGTGAAGCCGAAGGTTCGAGCGAGCCGCCGGAACAGCTCGGCGTTCGAGACCGCCTCGCCCGGCGGCTCGATCGCCTTCTGGTTGAGGGTGAAGAAGAAGTGCCCCCACGAGAACATCATGTCGTCGTGCTCGGCGGCCATGGTGGCGGGGAGCAGGATGTCGGCGTAGCGCGCCGTGTCGGTGACGAAATGCTCGCTGACGACCGTGAACAGGTCCTCGCGGGCGAGGCCGCGCTTGATCTTTCCCGTCTCCGTCGCGTTCGAGACCGGGTTGGCGTTGTAGACCATCAGGGCGTGGATACCCGGCTCGATGCCCGCCTCGCCGGTGAGGATCTCGCCGAGCTTGAGCACGTTGAGCGCCCGCGTCCCCTCGGGGATCAGGTCGGGCCGGCAGACCCGGTCCCAGTGCACGGGGAATTCCCAGAGCGGCATCTGGTAGACGCCGCCGCCCGGATCCTTCCAGGAGCCGGTCAGCGCCGGGAGCGAGAAGATCGCCCGCAGCGCCTGGGCGCCGCCCGCGCTGCGCTCGACGGCGATGCCGGGCCGCAGGGCCGCGTTCCGGGTGGTGGCGTATTCCCGCGCGAGTTGCCGGATGTCGTCGGCGGGGATGCCGCAGATCTCGGCCGCGTATTCCGGTGTGAAGGAGGCGGCGCGCTCCTTCAGGGCGTCGAAGCCGACCGTGTGCCGGGCGATGTAATCGTCGTCCGTCAGCCCCTCGGCGATGATCACCTGGATCATCGCCATGGCGAGCGCCCCGTCCGTGCCGGGCTTCGGCATCAGGTGCCAGTCGGCCTCCTTGGCGGTGCGGGAGCGGAAGGGGTCGATCACGACGACCTTGGCGCCGTTGCGCTGCGCCTCCTTCACGATGTGCCAGTGGTGGAGGTTCGTCGAGACGGAGTTGCAGCCCCAGATCACGATGTACTTCGACTGGGCGAAGCTCAGGGGATCGGTGCCGTTCGTCGGGCCGACCGTCAGAAGCCAGGCCGTGCAGGAGCCCGAGCCGCAGAAGGTCTTCTCGGCGACCGTGGCGCCGAGCCGGTTGAAGAAGGCGTCGCCGACCGTGAGCCCCTGCACCACGCCCTCGTTGCCGAGGTAATTGTAGGGTAGGATCGCCTCGGCGCCGTGCTCCGCGATGATCCCGCTGAAGCGCCGGTGGATCTCGCCCAGCGCCTCGTCCCAGCTGATGCGCTCGAACTGGCCCGAGCCCTTCGGACCGGTGCGGCGCATCGGGTAGAGGACGCGGTCCGGATTGTAATGGTGCTTGTCGAAGTCCTTGACCTTCGCGCAGAGCGCGCCGCGGGTCATCGGGTGGTCCGGATTGCCGCGAACGTTCGTGAGACGGCCCGCCTCGACCGTGTAGATCATCGAGCAGGTGTCTGGGCAGTCGTGCGGGCACGCGCCGAGCTTGGTTGTGGCCTCTTCGAGCATTGTCCGATCCCTATGGTTTGATTTGGTTTTTATGATTTTGCTTCGGTGCGGCCCGGCGCCGTTCGGGCGCGCGTTTCGGCGGCCGGAGGCCGGCCTGGGCCCCGGTTCGACACGGTGCGGAGATCGCCTGCCGCGATCGATCCGTGAGAGACGTGGACCACGGCATCGGGCGCGTCCGGGCCTTGCTCAGCCAGCGCGCCGAGGGTGCATGAATCTGGAAGCGTTGCAAGGTGGCGCGTCGCGCGCTCCCGTCGTGACGCACGATCCCCCTGATTCGGCCGCGGCCGATCCGATCCTCGGCCCGGGAGCCCCGCGATGCGCCTCTTTCACGGCCTCTCGGCCTTTCCGCTGACGCCGGCCGACGCGAGCGGGCGGGTCGACACCGAGGCGCAGGGCCGGCTCCTGGATCCTCTCTGCGCGGCCGGCGTCGATTCGATCGGTCTTCTCGGCAGCACGGGCATCTACGCCTACCTGACGCGCGAGGAGCGGCTGCGCGCGGTCCGGGCGGCCGTCGCCCGCGTCGGGGGACGGACGCCCCTCCTCGTGGGTATCGGCGCCCTGCGGACGGATCAGGCGCAGGGGCTGGCGCGGGATGCCGCCGACGCTGGGGCCGACGCGCTGCTCCTCGCACCGGTCTCCTACACGCCGCTGACGCAAGGAGAGGTCTACGAGCATGTCCGCGCCGTGGCGCGGGCGACCGACCTGCCGATCTGCCTCTACAACAACCCCGGCACCACCCACTTCACCTTCGGCCGTGAGCTCATCGAACGCCTCGCCGGCCTCGAGGCCGTCGCGGCGGTGAAGATGCCCCTGCCCGCCGACGGGGACTTCGCGGGCGAATTGACGGCCCTGCGCTGCCGCACCGCCCTCTCGATCGGCTACAGCGGCGACTGGGGGGCGGCCGACGCGCTCCTGGCCGGGGCCGACGCTTGGTACAGCGTCGTCGCGGGCCTCCTGCCGCGTCTTGCCCTGTCGCTCGTGCGGGCCGCGCGAGCCGGCGACGAGGTGGAGGTGCGGCGGATCGACGAACGCTGCCGGCCGCTCTGGGACACGTTCAGGACGTTCGGCAGCCTGCGGGTGATGTACGTCCTGCAGGATCTCCTCGCGCTCGGGACGGCCGAGCCTCCGCGCCCTCTCCTGCCGCTCGGCGACGCCGACCGCGAGCGCATTGCGGAGGCGCTCGCGCCGCTGCGTGCCGGGGAGGCAGGTTGACGCGCCGCCTCAGGCGGCGAGCTCGATCGGGAGCCTCGCGCGGGCGAGGCGCGAATTCCGGTAGCGCTCGTCCTGCGTCACCTCCCGGCCGATCCAGGGCGGCAGGTCCACGGGCTGGTCCTCGTGGGTCAGCTCGACCTCGGCGAGGATCAGGCCCGCCAAGCGGCCCTCGAACACGTCGACGTCCCAGACGAGGCCGGCATGCTCGATCCGATAGCGGGTCTTGGCGACGCATTCGTCGGTCCTGAGAGCCAGGAACATCGCCTCTCCCACCTCGGTCGAGACCTCGCGTTCGACCTCCTCCCGGGATGCGCCCCTGCGCCTGCCCTTCCAGGTGAAAAAAGTCCGGTTGCCCGCCCGACGCACCCGGAGGGTGTTCTCGGCATCGGTGTGCAGGTAGCCCTGCAGCATGGGCAGCCCGAACCGGCAATGCTCCAGCACGGCGCGGCTGGCGAGGAACTTGCGCTCGATCTCAAGGGCCATGCAGGAGCCAGACGCTGTTGCGGGGCGGGGTCGGTACGCACGGGCTTCACGCGAGGGCACTCGCAGGAGCGGTGCGCGTTGTCATGTCCTCGTCGCCGCAGTCCGGAGCCTGCGATCCACTAACCAAGGTGAATGCCCCCATTTTGGTTGCAGCGGCGCAGAGCACCGGATGGCAGGCGCACCCACAAGCGCACCTAACGAGGAGGCGGAACTGAAGAAGAAGCGGCGCTCGCCCTACGCACAGGTCGCGGCCCTGCCGTTCCGGCTCGGCGTGAAGGGCCGGCCCGAGATCCTGCTGGTCACGTCGCGGGAAACGCGGCGCTGGATCATCCCGAAGGGCTGGCCGATGCCGGGGCGCAAGGACCATCGGGCCGCCGAGCGCGAGGCGTACGAGGAGGCCGGGCTGAAGGGACAGATCGGCAAGAAGGCGGTCGGCAAGTATCGGTACGACAAGCGGCTGGGCGACGGCAGCACCGTGGCCTGCGCCGTCAAGGTGTTCCCGCTCGAAGTGTCGGACGAGCGCAAGCGCTGGCCGGAGAAGAAGCAGCGCCGCCGCCGCTGGTACCGACCGGCCGAGGCGGCCGACCTCGTGAACGAGCGCGACCTGCAGAAGCTCCTGTTGAGCTTCGGGGCCGAGATCGACCGGGGCTGACACCCCATCCCCTGCCCGGCCCGGAAATACCCTCGATGCACCCGTTGAACCCGCTGCTGCGCGCCACGGACCGGCCGGCCATCCCGCTCGTCCAGGCCTGGGCCTCGCGCTACGCGCAGGATCGGGGGCCGTTGCTCGACCTGTGCCAGGCCGCTCCGGGCTACCCGCCCCCACCCGGCCTGCTGGTGCGCCTGGCCGAGGAGGCGCGGGACCCGTCGAACGCGCGCTACGGCGCCATCCTCGGGGAACGGTCGCTGCGAGACGCCTACGCGCGGCAGGTCTCGGACCGGCTCCGAGGGCGGATCGAGCTCGATCACGTCGCGATCACCGCCGGCTGCAATCAGGCCTTCACCCTGGCCGTCCTCGCCCTCGCCCAGCGCGGCGACGCCGTCGTGCTGCCGAGGCCGTGGTACTGGAACCACAAGATGACCCTCGACATGCTGGGCATCGAGGCGGTGCCGCTTCCCTGCGCCGAGGCGGCCGGCTTCGTGCCGGATGCCGGGGCGGCGGAGGAGCGCATCACAGCGCGGACGCGGGCGCTGGTCCTCGTCACGCCCAACAACCCGACCGGCGCCGTCTATCCGCCCGCGACCCTCGCGGCCTTCCGCGATCTCTGCCGGCGGCGCGGCATCGCGCTCATCCTCGACGAGACCTATCGCGACTTCCTTCCGGACGGCGCGGCGAGACCGCACGACCTGTTCTGCGACCCCGACTGGGCCGACACGCTCGTCAACCTCTACAGCTTCAGCAAGGCCTACGGCATTCCGGGCTACCGGCTCGGGGCCGTCGTCGCGGCCCCTGCGCTGATCGAGCAGGCCTTCAAGGTTCTGGATTGCCTCCACGTCTGCCCGCAGCGGCCCGCCCAGGCCGCCATGGCGGCTCTGCTGCCCGCCCTCGACGATTGGCAGGCGGCCAACCGCGCCGAGATCAACCGGCGCGGCCGGGCAATCCGCGCGGTCTTCCGGGACCTGCCGGGCTGGTCGGTCGCGTCTCAGGGTGCGTTCTGCGCCTTCGTCCGCCATCCCTTCGCGGGGGAGACCGCCGCCCGAATCGCCGAGCGGTTGGGCTGCGAGCACGGGGTGG
The DNA here is from genome assembly GCF_003173715.1 of Methylobacterium durans. Taxonomy (NCBI): domain Bacteria; kingdom Pseudomonadati; phylum Pseudomonadota; class Alphaproteobacteria; order Hyphomicrobiales; family Methylobacteriaceae; genus Methylobacterium; species Methylobacterium durans. The sequence continues at coordinate 5,143,587 of NZ_CP029550.1, read as the reverse complement.
CGTGCCTCCCCGGCAGCGCGTTCGGCGACGGGCTCGAGGCCTATCTGCGCCTCGCCTACGGCGGGATCGGCGAAGCCGATATCCCCGAACTCGGAGCGCGCCTGTCTCGCTGGCCGGCCTGAGACCCGCAAGGGTAGGGAGCGCGGGGGCGGCGTGAGCCGGGGCGCTTGCGGCCCGGGATCTCAGCCGGGCGACCGCATCGTTAACCGGACCTTAAACGCTTCGCGCCCTCGTTGGGCCAGTCGAGAGAACTCAACCCCGGCTCCCTGATGCCTGCGGGGCGCGCCGGCGGAGCAAGTGCATGCTGGACTCCGTCCGGATTCCGCTCAAGGTCTTGAACGCCGTCCAGACGGCCGGTGTCGCCGCGGTCGCGATCTGGCTGGCCTCGCTCGGCCTCGGCGACGCGCGCGTCGACATCGGCGAGCCGCAGCGCACGGCGCTCGCGGCCTCACGCGCCTTCTCCGAGGCCGTCGACGATGGCCTGAACACCCTCGTTTCGGATGTGCGCGGCGCCGCGCTGCTGCTGCGGCCGGACGATCCCGGGCTGTCCGATCCATCCCGGTCCGCGCTGCTGCGGGACTGGATCGCCCTGAACCCGGCCTACAGGTCCATCCTCCTCGTCGCGCCGAGCGGCGAGGTGCGGGCGGCGGATCTGGGCCATCTGGCCGGAATGACGCTCGCGCGGGAGCCGTGGCTCGGGCGGGTCCGCAACGCGCAGATCGCGCTCGCCACGGCCGCGGACGGCGCGGGCAGCGCCTTCGAGGTTGCGCTCGCCCTCGGTGTTCCGGGCCGCTCCGACCGCCTTCTGCTGCGCGTCGACGCCACCTTCTTCTCGCGGATCGAGGAGCGGGTCCGCCGCGCGCTCGACTTGCCAGCCTCGGTCGCGTTCCTGGTCACGGCCGCGGACGGGCGCGCGCTGGCCGGCATCTCGGCGGCGGAGGGCGGCGCGCAGGCCAGCGCGTCGACGCCGACGCGCGGCTTCCGCGACCTCGGCAGCCCGGGCTGGCTCGTCACCGCCCGCGCCGAGGGCGCGCCGGGCGCCGGCGGCCGGTCCGGCGCGCCGTGGCTGGCGCTCGCGCTGGTGCTCGCGGCGGCCGGGATAGGCTATGCCCTCGGCGGGCGCATGGCCCGGCCGTTGAGGGACCTCGTGGCGCGTTCCGGCGCGGACGACGCAGGGACGGGCTCGCCCGTCAGCGAGATCGATGCGGTCGCGCGGTTCGTCGCCGGCCGCGCGCAGAGCTCCGACTCGCTGCTCGCACGGGCCGGCACCGGCATCGATCGGGTCAGGGGGCGCCTCCAGACCTTCGAGGCGATGTCGGGCTGGACCTACTGGGAGGTCGATCCGCAGACGCGCCGGGTGATCTGGTCGGACCGGGATCTCGTCGGTGCGCCGGCTTGCCTCGACCGGACGGCCGAGTGGTCCGACCTGACCGGGCGCATCGATCCGGACGACCACGCCCTCCTCGAACTCACATTGACGGCCGCCCTCGCGGCCGACGGACCGCACGACATGGTCCTGCGGACCCGCCCGTCCGGGTCCGCCGGGTGCCGCCGGGTGCTCGTGCGGTTCCTGCGGAGCGGCGAGCCGGCCAGCGGCCCGCTCCGGCTCCACGCCCTCAGCCGGGAGCTGCCCGAGGGCGAAGCGCCGGGCCAGGACCTCGCGGCCAGCGCGAACGAGCGGCGGCGCAGCCTCGTCCTGCGGCGCGTCACGGACGGGATCGTCCACGATGTCAACGACGTCCTGACCGTCATGCTCGTCAATCTCGGCGTTCTGCGCCGCCGCCACCGCCTCGACGGGGAGCAGATGCGCTTGGTCGACGGCGCGCTTGCCGGGGCGCTGCGCGGCTCGGCGCTCACCCGGCGCATGCTAAGTCTCGTGCGCGGCGAGGCCGAGAGCCTCGCCGCGTGCGATCTCGCCGCTACGGTGGCCGCCGTCCTGCCCTTCCTGCAGTCGAACGTCCTGCAGGGCACCCCGGTGATCGACCGCGTGCCGAGCGATCTCCCGCGGGTCCTGTGCAGCGACCGCTTCCTGGAGGTGATGCTCCTGAACGTCGCGTTCCATTTCCGCGATCTCGGCCTCGATGGTTTCGCGATCGGCGCCGCCGAGCACGAGGGCCGCCCTGCGCCGGACCTCGATCTGCCACCGAGGGCCTATATCCGCGTGCTCCTCGCGAGCGGGCGGCCGAGGCCCGGCACGCGGCCGCGCCCGGCCTCGACGCGGGCGCTCGAGGCCGCCTCCCGGCTCATCGCCGAGGCCGGCGGCGGCTGGCGCCTCGTGGCCGATGGAACCGGCGAGGCGGCCTTCCTCGCAGAAATCTGGCTGCCGGCCGCCGTGCGCGGCGCGGCGGCGGAGCCCGCCGCGTGGCAGCCTTCCCTGCGCATCCTGCTCGTCGAGAGCGACGGCCTCGTGCGCGCGAGCCTGGCCGAGGCCCTCGGCGATCTCGGCCACACGGTCGTCCAGGCGGCCTCCGGCGACCACGCCCTCGCCCTCCTCGCCGAGAGCGCCGCCTACGACGCGATGATCGCCGACCAGTCGATGCCGGTGATGACCGGGCTCCAACTCGCCGCCACGGTGGTCGAGCGCCATCCCGGCATCCGCATCATCCTGGCGAGCCCGCACGGGCAGCTGCCCGTGGCCGCCCGGCGATTTCTGCAGCTCGACAAGCCGTTCCGGCAGGAGGATCTTGCGGCGATTCTCGCCGAGGCCGCCATACCCGAAGCGCGCGCCGCCTGAGCGGATCGCGCCGTCTTTCCCGGCCTTTTACAACTTGAAGATGAGCGATTGTTAACCCTCGTCGCGGATAAGTCGGTGGATCGAGGCACCGGGATCCGGGGAGGGAGCGGCCGTGGGGACGTTCAGCCGCCAAAGCGGGATCCGTGGCCTGGGCCGGCCCGCCTTTCTCCTCGCCGCTGCGTGGCTTGCACCCGCGGACCGCGTCCGTGCCGCCGACCTCTCGGCGAACGCGGGCGGCGTCGATTGGTATACCGGCGCGCAGCAGCAGGCGGTCGACGACAGCTGGGCGGTGGCGGTCGACGGCTCGACCAGCGTCACCTCGAACAGCTCGGCCTTCGGCTCCCTCACGGTCACGGCCGCGCCCGGCGGCGCGCCGACCCAGAGCGGCGTGCGGGTGCGCGTCGAGGCGCTGGCCGGCACCTACTCCTATCCCGGACAGGCCGTCACCTCCCGGGTCACCGGCTACCAGCAGGAGGGTGCGCTCCTGACCGGCTACGAGTGGATCTGGCGCGACGCGGCGCTCGCCGGCTTCATCGGCTTCAACGTGCGCAGCAACCAGCTCTCGATCCCCGATCCCGGCAACCCGGTGGTCGGCACCGGCGTCGGCCTGAAGGTCGCGGGCAGCTTCTACGCGAACCCGACCGACCGGACGATGGTCTCTGCCTACGGGTCGTACTCGACCAAGTTCAACGCGTATTACTCGCGCTTCCGCGTCGGCTACATGGTCGCCGACGGCGTCTATATCGGCCCGGAGGCCCTGTTCCTCGGCGACGACTTCTTCCGCCAGTACCGCGTCGGTGCGCATCTCACCGGTGTGAGCTTCGGTCCGGTCCAGATGTCGCTCGCGGCGGGCTACGTCCGCGACCGGGTCCAGGGCTCCGGCTACTACTCGAGCGTCGAGGCGCGCGCGAAGTTCTGATCCGGGCCGTTGGCCGGGCGCCATTCGCCGCTCCGGCCGGCCGCCGGCCGTTCCGGATCCGGAAAACTGTTTTGCAGGGCCGCAAAAATCGCGGGCACGGGCGACGTGCGTCGGTGGCTCGGCGCGCCGTTCGATCACCTGGATCGTGCATCTGCCCATACGGAATGAAGCAAATTTTAAGCAATCTTGGCGTGTACATCCGCCGAAACAATCATCTGGGAAGAATTTTCTATCGCACGCTGAAACTTGTGCTCAGTGACACTCTGTCTCTTGCTGGAAACGCAGCATCTCTGACTTAATTGAGTTCTTCAATGATACCGCTGGCGTGGGGTTTCGGTTGGAATTTCGTGGATTGATCGAGAAATGGACATAATCCGATGATGTGCCGAGTGGCGGCGCGGGAGATGCAGGCGTGATGCGTGCGGTGCGGTGGCTGGTATGGATGGGGACGACGGCGGCCGGCCTCGTCCTCCTGAGCCAGCCCGTCGGCACGCAGAACCAACTCGCCATGAGCCTCGCCGCCATGGCGGCGATGATCGGGCTTTGGCTGTTCCTCGACGGGCCGCGCACGCGCTTCGTGTTCCTGGCGATGGGAAGCCTCGTGGTGCTCCGCTACATCCTGTGGCGGGTCACCAACACGCTGCCCTCGCCCGGCGACCCGGTCAGCTTCGGCTTCGGGCTGCTCCTCCTCCTCGGGGAGCTCTACTGCGTCTTCATCCTGTTCGTCAGCCTGATCATCAACGCCGACCCCCTGCGCCGCCGGCCGCCGACGCCGCAGCGGGCCGCCGAGCTTCCCACCGTCGACGTCTTCGTCCCGAGCTACAACGAGGATGCGTCGATCCTCGCGATGACCCTCGCCGCCGCGCGCCAGATGAACTACCCGCCCGAGAAGCTGACGGTCTGGCTCCTCGACGATGGCGGCACCGACCAGAAATGCGCCGATGCGGACCGCGGGAAGGCCGAGGCGGCGCGGGCTCGCCGGGCCCAGCTTAAGGCGCTCTGCGCCGAACTCGGCGCCCGCTATCTCACCCGCGAACGCAACCTGCACGCCAAGGCCGGCAACCTGAATAACGGGCTCGCTCAGGCGAGCGGCGACATTGTGGTCGTGCTCGACGCCGACCACGTGCCGTTCCGCTCGTTCCTGCGCGAGACGGTCGGCTACTTCGCCGAGGATCCGCGCCTGTTCCTCGTGCAGACGCCGCACGCCTTCCTGAATCCCGACCCCGTCGAGCGGAATCTGCGCACCTTCGAGCGGATGCCGTCCGAGAACGAGATGTTCTACGCGGTGACGCAGCGCGGGCTCGACAAGTGGAACGGCTCCTTCTTCTGCGGCTCGGCCGCGCTCCTGAGGCGCGCGGCCCTCGACGAGGCGGGCGGATTCTCGGGCATCACCATCACGGAGGATTGCGAGACCGCCTTCGAGCTTCACGCTCGCGGCTGGACCAGCGCCTACGTGGACAAGCCGCTGATCGCCGGCCTCCAGCCGGACACGCTCGCCGACTTCATCGGCCAGCGCTCCCGCTGGTGCCAGGGCATGTTCCAGATCCTGCTCCTGAAGAACCCCGCCCTGAAGGCGGGGCTCAAGCCAATCCAGAAAATCGCCTACCTGTCGAGCATGACCTTCTGGTTCTTCCCGATGCCGCGGCTCGCGTTCATGTTCGCACCGCTACTGCACATCTTCTTCGATCTGAAGATCTTCGTCGCGAGCGTGGCCGAGTCCATCGCCTATACTGCGACATACATCATCATCAACCTGATGATGCAGAACTACGTCTACGGCAAGTTCCGCTGGCCCTTCGTCTCCGAGCTCTACGAGTACATCCAGGGCCTCTACCTCTCGAAGGCCATCGCCTCGGTGATCCTGTCGCCGCGAAAGCCCACCTTCAACGTCACGAGCAAGGGCGCCAGCCTCGACCACGACCACCTGTCGCCGCTCGCGCTGCCGTTCTTCGCGGTCTACGCGCTGTTGCTCGCCGGCTGCGCGGTGGCGGGCTGGCGCTACCTGTTCGAGCCTGGCGTGACCAACCTGATGCTGGTGGTCGGCCTTTGGAACTTCTTCAACCTGCTGACCGCCGGCGCCGCCCTCGGCGTCTGCGCCGAGCGGCGCCAGCTCGAGCGGATGCCCTCCCTGCCGGTCGACCGGCGCGGGGTGCTGAGCCTCGGCGGCCGGGCCGTCGACGTCTCCGTGACGCGCGTCTCCGCCGAGGGCTGCACCCTGCGCCTGCCGGGCACACTGCTCGCGCCCGGCGCCGGCCAGCGCGCCATGAGCGGGAGCCTGACTGTGATCCCCGTCGACGGCGCGCGGCAGGCGGCTCCGCTGCCGGTGATCCTGGAGGGCGTCGTGCGCGACGGCGACGAGGCCGTCTGCCGTCTGACCTTCGGCGCCCTGCAGGCCCCGGACTACGTGGCGCTGGCCGGCCTGATGTACGGCGACGCGGACGCGATGCAGCGCTTCCAGCTGCGCCGGCGCCGGCACAAGGACATCCTGACGGGCACCCTGCAATTCGTCTGGTGGGGGCTCGTCGAGCCCCTGCGGGCCCTGCGCTACGCGCTGGCCGGCGACGCGCGGCCCGTCGCCGATGAGACCGCCGCCGCTCCGTTTCCGGCCTACGATGCGCCCGAGTCCGCGCCCGTCGCCGCCGCCCGCCCGAGCCTCCCGCTCAACCTGCCCGCGCGCCCGGTCGAGCCCGTCCGCGCCGGCCCGGTTCCGGCCGAGGCGGAGGGCGACTGGGTCCGGCTGATGCTCGAATTCGAGAACGACCGCCTGCTGGCTGCCGAGGGGCGCCGCACGGGTGCCCGGTGAGGCGGCCATGAGGGCCTCACCGCGCCTGCTGGCGGCCGCAGCGGCCGCCCTCGTCCTCGCCTGCGCCGGTCCGGCCCTCACGGCGCGGGCGCAGAGCTTCCTCGGGGCGGGGCCGGCCGAGCGGCTCACGGTCCCGCCCGCGGGCGACGCCATCCGCTCCCCGCCTCCCGCGCCCCGGCCGGAGGCGGCCCCGGCGCCGCGCCCCGATGCGGGCTCCGAGGCCGCGCGGCGTCTTTCCGTCCAAGCCACCATCGCGGCGGCCCGGCGCTTTCCCGCCGGAACCCGGGGCTTCCGCCTCGCGGGCGAGGAGGACACCCTGCAATTCCCGGTCTTCCTGACCGAGGCTCAGGCCCGCGGGCCGGCGCGCCTGCGGGTCTCCTACCTGTCCGCGATCTCGGTCGCGCCCGAGGTCTCCGAACTGACCGGCCTCGTCAACGGCACCAAGGTCGGCTGGACCCGGATCCAGGCCCCCGGCGCCGTGAAGGTGGTGGAGTTCACACTACCCGAGGGGCTGCTCAAGGGCGGCTACAACGCGGTGAGCTTCATGGCGAGCCAGCGCCACCGGGTCGATTGCTCGACCGGGGCGACCTACGAGCTCTGGACGCAGATCGACCCGTCCCGCTCGGGGCTCGTGGTGGCGCCGGCCTCCGACCTCGACCTCCGATCCCTCGCGGCCCTGGAGCCCGATGAGAGCGGGGCGCTACCGGTCGGCATCGTCCTTACCGAGAAGCCGAGCCTGGAGCGCCTGGAGCGCATGATCGGCGCGGTGCAGGCGGTGGCCCTCGTCGGGCGGCTCGCGCGGCCGGCCGTGACGTTCGGGCCGCCGCTCTCCGGGCGCACCGGGGTCAACCTCGTCGTCGGCACGGCGGCTGAGATCCGCGGGGTCGAGGGCGTCGAGGAACTGGGGCCGATCACCGGGCCGAAGCTCGCGCTCCTTCCGCCGCGGGCGAACCGGGCGCCGGTCCTCGTCGTCGCCGGGGCGAACGACGCCGATATCCGCCAAGCCATCGCGACGCTCGCGGCCACCGGGGACGCGGCGGGCACGCCCGCGGGGACGCGGCTCGCCAGCCTGACCCGGGGCTACAGCGTCTCGGGCGGCGAGAGCCTCACCCTTGACCGCCTCGGGGTCGCAACCCGGGAGTTCAACGGTCGGCTGCTGCGGGTCGGCTTCGAGATCCGCTTCCCGGCCGATTTCGTCCCGGCCGATTACGGCAAGGTGATGCTGCACCTCGCCGGCGGCTACGCGGCCGGGCTCGAGCCGAGCGCACAGATCGTCGTCGACATCAACGGGCGCAACGCCGCCAGTGTGCCGCTGCCCTACGCCCGCGGCGAGGTGTTCGAGGACAGCGCCATTCCCCTCCCCTTGAGCCTGTGGCGGCCGGGGCTGAACCGCGTCGAGATCTCGGCGCACCTGCCGACGGCCTCCGACCGCGCCTGCGACACGCTCGCGCCGAGCGCCCGGCAGGCCCGGTTCCTGTTCCTCGACCGGACGCGTATCGAGGTGCCCGCTCTCGCCCGCGCCGCCCGCAGCCCCGATCTTTCCGCCATCAAGGGCGGCGCGGTGCCCTTCGTGGCGGAGGGCATCCGCCCGCGCCTCGTCCTGCCGACGCCCGACCGGGATTCGGCGGACGCCGCCGCCATGCTGGCGGCCCGGCTCGCCATCGCGGCCAAGCGCGTCATCGACTTCGAGGTGACGTCGGACGAGCGCTCGGCCGACGGGGCCATCAGCCTCGTGGTCGCCCCGGCGCGCGCGCTGAGCCCGCTGACGATCGCATCCGTCGGCCTCGATCCCGATCAGGTCCGGCGGATCTGGGAGGGTCGCGCCGAGACAGTGGCGACGCCCGGCCAGTTCGGCGCGGAGGGCGTGCTGACCCTCGACCGGATGCGGCGAAACCTGCCGATGCGCTGCGCGCTCCCACCCGCGACCATGCCGCTGCGCGTCGCCTCGGCCGCCGCCGCTCCCCCCGCGCCTGCTCCCGCGACGGCCCCCACGCCTGCGCCCGCCCCGGCCGGTCAGGATCCGCTCGCGCGCTGGGGCGAGAACCTGCGGGGACCGGGTTCGGTCGGGACGATCCTCGACGGCGCCCGGGACGAAGTCGTCCGGCGGGGTTCGGAGGCCCGGGAGGCGATGCGGGACTGGCTGCGCTGGCCCACGGAGGGCGAGGCCGTCCCGGTCGATCCGCGCGCCTCCCTCGTCCTTGCTGAAGGGGCCGCCGGGCAGCTCGGCGGCCGGATCGTGCTGGTCACCGCCCCGAACGCCTCGATGCTGAAGGCCTCCGTCTCCTGCCTCGTTGATCCCGTCGTATGGACCCGCCTCGTCGGGCGGGCCGCCTTCCTGGACGCTTCGGACGGCAGCCTCAGCATCGTCCAGCCGGATCAGGTCGATCTCGTCGAGACGCAACCCTGGACGCTGCCGAACTTCCGGCTGGTCTCGGCCGCGTGGCTCTCCCTCAATCCGGCCTATTATGTCGGCATGACGCTGCTGATGGCGCTCTGCCTCGGCCTCGCCACGACGAGCCTCGTGCGCCAGCTCGGCAGGAAGAATTCATGACGGCCCGCACCGGAGGCGCGCGCCGCCGCGGATCGATCCTTGCCGCCGCGCTCGCACTCACCGCCCTCGCGCTCGCGCCGGCGCGGGCCCAGCAGCCGGAGACCGGTGCCGTGCCCCCCGCGACCGCCCAGCCCAGCACGCCCCGCCCGGACAGCCCGTCGCCCCCGGCCGCCGGCCTCCCGCTCGCCGGCACGCTCGGCGACCACCCGGGCTGGCGCGCCTACCGGGCCCGCTTCGTCACAGAGCAGGGCCGCGTGATCGACACGGCGAACGGGCAGATCAGCCACAGCGAGGGCCAGGGCTACGGCATGCTGCTCGCGGTGGCGGCCAGCGACCGGGCGAGTTTCGAGCGGATCTGGGGCTGGACGCGCGCCAACCTGATGGTGCGCTCCGACGCATTGCTGGCTTGGCGCTGGACGCCGGACCACCGGCCCGCGATCGCCGACATGAACAACGCCACAGACGGCGACATCCTGGTCGCCTGGGCGCTGACCGAGGCGGCCGAGGCCTGGGGCGAGGCGAGTTACCGCACGGCCGCGCGGCGGATGGCGGTGGAGTTCGGGCGCAAGGCGATCCTGTTCAAGGACCCGCACGGGCCCCTCGTCCTGCCGGCGGTCTCGGGCTTCTCGGCCCGCGAGCGCGCCGACGGGCCGTTGCTGAACCTGTCCTACTGGGTCTTCCCCGCCTTCCAGCGCCTGCCCATTGTCGCCCCCGAATACGATTGGGCGGCCGTGATCCGCAGCGGCGTCGACATCCTGCGGCAGGCCCGCTTCGGGCCGAGCGGTCTGCCGACCGAGTGGATCTCGGCCAAGGACGCCCCGCGACCGGCGGACGGCTTTCCGGCCCTGTTCTCCTACAACGCGATCCGCATCCCGCTCTACCTTGCCTGGGCGGGGGCCGGGCGGCCCGAGGATCTCGCGCCCTTCCGCAGCCTCTGGGGCGGGCTCGACCGTGAGCGGCTGCCGATCGTCGACACCGCCAACGGACGGCCCGTCGAGTGGCTGACGGAGCCCGGCTACGTCGCGCTGTCGGCCCTCGTCGCCTGCGCCCAGGACGGCACCCCCTTCCCCGACGGGATGGACGCGGTACAGGACAACCAGAACTACTATCCGACCACCCTGCACCTCCTCGCGCTGATCGCGGCCCGGATGCGCTACCCGTCATGCGTGACTCGGTGATCCCCCTGCCCCTCTGCCATCCCCTGGTCGGGCTCGCCGCCGCGTGCGCCCTCGCCGCCGCATGTCCCGCCACCGCGCAGACGGCGCAGACGGGCGGCGCGCCCGAGGCCCCGCCCCGGATCGTTTACGGCGACGGCACACGGGCGCCGGCGATCCTCGTCGAGCCGGACACGTCGGGCAGTTCCGGCATGGTCGACGAGAGTGCGCTCCGCTACTACGCCTCGCAGAAGCAGACCGCCCGGATGCGGGCGGAGATCGCCCGCCTGAAGAGGCTCTATCCGGGCTGGACCGAGCCCGCCGACCTCGACAGCCTGCAGCCGAGCCCGCCCGAGGAGGCGCCCCTCTGGGATTTGTTCACCGCGGGCCGGTTCGAGGATCTGCGCGCCGCGATCGCCGCGCGCCGCTCGCTCGACGCGAGTTGGCAGCCCTCCGAGGAACTGGCGCGCAAGCTCCGCCGGGCGGAGTTCCGCAACCGCATCAAGGCGCTCGCGGGCCGCAGCGCCGAGGAGGTGGTCGCGCTCTACCGGGCCGATCCGTCCGCCCTCGACCCGGCCGACGTCGAGAGCATCTGGGCCATCGCGGATGCGCTCGCGGCGACCGGGGCCTCCGAGGACGCCTTCAACCTCTACAAATCCGTCCTCGACGCCAGCAACGATGCTGGCGCGCGCCTCGCCACGGTCCAGAAGGCGATGGCCCACATCAAGATGGACCAGGCCGAGCGCCTGATCGCCATGGGCCGGCAGGATGCGGAGGCGCGCTCGGAATTCGACGCGATCCGCCTCGACATCACCCGGGCGCGGATCGCCGCCTTCCTGCACGACGAGCCGGCGCAGGCCCCGACGCTCGCCGACCTCACCGCCTTCCAGGCCTATGCCCGCAAGGTCGGGGACCCCAGCCAGACCGGTCTCCTCGGCTGGTATGCCTACAAGCGCCGCCAGTTCCGCGAGGCGCTCGAATGGTTCAAGCAGGCGATCGCGCGCGGGGGCGACGCCATGGTCGCGCACGGCCTCGCCCACACGCTCCGCGAACTCAACATGCTGCGCGAGGCCGAGGAGGTCGCCTATGCCTGGCGCGACCGCTTCGTCGGCAACGAGATCCTGTTCATCGACATCCTGGAGCGCAAGCTGACGCTGCCGAGCCCGCCCTTCATCGAGCCCGCCCGCATCGAGCGCTACGCGAAGGTCGTGATCGCCTCGGGCTCCGGCGAGGGCGCGCAGGGCCTCGGCTGGTACGCCTACAATTCCTGCCAGTTCGAGGCGGCCCTCGAATGGTTCCAGCGCGCCGTCGCCTGGATGCCGGGTGAGAGCACCGTGTTCGGCTACGCGCTCACCCAGCAGCGGCTGAAGCGCCAGCGCCCGTATCTCGAGACCGTGAACCGCTACGACGGGCTGTTCCCCAAGGTGGTCGACCTCCTCTTCCGCGAGGATCTGGGCGGGCCGCCCCTGCCCTGCGCGCGCGAGCCGGCCCAGACTCAGCCGGCGCGCTCCGCGCCGGCTCCGGCGCCGCGGCCGGAGCCGCAGACCTACGGCCGGGTGCCCCGCCCGGACGCCGCCGGCGTCGGGCAGCGGGCCGACGCCAAGCCGCCGGCCGTGCAGCGGAGCGAGTTTCCCCTGGCGGTGTCCCTCGACAACCCGCTGCGCTTCCCGCCCGCCTCCACCCAGCAGAAGCTGGCCGAGCCGGTCCAGCCCGGTACCTACGCCCGTGAGCCGGCAACCAACCCGGCTCCCCTGGTGGCGCGCCGCGTGGCCGGGGCCGGCGCCATGCCCTACGAGCGCTACGGCTACGCGCTGCTGCCCGGGGACAACGGCCTCGACAAGCCGGAGGGATTGGCGCCGCCGCCGCAGGGAACGCTCTGGCAGGAGCAGCAGGCCGAGCGCGGCCGCCAGAACCAGCCGGAGCTCGACCGCTTCTCGGTGCCCGGTCGGCCGGCCTCCGAGCGGGCCGCCTCGAATCCGAAGACGCTGCCGTGAGACGTCACCGGAAAGGCGATCCCGCCGCCAGAATCCTGGCCTGCTGTCTCCTCCTCGCGCTCGCGGGCCCTGCGCGCGCGCAAGGCGCCTCGCCGGCCCTGCATCTGCCGGGCGCCGGCGCGGTGACGGCGGTCGTCGAGACTCCCGTCCGCGACGGCTTCGACCAGCGCATCCAGTTCGCGGGCGGCGATGGGCGCAACCACGCCGAGATCGCGCTTCGCAACGAGACTGGCGACCTCCTGCTCGCCTTTCCGCCGCGGCTCTCCAAGCCGAGCCAGTTCGGCATCGAGGGCGAGATCGCGGTCCGCTTTCCCGGACAGCCGATGCGGGTGCTTGCCGCCCCGCGGCGCAACGCCTATGGGCCGGTCGGGCTGGCGCTGGGGCCGGACTGCCTCTACGCGTGGCAATGGTTCGAGAGGCCGCGCACCGGCCCGCAGGCGGGCGGGCCATCCGCCCTGTTCGGGCCGCTTCCCGAATGGCGGGACGGGCGGCGGGCGCTGTCGCTGCGGATCCGGCTCTGCCGGACCGAGCGGGCGAGCCTCGGCGACCTCGTCGGCGCGGTCGAGCGCATGGCCATCACGCTGCCCGCGGGCCTCGGCGCCCGCAGCGTCCCGGCCGTGCGCCGGAGCCCCGCCCCGCCACGGGTCCCGCTGGCCCGGAGCCGCCCTCCGGCGCCCCAGGCCGCACGCCCGGCACAAGCCGAGCCTCCGCCGCGCAGCGAGCCGCGGTCGGCCGCGCCGCCGCAACCCGTCGAGCAATCCCGCATCCCCGCGCCCCCGCCGCCGCAGCCGAGCCCGGCCGATACCGGGCGGCGCTATCTCGCGCCGACGGGCCCGGAGGCGGGGGCGCCCGCGGCAGCCCCGGCCGTCCCGAGCGTCGGCGGACCGCAGCGCTACATCACGGACGGCCTGAAGCCGGCCGAGCCACCGGGCCCGAACCTGATGCCGAGTCCCGCCCCGGGCCGTGCGACGGGCGAGAGCCTCTCGCGCGACCTCCCGGCCGAGGCCTACCAGCCGCCCGCGAACCGAGGGCCCTGAACTGGCGGGCGGGTGTAGGCCGGGCCGGCTTCCGAGTTCGGGTCGCCGCCAGACGTCTCTGTAAGCTCTATTTAGGCTTGCCGGCTGATTGGTCTTTCGCGGGCTTGTGCACCTTCTGCGTCGCCCAAGCCTTCGCCAGCGCTTTCGCGGCCTCTGCGGTCAGTTTCATCGCTCAGCCTCCCGTACGATCGAATCCTGCTCCCGGCGGATGCATCGCGCATCCTCACGCCGTGATCATCTCCTCCTGCACCCCGGTGAGATAGCCCGTGAGCCGGAGGGTCACCTCGCGGTCCGCGCATTGAACCCAGATCGCGGCCGGCAGGACGACCGGATCGAAGTTGCGCAGGACCGACTCGGCCGCGAGCGCGATGTCCCTCTCCGACGAGTGCGCCAAAAGGCGACGTCCCCCGGTGTAGCGATCATGACGGCGATGGTAGCCATAGGGGACAACGGTGCAGGCCCCTCAACGTTGCAGGCGCGCGCCGGGGTGACGGGCGTCAGCGTCCGTCCGCGGCCGGCCGCGTGATCGCGACGACCGTGTCCCGCCGGGGCGACAGGGCGACCAAAGAGGCCGCCTTTTCGATGGCCACGAGCAGCGCCGCGGGCTGGTAGGGCTTCGAGATCAGCGGGAAGCCGTCCTTGATCGCCTTCTCGGCCTGATCGCTGTAGCCGGTCGCCAGCAGGATCGGCAGATCGGGCCAGCGGCGGCGCACCTGCCGGGCGAGGTCGAACCCATTCATGCCGCCCGGCATCACGAGGTCGGACAGGACCAAGTCGAAGCGCTGGCCCGCGGCGAGCACCTGCAGCGCCTCCGGCGCACTCGCGGTGCTCACGACCGCGTGGCCCCGCTCGTGGATCACCGAGACCGCAACCTCCGCGATGTGGGGATTGTCCTCGACGAGGAGGATGTGCAGCGGACGACGCATCTCGTCGGGCCGCGGGGCGCCGATCTCGGCGTCCGTCGCCGGCGCGTCCGTGCGCGGCAGGGCGATCGTGAACGTCGTGCCGTGGCCGACCTCGCTCGCCGCGCGCACCGACCCGTGCGCCTGCTGGGCGAAGCCGTAGACCTGGGGGAGGCCGAGGCCCGTCCCCTTGCCGACGTCCTTCGTGCTGAAGAAGGGCTCGAACGCGCGGGCGAGCACGTCTGGCGGCATGCCGTGGCCGGTGTCGCTCACGGCGATCTCGACGCTGGCGGCCGCACCCGCCTCGGGACCGGTCGCGTTCTCCGTCCGGATCCGGAACCGGCCGCCCTCGGGCATGGCGTCGCGTGCGTTCACGGCGAGGTTGATCAGGGCGATCTGCAGCTGCGAGGGATCGACCTCGACCGGCCAGACGCCCTCGGCGAGATCGAAGACGAGGTGAATATCGCCCCGCAGCGACTGCTTCAGCATGTCGTCCATGCCGAGAATCAGCCGGTTGACGTCCACCACTTCGGGCAGAACCACGTGCCGGCGCCCGAAGGTGAGCAATTGCTGCGTCAGCCTGCGGCCCTGCTCGACCGCCTGGACGGCGTTGTCGATCAGGCGGGCGCGCCGCTCCTCGGGAGCGCGCCGCAGCAGGTCGAGGTTGCCCAGCACGACGGTCAGGAGGTTGTTGAAATCGTGGGCGACGCCGGAGCTCAGGCCGCCGAGCGCCTCCATCTTCTGCGCCTGGAACAGGGCGGCCCGGGTCTTCTCGAGGGCCTGCTGCGCGCTCCGCCGTTCGGTGATGTCCCGGGTGACCTTGGCGTAGCCGACGAGCGCCCCCATCTCGTTGCGGATGGCGTCGATGACCACGCTCGCCCAGAACCGGCTGCCGTCCTTCCGCAGCCGCCAGCCTTCCGCCTCGTACTTGCCCTCCCGGAGCGCCGTCTCCAGGGCCCTGGCGGGCAGGCCCGCCGCCCGGTCTCCCTCCGTGTAGAAGCGGGAGAAATGCTGGCCGACGATGTCCGATTCCCGATAGCCCTTGATCCGGGCCGCACCGGCATTCCAGTTGGTGACGATCCCCTCCGGGCTCAGCATGAAGATGGCGTAGTCGGTCACGCCCTGCACGAGGATGCGGAAGCGTTCCTCGCTCGCGCGCAGAGCCTCCTGCGCCGCCTGACGCGCCGTGATGTCCCGCGTGATCTTGGCGAAGCCGAGCAGGGCGCCGGATGCATCGCGGATGGGGTCGATCACGACGTGCGCCCACATGCGCGTTCCGTCCTTGCGGACCCGCCATCCCTCCTGCTCGAAGCGGCCTTCGCTGGCCGCGGTCTCGAGCGCGCGCCGGGGCAGGTCCGTCGCCTTGTCCTCGGTCGTGTAGAACCGGGAGAAGTGCTGGCCGATGATCTCGGCCTCGGAGTAGCCCTTGAAGCGCTCCGCGCCGGGGTTCCAGCTGACCACGATGCCGGTCGGATCGAGCATGTAGATGGCGTAGTCGGTCACCGCCTGGATCAGGAGGCGGAAGCGGTCCTCGGCGATCCGTCCGCCTCCGGACAGGTTCTCTGATGACATGTAAACCTCGGCCTGCCCTCCCGCCTGCCTGGGCAGAATGAGTCGTCCCGTTTTGCTCAACGTACGGTTGAGTATCCCGTTCGCCTCGGGTCGAGCAAGCGGCCCCGGGCCGCGGATCGTCCGCTCGGTTGCGCCGCTACCGTCGCGCCCCGGCCCGCGCGACGGCGCCATCCCGGCCGGGCCCGTCGCGCTGCGTTTCGTCTCCGGCCTCCCCGCCCACCGGCAGCCCGGCGGCCGCGTGCCCGGCGAGGCCCGGATCAGGGTCTTCTCCGGTCTGCCGCGCCGGTCCAGCGCGGTCCGGCCTGCCGAGCTGGAACGAGCGGGCGAGTTCCGAGCGCCGGGCCGAGTAGGTCGCCGCG
The DNA here is from genome assembly GCF_003173715.1 of Methylobacterium durans. Taxonomy (NCBI): domain Bacteria; kingdom Pseudomonadati; phylum Pseudomonadota; class Alphaproteobacteria; order Hyphomicrobiales; family Methylobacteriaceae; genus Methylobacterium; species Methylobacterium durans. The sequence goes on along the minus strand of NZ_CP029550.1, from coordinate 5,127,562 downwards.
ATCATCGGATAGCCGACGGGCAGTCCCCACTTCGCCCGGTACGCCTCGGGGCTCAGCCCCCTCCGCCGCAGATGACGGGCCAGGGTCTTATAGCGCTGTCCGTCCTCGAAGCTGACGAGGTAGTCCGGCGTCACCGAGCGCTCGATCTCGGCCCTCGTCGCCGTCCGGGCAGGCGCGGGGGCGGCCCCGCCGTTGCCCAACCCGGCCAGGGTCCCGTGCACCCGCGCGATCAGGCCGGGCAACTCCTCCGGCGGGACGGGATTGCCACGCAGGTAGGCCGAGACGATCTCCGCGGTCAGAGCCGCGAACCCACCCAGTTCGAGACCTTCCTCCGACATGGAACCCTGCACCCTGGTGACGGTCGGGCAGCCGAGATAGTGGCGCAACCAGCGGTGGCAAGATCATCCACTCGGCCGAGCCGCCTCGCCGGTCAGCATCCGCACCATCGCCTCGCGCATCAGGAATTTCTGGACCTTGCCCGTGACCGTCATCGGGAAGGCATCGACGAACGCGATGTGGCGCGGGATCTTCTGGTGGGCGATCTGCCCGGTGCAGAATGCACGGATGTCCTCCGCGGTCGCCTCCGCGCCGGGCCGGAGCCTGATCCAGGCGCAGACCTCCTCGCCGTAGCGGGGATCTGGCACCCCGAAGACCTGCACCTCGTGGATCGCCGGGTGCCGGTAGAGGAAATCCTCCACTTCCCGCGGGTAGATGTTCTCGCCGCCGCGGATCACCATGTCCTTGATCCGCCCGACGATGCTGCAGAAGCCTTCCGGGTCCAGGGTGGCGAGATCGCCCGTATGGATCCAGCCGGCCTCGTCGAGCACCTCCGCCGTCCGTTCCGTCTCTCCCCAGTAGCCGCGCATGACGCTGTAGCCGCGGGTGCAGAGCTCGCCGACGCCGCCGCGGGGGAGGATGTGTCCCGCCGCGTCGACGATCTTGACCTCCAGGTGCGGGTGTACGCGTCCGACCGTCGAGACGCGCCGCTCCACGGGATCGTCGACGGCGCTCTGGAAGCTGACCGGGCTCGTCTCGGTCATGCCGTAGCAGATCGTCAATTCGGAGAGGTTCATCCGGTCGATGGCGCGCCGCATCAGCGCGATCGGGCAGGGCGCGCCGGCCATGATCCCGGTGCGCAGGCAGGACAGGTCGAACCGGTCGAAATCCGGGTGTTCGAGTTCGGCGAGGAACATGGTCGGCACGCCGTAGAGGGCCGTGCAGCGCGCCCCGGCGACGGCGCGCAGGGTGGCGAGCGGATCGAAGCCCTCGCCCGGATAGACCATGGCGGCGCCCGAGGTGAGCGCCGCGAGGTTTCCCAGGACGAGGCCGAAGCAATGGTAGAGCGGAACGGGGATGCAGATCCGGTCCTCCGGCCCGAGCCGCATCGTCCGCCCGACGAAATGGCCGTTGTTGAGGATGTTGTGGTGGCTCAGCGTCACGCCCTTCGGCGTGCCGGTCGTGCCGCTGGTGAACTGGATGTTGACGGGGTCGTCGCACTGGATCGCGTCGGCGAGATCGGCCAGGGCGGATCGCTCCGCCGCGCCGGCCCGCTCTGCCAGGGCCGCGAAGGGCAGCATGCCGGGAACCTCCGCGTCGCCGATCCGGATGACGAGGCGCAGAGCCGGCAGGCGCGCGGCGCGCAGGGCGCCGGGGGCCGCGTCGGCGAGTTCCGGCGCGAGGGCGTTCAGCAGGCCGACGAAGTCGCTGCCCTTGTGCCGCGAAGCCATGACGAGGGCGGCGCAGCCCACCGCGTTGAGGGCGAATTCGAGCTCGGTGAGCCGGTAGGCCGGGTTGATCGTGACGAGGATCAGGCCGGCCTTGGCCGCGGCGAACTGCGTCAGCGCCCAGGCGGCGTTGTTCAAGGACCAGATTCCGATGCGGTCGCCCGGCTTCAGGCCGAGGGCGAGGAGGCCGGCCGCCAGCCGCTCGGATTCCGCGTTCAGCTCCGACCAAGTCAGCTCCCGTCCATCCGCGATGAGGGCGATCCGGTCGGGCCAGCATTCGGCGGCGCGCGTGAGCATCTGCCCGATCGTCCGCCCGATCAGAGGCGTGGCGCTGGCCCCGTGCACGTAGCTGAGGGCGTCTTCCGCCATCATCGCCGTCTCCCTCGCCACACGGGGCTCGCGCGGTTTCCGGTGCGTCGCTGCAGAATCCTGCCACGAGACGATAGCTCCTTCGCGGCGAACTGGGCGTATAGTTCGAGAAATCTTTGCCGAGGGCTGAGCGATGTTTCCCGACACCGCGCGCGAGTTCGATTTCGGCTTGGGCGAGGCCGCAGATGCGGTCCGCGACAGCGTCCGGAGCTTCGCCCGCAGCCGGATCGCGCCGCGCGCCGACGAGATCGACCGGAGCAATGCCTTCCCGCGCGATCTCTGGCCCGAGATGGGCGCGCTCGGCCTGCACGGCATCACGGTCGAGGAGGCGTTCGGCGGGCTCGGGCTCGGCTATCTCGAGCATTGCGTCGCGATGGAGGAGGTGTCGCGCGCCTCCGGCTCCGTCGGCCTCTCCTACGGCGCGCACGCAAATCTCTGCATCAACCAGATCCGGCGCAACGGCTCGCTCGCGCAGAAGCGCCGCTACCTGCCGCCGCTCGTCGCGGGGGAGGTGGTGGGCGCCCTCGCCATGTCCGAGCATGAGGCCGGGTCGGACGTCGTCGGCATGCGCACCCGGGCCGAGAAGCACGGCGACCAGTACCGGCTGAACGGATCTAAGATGTGGATCACGAACGGCCCCGTCGCCGAGACGTTCGTGGTCTACGCCAAGACCGATCCGGGCGCGGGCCCGAAGGGCATCACGGCCTTCCTCGTGGAACGGGGCTTCGCCGGCTTCTCCACCGGCGCGAAGCTCGACAAGCTCGGGATGCGCGGTTCGGACACCTGCGAGCTGATCTTCGAGGATTGCCGTGTGCCCGAGGAGAACGTGCTCGGCGCGGTGGGCGGAGGCGTCGGCGTGCTGATGTCGGGTCTCGATTACGAGCGCGTCGTGCTGGCGGCCGGGCCGCTCGGCATCCTCCAGGCCTGCCTCGACGTGGTGATGCCCTATGTCCGCGACCGCCGGCAGTTCGGCCGGCCGATCGGGACGTTCCAGCTCGTGCAGGGGAAGCTCGCCGACCTGTACGTTCAGGCCAACGCCGCGCGGGCCTACGTCTACGCGGTGGCGCGGGCCTGCGACCGGGGCGAGACGACGCGGGAGGATGCGGCCGGGGCGATCCTGTTCGCGGCCGAGCGGGCGACGCGCTGCGCGCTCGACGCCATCCAGCTCCTTGGCGGCAACGGCTACACGAACGACTACGCGGCGGGCCGCCTCCTGCGAGATGCCAAGCTCTACGAGATCGGCGCCGGAACGAGCGAGATCCGCCGGATGCTGATCGGGCGCGAGCTGTTCGCCAGAGCCTCGGCCTGAGGCGTCGGATGGCGACCCTGCGCACGAGCGCCGACCTGTCGTCCGATGCGGCCGCCGAGAACCGTGCGGCCTGGGCCGCCCTGCGCGAGACGCTGAAGGCGCGCCGGGCGGCCGCCGCGACGGGGGCCCCGAGAGGGCGCGCGCCCGGCACGTCGCCCGCGGGAAGCTCCTGCCGCGGGAGCGCGTGGAGCGGCTCCTCGATCCGGGCTCTCCCTTCCTCGAGATCGGGGGCCTCGCTGCCTACGGGCTCTACGAGGGCGATATTCACGCCGCCGGCCTGATTGCGGGGATCGGCCGGGTCTCGGGCCGCGAGGTCATGGTCGTCTGCAACGACGCGACCATCAAGGGCGGCACCTACTACCCGATGACGGTCAAGAAGCACCTGCGCGCCCAGGAGATTGCTGGCGAGAACCGGCTACCCTGTCTCTATCTGGTCGATTCGGGCGGCGCGAACCTGCCCCATCAGACCGAGGTCTTTCCCGACCGCGAGCATTTCGGCCGCATCTTCTACAATCAGGCCCGGCTCTCGGCCGCCGGCATTCCGCAGATCGCTTGCGTGATGGGCTCGTGCACGGCCGGCGGGGCGTACGTACCGGCCATGTCGGACGAGAGCGTCATCGTCCGCGGGCAGGGCACCATCTTCCTCGGCGGACCGCCGCTCGTGAAGGCGGCGACCGGGGAGATCGTCACCGCGGAGGATCTCGGCGGGGCCGCAATCCACACCCGCCTGTCCGGAGTCGCCGACCACGAGGCCGGGGACGACGCGCACGCGCTCGCCATCCTGCGGCGCATCGTCGGGACCCTGCACGCGCGCGCACGGCCCGACCTCGACATCCTGTCTCCCGTGGAGCCCCGGCACGACGCGGGCGATCTCGACGCCGTCGTGCCGGTCGACCTGCGCCGGCAATACGACGCCCGCGAGCTGATCGCTCGGATCGTCGACGGGTCGGATTTCGACGAGTTCAAGCGGCTTTACGGCACGACCCTCGTCTGCGGCTTCGCCCGCCTCTGGGGCATGCCGGTCGGCATCCTGGCCAACAACGGCATCCTCCACTCCGACAGCGCGCTGAAGGGCACGCACTTCATCGAGCTCTGCGGGCAGCGGCGCATCCCGCTCCTCTTCCTGCAGAACATCGTCGGCTTCATGGTCGGGCGGGAGGCCGAGGCCGGCGGCATCGCCAGGAACGGCGCGAAGCTCGTCACCGCGGTCGCGACCGCCACGATCCCCAAGCTCACCCTCCTCGTCGGCGGCTCCTACGGCGCCGGCAATTACGGCATGTGCGGCCGGGCCTACGGGCCGCGCTTCCTGTTCTCCTGGCCGAACGCGCGCATCTCCGTGATGGGTGCGGAGCAGGCCGCGAGCGTCCTCGCCACGGTGCGGCGGGATGCCGTCGCGGAGGCGGGCGGGACTTGGAGCGATGCCGAGGAGGCGGCGTTCCGGCAGCCGATCCGCGCCGCCTTCGAGGCGGAGGGCTCGCCCTACTACGCCACGGCCCGGCTGTGGGACGACGGCATCATCCTGCCCGAGGAGACGCGCCGCGTGCTCGGGCTGGCCCTGTCGGCCTGCCTGAACGCGCCGGTCGAGGAGCCTCGCTTCGCCCTGTTCCGGATGTGAGGCTGGACGTGAGCAGCCAGCGCCTCGCCTCCGTCCTGATCGCCAATCGCGGCGAGATCGCCTGCCGGATCGCGCGGACGGCGCGGCGCCGCGGCATGCGGATCGTCGCCGTCTATTCCGAGGCCGACCGCGACGCGCTCCACGTGGCGATGGCCGACGAGGCCCACCTGATCGGCCCCGCGCCGGCGGCGGAATCCTACCTCCAGCGCGACCGCATCGTGGAGACCGCGCGGCGGGCCGGCGTCGCTTGCCTCCACCCCGGATACGGCTTCCTGTCCGAGCAGCCCGAACTCGCCGAGGCCTGCGCCCGGGCCGGGATCGTGTTCGTCGGGCCGCCGGCGTCGGCGATTCGGGCGATGGGCCTCAAGGACCGCGCCAAGGATCTCGTCGCCGCGGCCGGGGTCCCGGTCATCCCGGGCTATCAGGGGGAGCGGCAGGAGGACGCGTTCCTGCGGGCGCAGGCCGACGCCGTCGGCTACCCGGTCCTGATCAAGGCGGTGGCCGGCGGCGGCGGCAAGGGCATCCGGCGGGTCGACGTGCCGGATGCGTTCGCGGATGCCCTGGAATCTGCCCGCCGCGAGGCCGAGAGCGCCTTCGGAAACGCCCGCGTGCTGATCGAGCGTTGCGTGCCGAGCCCGCGCCACATCGAGGTTCAGGTCTTCTGCGACGCGTCCGGCGGCGCGATCCACCTGTTCGAGCGCGACTGCTCGCTGCAGCGCCGGCACCAGAAGATCGTCGAGGAGGCGCCCGCGCCCGGCATGACGCCCGAGACGCGCGCGGCGATGGGCCGGGCCGCGGTCGAGGCCGCCCGCGCGGTCGGCTATGTCGGGGCCGGGACGGTCGAGTTCATCGCGACCGGGGATCTGCGGCCGGACGGGTTCTGGTTCATGGAGATGAACACCCGCCTCCAGGTCGAGCACCCGGTCACGGAGGCGATCACGGGGCTCGACCTCGTCGATTGGCAGTTCCGGGTCGCGGCCGGCGAGCCGCTTCCCCACGCCCAAGGGGCGGTCCGGATCCGGGGGCACGCCATCGAGGCGCGGCTCTATGCCGAGGATCCGCAGGCGGATTTCCGGCCCTCGACGGGGCGGCTGCACGCCCTGCGACTGGCCGAGCCGGAGGGCGTGCGGGTCGACACGGGCGTCCGGGAGGGCGACGGCGTCACGCCCTTCTACGACCCCCTGATCGCCAAGCTGATCGCGCATGGACGGACGCGGGCGGAGGCCGCCGCGCGCCTGCGGGTGGCCCTCGACGGGACGCTGGTCGCCGGGCCCCGGACGAACCTCGGCTTCCTCCGGCGACTGATCACGTCGGAGGCCTTCGAGCGATCACGAACCGACACCGGATACGTAGATCGCGATCATGCCGCGCTCGTCGAATCCGCGCCGGGCATCGATGCGGGCTGCCTGCGACGGGGCGTCCTGGCGCTGCTCGCCTCCGGACAACCGCCGGCGGCCGGAACCTCGCCCTGGGACGTCGCCGACGGCTTCCAGCTCGGCGCGGCGCGGGTGCAGGTCTGGCCGCTCGCCATCGACGGGCGCCGCGACGCGGTCACCCTCGTCTGGCCGGAGCCGGGAGCCGGGGGCGAGCCGGAGATCCTGTATCGCGGGGAGCCGGCATCCGGGTCCGGCGGGGACCGCATCGCAATCGTGCCGGCCGAGGGCGGCGTCCTCGTCCTCCGGGACGGCCGGCAATGGCGCCTCGACGCGCTCGACGAGGCCGAGGCCGCGCCCGAGCGGGAGGCCGGGGGCGGCGGCATCGCCGCGCCGATGCACGGCCGGATCGTCGCCGTCCACGTGGCGCCGGGCGACCGCGTCGGGCGGGGGCAGCGCCTCGGCCTCATCGAATCCATGAAGATGGAGCACGCGCTGACGGCGCCGGCCGCCGGCACGATCGTCTCGGTGGCGGCCCGGGCCGGCCTGCAGGTCGCGGAGGGCGCCCTCCTGTTCACCCTGGCACCCGAGGCATCCGAATGACCGGCCGGCCCTCTCCCCCGCCCCATCCCCGCGGCGGCCTCTATTACGAGGATTTCGCAATCGGCGCGCTGGTGGCCCATCGCCTCACCCGCACCGTGACGCAGATGGACAACATGCTGTTCTCGAACATGACCCTGAACCCGCAGCCCCTCCACATCGACGCGCATTTCTGCGCCCACGAGACCGAGTGGGGCCGGCCGCTGATGAACTCGCTGTTCACCCTCGGCCTGATGATCGGCATCTCGGTCAACGACCTGACCCTGGGCACCACGATCGCCAATCTCGGCATGACCGACGTGCGCTTCCCCTCCCCCTCTTCGAGGGCGACACGATCCGCGTCACGACGGAGGTGGCGGGAAAGCGCCCCTCGCGCTCGCGGCCGGATGCGGGCATCGTCGATTTCATCCACCGGGCCTACCGGCAGGACGACGTCCTCGTCGCCGAGTGCCGCCGGCAGGCCTTCATGCGGCGGCGGTCGGCCGCCGCAGGGGAAGGCTGAGGATGCGCGCGCTGCTGTTCGTCCCCGCGGATGCGCCGCGCAAGGTCGAGAGGGCGCTGGAGAGCGGCGCCGACGCCCTCATCCTCGATCTGGAGGACTCGGTCGCCGCCGGGGGGAAGCCGGCGGCGCGCGATCAAGCCGCCGCGTCGATCGCCCGCCTCCGCGACCGCGCCGGGGGCCGAGGCTTTTCGTGCGCGTCAACGGGCTCGACACCGGCCTGACCGACGACGACCTCGCTTCCGTCATGCCGGCCCGTCCGGACGGGATCGTCCTGCCGAAGGCCGTCTGCGGCCCGGATATCGACGCCCTCGGCGCGCGGCTCGCGGTGCACGAGGCGGTGATCGGCCTTCCCGCCGGCGCGACGCGGATCCTGCCGATCGCCACCGAGACGGCGTGGGCGGTGCTGGCGCTCCTGAAGCCGCCCGCGGGCAATCCGCGCCTGTGCGGCCTCACCTGGGGGGCGGAGGACCTCTCCGCCGATCTCGGCGCCGAGGCGAACCGCGACGCGGCCGGGGCCTGGACGGGGCCGTACCGTCTCGCGCGCGACCTCACCCTGCTGGCGGCGGCCGCGGCGCAGGTCGACGCGATCGACACCGTCCATCTCGGCTACCGCGATCCCGCCGCCCTCGAGCGGGAATGCCGGGATGCGCGCCGGGACGGGTTCTGCGGAAAGCTCGCCATCCATCCTGCCCAGGTTCCGGTGATCAACGCCGCCTTCACGCCCTCCGACGAAGACCTCGCCGAGGCGCGGGCGGTGGTCGCCGCCTTCGCGGCCGCCCCGGGGCGGGCGTGATCGGGCGGGACGGCCGGATGCTCGACGCGCCGCACCTGCGCCGGGCCCGGCGCCTCCTCGCCCGGAAGGATCGCGCGGGGGAATGAGCCGGAGAGGGCCCGCGCTCCGGGCGCGCCCGGATTGACGACGGCCCCGGCGCATGTTTCGCGGAAGGGGCCGCGCCGTTCGACCCTGCGCGCCTCCGTGAAGCGAGCGTCGCCCGCGTGATGCACAAGCCACTGATCCAGCTCGGCCTGCGGTTCGAGCAGCCCGCCGACGAGCGCGACTTCGTCCGGCATTTCACCCTCGACGATCTCGGCCGCACGCGGGCCGCGATGCTGCTCGGCGCCTTCGTCTACTGCGCCTTCGCGGTCTGGGACTGGATCCTCGATCCCGCCGCCTGGACCACGACCCTGGCGATCCGGCTCGCGGTCGCCGGTCTCGTGCTGCTGCCGCTCACGGCCGCGCTGGGGTCGCGGCCCGCGCAGGGCTCGGCGGAGTCGATCTACCTCGCCTACTGCGCCGTGCCGGGCTGCGTGCTCAGCCTGATCTACCTCCAGCTCGAACCCGGCTTCGAGCATGCGGCCGCGGGGATGATCATCGTCATCCTGTTCGTCTCGACGCTGCTGCCGCTCCGGCTGACCTCGCTCGCGATCTTCTGCGTCCTGACCTGGACCTGCTTCGCCCTGTGCGAGTCCTTCGCCGTCCACGAGCGGGCGGGCATGCGCTTCGTGAACAATTTCGAGATCGGCATGGCCTACGCCCTCTCGCTCTACGCCGTCGGCGCGCGGGAATTCCGGGCCCGGCGCCAGTTCCAGACGGAGCGGGCCCTGCGCCGCGAGAAGGAGCGCTCCGAGGCGGCGCTCGCCGAATTGCGCGATGCCCAGGCCCATCTCGTCCAGGCCGAGAAGCTCGCCTCGCTCGGACAGCTCGTGGCCGGCGTCGCCCACGAGATCAACACGCCGCTGGGACTGGCGCTGACCACCTCGACGGCGGTCGAGGGCGACCTGAAGCAGTTCGTGCGGACCATCGAATCGGGGCAGGTCCGCCGGTCGGACCTCACGCTGGCCATCGCGCGGCTCCGGGAGGGGATGGGCCTCCTGTTCTCGAACCTCACCCGGGCGGCCGACCTCGTCACCAGCTTCAAGCAGGTGGCGGTCGATCAGGCCAACGAGGAGCGGCGCGCCTTCGCGCTGGGGCCCTGGCTGCGGGAGCTGATGAGCACCCTCGGGCCCCTGCTGCGCCGGAAGGGCCACGAGATGCGGATCCAGTGCGAGGACGGGATCGTCCTCGATTCCTATCCGGGCGCGCTCGCGCAGGTGATCAGCAACCTCGCCCTCAACGCCGTCATCCACGCCTACCCCGAGGGACGGACCGGCCACCTCGACCTCACCGTGTCGCGCCTCGACGAGAGCGGCCTGCGCCTCGTCTTCAGCGACGACGGCCTCGGCATCCCGGCCGACCACCTCCAGAAGGTGTTCGAGCCCTTCTTCACGACGCGGCGCGACCAGGGCAGCACGGGCCTCGGCCTGCACATCGTCTTCAACCTCGTCGTCTCCCGGCTGCAGGGACGGATCGAGCTCGCGAGCGGGGCCGGCACCGGCACGCGCTTCACCATCACCCTGCCGCTCGCCCTCGAACAGGCCCGCGAGCGGGAGGATCTCGTCGCCGTGTGATATCCTCGCCGCCCGATCGGCGCCTGAATCGGGCTCGCTCGGCAACCGGAGGTTGACGATGAGTGACGGATATCCCTCGATGACGGCCCTCCTGGGCCTCCTCGCCCTGGCCGGCTACCAGAACCGGGACAAGATCGCCGAGTTTCTCGGCGGACGCGGGCAGCCCGACCCCGCCCCTGCCGGCGCGGCCGGCGGACAGGCCGGCCCGGGTGCCGGCGCCGGCGGCGCCCTGAGCGGCGGCCTGGCTGGTGGCCTCGGCGGCCTCCTCGGCAGCCTCGCGGGCCATGCGGGCGCCGGCGGCGCGGGCGGCTTCCTGCACAGCGGCCTCGGCGAGATGCTGGAGCGCTTCCAGCAGGCCGGGCACGGCTCCGCGGCCCAATCCTGGGTGAATAGCGGCCCGAACGAGGAGATCAGCCCGCAGCAGCTCGAGACCGCGATCGGCCCCGACGTGCTGGCCACGCTCACGCAGCGGACCGGGCTGTCGCGGGAGGATCTCCTCGCGCGCCTCTCCCGCGACCTGCCGCAGGCGATCGACCGGTACACGCCGGACGGGCGCCTGCCGGCCCAGTAGGGTCGTCCCGCGCCGGCCCGCTCAGGCCGCGCGGGTCGGCCGGGGCGTGAACTGCGCCTGCAATCGGGCTGTCTCCTCGGGGCCGAGCGCCAGAACGAGCCTCACCGCCTCCTCGACGAGGGCCGAGGGGGTGGTGCCGGCCCGCTTGGCAGCGCGCGCCACCTCGAGCCCGAGCCCGAGTTCGATCTGCACCGGGGCCGTGCGGCCCGCGCCCGCCGCGGCACCCGGCGCGGGCGGCGGGAGCGGGGCGGCTTGCGGGACGGCTTGCGGGACGGCTTGCCGCGGCAGGCCGCGCGCCTCGCGGCGTCCCTGCGCGGCCAGGCGATCGGCGCGCTCGTTCAGCGGGTCGCCGGCATGGCCGCGCACCCAGGTCCAGCGCACGTCGCGGCGGCCGGCGAGCTCGTCGAGGCGCTTCATCAGGTCGACGTTCTTCACCTCGCCGGTGGTCGTGCGCCAGCCCTTCGCCTTCCAGCCGCGCATCCACTCGGTGACGGACTTGATCACGTACTGGCTGTCGCAGCGCATCTCGATCGGAGCGCCCTCGGGGAAATGCTCGAGCGCCCGGATGGCCGCCGTCAGCTCCATCCGGTTGTTGGTGGTTCCGGCCTCGCCGCCGCAGAGTTCGAGGGCTCCGTCCGGGGCCGAGATCACGACCCCCCAGCCGCCGGGGCCGGGATTGGGGTCGCAGCCCCCATCGGCATAGACAACGGTTCGCATGGCGGCGGGTCCTTCGGGTGCGGGGCCGTCCCTTGCTAGCCGGAGGTGGGAAACGAATGGTTGATGCCGTCGGTCCCGCGGCCTTCCCGCGAGCGGGCCCGCAACCCTTCGTTAACCATCGTGAACCAATCCTTCCCCATCCGCAGGGGATTCGGATCACGATGGCACCCACACCGCTCCGACCGACAGCCACGGCGCTCGCGCGATACCCGATCCCGGTCGAGCTGATCGCGGCGCTCTACCGCGCCGACGCGACCGACTTCGCGCGCCTCGTCGCCCACATGCCGGAATACGGCCGCGCCCGGATCGCGGCCTATTGCGTGGAGCGGGAGCGCCTGCACCATCTCGGTGTGCGCCTCGCCGCCACCTGCGGCGAGGCGGCGCTGATCAAGGCCGCCGGGGCGGAGGTCGGCGCGGCCCTGTTCGCGCATGCCCGCATCGAGACGGCGGAGACCGACATCGGCTCGGGCGAGACAGCGGCGTCGGCCGAGGCGCCTGCCCGGGACCCTGCTCAGGCCACTGCCCAAATGACTGGCGAAGTGACGGCGCAAGCCCCCGCCCCGGCCCTCGCGCAGATGCAGATCATCGACCTGCCGGGCGCTTCGACCGGGCGCGCCCCGCAGGATCGCGCCAGGGCTGCCTGACGCGCCCCCATCCGGCCCGGCGCCGCGGCGCGCCCCTTCCCGTTCGGGCTGCCGCGGTCCCGGATCGGCAGCGCCTAGCGGAGGCCGCCCGAGGCCAGGATGTCCTCGCCGGTGATCCACCGGGATTCGGGCGAGGCGAGGAAGACCGCGAGCGCCGCGATGTCCTCCGGCTGACCCATCCGGCCGAGCGGCGTCCTCGCCACCATGTCGCGCTCCATGTCCGAGCCGATCAGCCCCAGCGTGTGGACGCCCTCGGTCTCGACGCCGCCGGGCGAGATCGTGTTCACCCGGATCCGGCGCGGCCCGAGTTCCTTGGCGAGAACCTGCGTGATCGCGGCCACCGCCGCCTTCGTGGCCGTGTAGACGGCGGTCGCCGGCGGGGCGAGCGCGGTCGCCGCGGAGCCGATATTGATCACGCTGCCGCCCTCGGGGCCGAACTGCCCCACCGCCTGCTGCGTCGCGAGGAGGAGCCCGAGCACGTTCGTGTCGAACTGCCGGCGGTACTCCTCCTCGCTGAACGCTTCGATCGGGGCGAAGCGGTAGATGCCGGCGTTGTTCACGAGGATGTCGACGGGGCCGAAGACGCGCTTCGTCTCCGCGAACAGGTGCTCGACCTCCGCGGCTCGCGCGACGTCGGCGCGGATCGCGACGGCCCGCCCTCCCCGCTCCTCGACCGCGCGAACGACGCGCTCCGCGCCCTCCGCGCTCGTGGCGTAGTTCACGACGACGGCAGCCCCTTCGGCCGCCAGCGCCCGCGCGATCTCCGCGCCGATGCCCTTCGAGGCGCCCGTGACCACCGCCACCTTGCCCTGCAATCTCGCCATGACTCGTCTCCTGCCGCCCCTCTCTTCGACATTTAGATGATCATCGAAGTGTTGCGTGTGCGAATCGGCACGCGGAGGGCCCGGCTCAGATCTCCGCCAGCCGGGCCAGATAGGCGCTCAGGATATCACGCTGCAGCACCAGGCTGGCGAACTTGCCCTCGCGCCGGATCTCGATGAGGCCGGCGGTCTCGAGTTCCTTGACGTGGTGGGAGAGGGTCGCCGCGCTGACGTTCTGGCTCTCGTGCAGGCTGCCGCAGGGGCACGATCCGCCCGTGAGGCCGACCTGCTTCAGGATCTCGTAGCGCCGCGGCTCCGCGAGGGCGCGGGCGATTCGGGCGAACTGACGGTCCGTGAGCGGGGGTGTCGGAGGCGATCCCATGACGGAGCAGGCATAGAGCACGCGGCGGGCGAGGGGAACTCCGGCCGGCCGCGATCCGCACGCGATAACAAGGATCTGGCGCGCCCGGTTGATGTCCCGCGGGAGCCCGGCGCGCGAGGGAGCCGCCGCCGACGCGCGCCGATCTCGGCGGCGGCTGACAGGTCCCGCTCCCCGTTCCCGCGACATGGTTGACATATGAACTTTCAGCGCTCATGTGCCAGACCTTCTTGAAATCGCCAAGACGAGGGTGCGAAGAGACATGAGCGCGATGCGTAACGCATTAGTGGAGATGACGGCCGAGGTCGTCTCTGCTTACATTGCGCACAATCATGTTGCTGCGAGCGACATCCCTGCATTGATCGCGAGCGTGCATGGGGCCCTGAACAACCTCGCGGGCGGCGCGCCGCAGCCCGCCGAAGAAGAGGTCGAGAAGCCGACGCCGGCGCAGATTCGCAAGTCGATCACGCCGGACGCCCTGGTCTCGTTCATCGACGGCAAGCCCTACAAGACGCTCAAGCGCCACCTCTCGACGCACGGGCTCGACCCCTACAGCTATCGCCAGCGCTACGGCCTGCCGGGCGACTACCCGATGGTGGCAGCAAGCTACGCTGCGCAGCGCTCCGAGCTCGCCAAGTCGATCGGCCTCGGACGCCCCGGCGGCATGGCCGAGGCCGGACCGGAGAGCGGCCGCGCGCGGCGCGAGGATTGAGGCAGGGCCCCGGCTGGACCGCCCCGCGCGCCGCGGCCTGCGGGGCGTCGCGTCGACGCGCCGGCAGGCCGCCGCCTGACCGCCCGCGACGGGACCGGGGCGCGGCCCATTGCGCACCAGCTCATAACTAAGAGTTATTCTATATCCCCGTCCAAATTCCCTACAGTTGAAATCTGAGCAGGGACGCCGGCGCGCCGGACCATTATTGTCCTGATTATATTCAGTTGCTCCCGGGCGATTTCATCTTTCGTTAACCAAGATCGAGCAATTTCGCGGCGACTTCTTCACGGCGTCCCGGCGACTGTCCTGACTTCGCCGGCCAGCGAGTGTGGGATCTCACGCGCGGCGGGCAGGTCGCGGCCGGATCCGGCCGTGAGACGGATCCTCAGTGGGGTCTCACCGCGGCGGTGAGCGCCCGACATGCGTGCCGCGAACCCGGTATTCCCCTCCTCAACGCCACGAGGATCAGATCGCCATGCGTGAGATCGAGCAGCAGAATCGCTTCGCCGCCTTCCACATCTCGGACGACGACATCGCCCAGCTTCAGCAGCACGCCGCCTTCGCGCGGACCCGGCTGCCGCAGCTGCTCGTCGAGCTTCACGCCGAGTTCGCCGCCTGGCCCGAGATCCAGCGCGCCCTCATGCTGCCCGACGTCCACGAGGCCCGCGTCGCCCACTGGGTGCGGGCGGCGGGCGGCGAGCTCAAGGCGGGGTTCCAGGATTCCGCCGAGCGGCTCGCCACCGCCTTCAGCCGGCGCGGCGTGCCGGCCTACGCGGTCGCGGTCTGCCACTTCACCGTCTCGCGCGCCATCGCCAAGGAGCTCGGTCTCGACCGGCCGCTGGGCGCGGGCCTGAGCGGGCACCTCGCCCTGCGGCAGGCGGCGAACCGGCAGGCGCTCGCCGCGATCCTCGAGAAGGTCGCCTGGTTCGATCTCGAGCTTCTGCTGGAGACCTATGCACGGGTGCAGGCGCAGGAGCGCCGCACGGCGCTCGCACAGCTCGAAGCCTTCCAGCACAAGGTCCAGGCGATCACCGAGGCGGTGACGGCGGGCGCCGGCACGGTGAGCAGCCGGGCCGAGACGATGGTGGCGACGACCGGCGAGACGGCGCAGCTCGCGCATTCCGTCGCGGGGGCCTCGCAGGAGGCGTCCGCCAACGTCGACGGCGTGGCCGCCGCCGCCGAGCAGCTCTCCGCCTCGCTGAACGAGGTCGCCGCCCAGGTCTCGCGGGCCGCGGACATCGCCCAGACGGCCAACCAGACGGCCCAGGACACGGATGCGACGGTACAGAGCCTGTCGGCCTCGGCGGGCCGGATCGGCGACGTGGTGGCGCTGATCTCCAGCATCGCGGGCCAGACGAACCTGCTGGCCTTGAACGCCACGATCGAGGCGGCGCGGGCGGGGGAAGCGGGGCGCGGCTTTGCGGTGGTGGCCACCGAGGTGAAGGGGCTGGCCGGGCAGACCGCCATGGCGACCAAGGAGATCACCGCGCAGGTGGGCGCGATGCAGAGCGCGACCCAGGGCGCCGTCGCGGCGATCGGGCGGATCGCCGCGATGATCGGGGAGATGGACCGGGTGGCGGCGACCATGGCCGCGGCGATCGACCAGCAGCGGGCCGCCACGCAGGAGATTGCGGGCAACGTGGCGCGGGCGGCGGCCGGCACGCAGCAGGTGGCCGGCAGCATCGACGGCGTCAGCCACGCCGCGGAGGTCGCCGGCGGCGCGGCCGGCGAGATGCTGGGCATCGCCCGCGCCCTCGCGGGGCAGGCGGTGACGCTCCAGCAGGCCATGAGCGAACTCGTCGCCCAGAACCGGGCCGCCTGACCCGCGTCCCCCGCCAGGGGGGCGACGGCGGCCGCCCGGCCCCGCCGTCAGCCTTCGTCGGCCTCCGGGCGGTCGACGTTCTGCTCCTCCTCGTCGAAGACGTAGCCGGCGAGCCAGTCCGCGCTGTCCTGGGAGCCCGCCCGGTAGGGATTGGCCGAGACGGGCAGGCCGGCGAGTTTCGCCGCCTTGCCGTCCTGCATGGCCTGGTTGAGCTCGTCCGCCATGTGCGCGTTCTCCCGTGCGGCTCGGGCACGCCGCGGCCGGGGACGGCCAGCGGCATGCCGGTTCGGCATCATGCCACGAACGGGCCCTGCCCTCACCGTCCTGCGCGGGGCGCGATTCCGCGCCGTCCGGCCGGGGCGGAGTGCGCACGAGCGTCCGGGCAAAATTCGCGTTCCGTGAAAAGATGTTGCGCCGATCGTCGCGAGCCCGCCGGCGACATGCCCAGATTAGAGCTGGTACAAGGTTTGCTGCGCCGCGGCAGGCAGCGAATCGAGGAACCGGCGATGCAGATGAGCCCAGCGCGAACCTGGAACCCGCACGCGGCCGGCGGCGCGGCCGCCCCGGTGCAGGCCAGCGCGCTTCTCCTCACGGAAACCGAGCGCCAGCCCAACGGCCCGCGCCCGCTCCTCCAGGGATTGACCGAGCCGGAGCTGGCGCTCGTCATGGCGAAGGGCCAGCGCCGGGTCCTCTACCGGGGCACCACCCTGTTCAGCCAGGACACCCCGCATGACGGGATCTGGCTCGTCGAGACCGGCCGCATGCGCGTCTTCTACACCGCCCCGTCCGGCCGCGAGATCACGCTCGCCTACTGGTATCCCGGCAATTTCGTCGGCGGGCCGGAGGTGTTCGGCAACGGCGTGCATAGCTGGTCCGGCATGGCCGCGAGCAACGCGACCGTGCTGCATCTGCCCGGCAAGGCCCTGCAGGGGCTCGTCGCGCAGATCCCGGCGCTCGCCCTCGGCGTGATCGAGGGCCTGTCCTTCAAGGGCAAGTGCTACTCGGCGCTCGCGCAGATGCTCGGCACCCGCTCGATCACCGAGCGCCTCGCCCACCTGCTCCTGCACCTCGCCGACCTCTACGGCGTCGAGGAGGAGGACGGCACCGTGATCGCCGCGACCTTCACCCACGCGGACCTCGCCCACATGGTCGGGGCCACCCGGCAATGGGTGACGATCAGCCTCAAGCGGCTCGCCGCGCAGGGCATCGTCGTCGCGCGGCGCTCGCAGATCGTGATCCTGCGGCCGGACCTGCTCGCCCGGATGCGCGGCGGCGAGGAGGCCGCCTAATCGGCGAGCGTGCCGCCCAAACAAGCGGCAGGGGCGTGGGGACCCCGGCTTTTTGCGCAACTAATCGACCCGCGAATCCTCTCTCCGTTTGATCGGACCGGATGCCGGCCCCGATCATGACCCCGGATGTCGAACGGACATCGTCCCGGCCGAAGTGGAGCAAGCGATGCCCTCGTTGTTATCCAGATGCGGATCGGTCTCGGCGGTCGCCCTGCTCGCCCTGGCGGGCCTTGCCGCCCCCGCCCGCGCCCAGTCGACGCTCACCGTCGGGATCGGCACGCAGGACACGACCACGAACACCGCCACGGTCGGCGTCGTGATCCGCCAGCTCAAGCTCCTCGAGAAGCACCTGCCGACGACCGGCAAGTATGCGGGCATGACGATCCGGCTCGACTGGCAGAACTTCACCTCCGGCCCGCCGGTCACGAACGGCATGATGGCCGGCAAGCTCCAGTTCGGCGCGATGGGCGACTACCCCCTCGTCGTCAACGGCTTCACCTTCCGGAACAACCCCGAGAGCCAGTCCGAGCTGATCTCGGTCGCGGCCTACAATCTCCACGGCTCCGGCAACGGCATCGTCGTCCACAAGGACTCGGAGTACTTCTCCTTCGAGGATCTCAAGGGCAAGCTCGTCAGCGTGCCCTTCGGCTCGGCCGCCCACGGGATGGTGCTCAAGGCCCTGCAGGACAAGGGCTATCCGGCGACCTGGATGCGCCTCGTCAGCCAGAGCCCGGAGGTCGGCTCGACGAACCTCCAGGAGAAGAAGATCGACGCGCACGCCGATTTCGTGCCCTTCGCCGAGCTGCTGCCCTTCCGGGGCTTCGCCCGCAAGATCTTCGACGGCGTCGAGACGAAGCTGCCGACCTGGCACGGGGTCGTGGTGCGCACGGATTTCGCCAAGCTCTATCCGGAGATCGTCGAGGCCTACCTCAAGGCCGTGCTCGACGCCCGCGACTGGGTGAAGGCCGACCCGAAGCGCGCGGCTGAGCAGATCGCCGCCTGGACCGGGACCGACAAGGAGGTCGTCTACATCTTCCTCGGTCCCGGCGGCATCATGACGATCGACCCGACCATCAAGGCGCCGCTGGTGGAGGCGGCCCGCGAGGACGTGAAGGTCCTGCAGAAGCTCGACCGCATCAAGGAGTTCGACGTCGGCACCTGGGTCAACGACGGCTATCTCCGCAAGGTCTTCTCCGAGCGCGGCCTCGACTACGAGCGGGAGCGGGCGAGCACCGCGAATTACGAGGTCTCGGGCGAGGACACCTACTGCAAGACGCCGATCTCCGAGCCGCGCAAGGCGGGCGAGATCTGGGTGAAGGGCGGCGCCATCCAGCCCTATTCCAGCGCCGCCTGCACCCTCGGCGCCCTCGGCGAGATGAAGGCCAAGGGCGAGGAGATCAACGTCGCCTACGTCTTCGACACCGCGCGCGGCATCAAGCTCTTCGCGAGCGAGGCGTTCTACGTCACCGACGGAAGGGGCGGCCTGTCGCCCTACCTCCTCAAGCAGGACGCCGAGGCCGCGGCGGGCGCCGGGGGCGGCAAGGTCCTTCCCTTCGCGGATGCCCTCAAATCCGCCGTTACGGGAGGCTAGCCCGATGGAAGCCGTCGCCCTCCGCTCCGCCGCCGCCGAGGCGCCCGTCACGCTGCGCCCGGAGCCGGCGAGGCAGGCCGCACCGCTCAGGGACGGCCTCGTCCGCCGCTGGCTGCGGCTCAACCGCGGCCAGATCCGCGCCGTGCTGATCGGGCTCGTCTCGCTCGCCCTCTTCGTCGCGGCCTGGCAGGTCCTGACCGCCAACCGCGTCACGTTCTACGTCCGCTTCGTCAACGTGCCGACGCCGGAGACCGTGCTGGAGCGGGCGCTCGTGGCGCTGAGGAACCCGATGTTCGGCGACCACGTGCTGATGAGCTGCCGCCGCATCCTGTTCGGCTTCCTGCTGGCAGCGGGCGTCGCCGTCCCGCTCGGGCTGCTGATGGGCCGCTTCCGCACCCTGCGCGAGATCGCCTTCCCGGTCTGCGAGGTGCTGCGCCCGATCCCGGCCATCGCCTGGGTGCCGATGGCGATCATGCTCTGGCCGACGAACGAAGGCTCGATCGTCTTCATCACCTTCCTCGGCTCGTTCTTCCCGATCCTGATCAACACCCTGCAGGGCATGGCCTCGGTCGATCCGGTGCTGACGCGCGCGGCCCGCTGCCTCGGCGCCGGCGAGAGGGCCCTGTTCCGCGAGGTCTACCTGCCGGCCTCCCTGCCGCAGATCTTCACCGGCCTCACGGTCGGGATGGGCGTCGCCTGGGTCTCGCTGATCGCGGCCGAGATGATCTCCGGCCAGTTCGGCATCGGCTACTTCACCTGGGAGGCCTACTCCCTCGTCCAGTACGCCGACATCGCGCTCGGCATGATCACGATCGGCGTGCTCGGCCTCGTCTCCAGCTTCGCCATCCGCATCCTCGGCCGCCTCCTCATGCCCTGGAGCGCGGCCCGCTGAGTCCCCGTCCCGGCGGGGCGAGCCGAAGCGCCCCGCCCACTCACCCGCATCGTCAGGAGCCTGCCATGGCCGGACCGGCCCGGGGCCTCATCGAGGTCCGCGACTTCAGCTTGCGCTACGAGACCCTGGAGGGCGCGGTCGAGGCCGTCTCCGACGTCGCCGTCACCGTCAGCCCCGGCGAGTTCGTCTCGATCATCGGACCTTCGGGCTGCGGGAAGTCGACACTGCTCAACGCGCTGGCGGGCTTCCTGAAACCCACGGCCGGGCGCGTCAGCGTCGACGGCGAGCCCGTCTCCGGCCCGAGCGCCGAGCGGGGCATGATCTTCCAGCAATACTCGCTGTTTCCCTGGAAGACCGTTCGCGAGAACGTCGAGTTCGGCCTGAAGATGAAGGGCATCCCGCGCGGCGAGCGCCAGCGGCAGGCCCGCACGCTGCTCGGGCTCGCCGGGCTGACGCCGTTCGAGAACCACTATCCCGACCGGCTCTCCGGAGGCATGAAGCAGCGCGTGGGCATCGTGCGGGCGCTGGCCACCGGCCCGCGCATCCTGCTCCTCGACGAGCCCTTCGGCGCGCTCGACGCGCAGACCCGGCTCATCATGCAGCAGATCCTCACCAACATGTGGCAGCGCCTGAAGATCTCGGTGCTGTTCGTGACCCACGACATCGACGAGGCGATCTTCCTCTCCGACCGCATCTACGTGATGACGGCGCGCCCCGGCACCATCAAGGCCGAGGTCGCGATCCCGCTGCCGCGCCCGCGCCAGCCCGCCATGACCCTGTCCTCGGAATTCCTCGGCCTGCGCCGCGGGCTGATGTCGCTCATCCGCGAGGAGAGCCTGCGCGCCATGGGCGGCGAGGTGAACGCCGAGGCGCTGAAGGGCCTTGCCATCAACCTCGAGGGCCAGGACCTCGCCGCCGTGCTCTGACGCCGGCACCTCTCAACAGGACACGCGCATGACCTACGTCGTCACCGAGAACTGCATCCGGTGCAAGTACACCGACTGCGTCGAGGTCTGCCCCGTCGATTGCTTCTACGTCGGCGAGACGATGCTGGTGATCAACCCCGACGAGTGCATCGATTGCGGCGTCTGCGAGCCCGAATGCCCGGCCGACGCGATCAAGGCCGACACCGAGCCGGGGCTCGAAGGCTGGATCGCCCTCAACGCCAAGTATGCCGCCCTGTGGCCGAACATCAGCGAGAAGATCGATCCGGACCCGGAGGCTGCCGCCTTCGACGGCCAGGTCGGCAAGCTCGCGCAGGCCTTCGGCACGCAGGACCCCGCCGCCGCCTGACACCGCCAACCGGAGGATCGACCCATGAGCAAGCACAACGAGGAGCGGGTGCTGTCGGTGCACCACTGGACGGACACGCTGTTCTCCTTCCGCACCACCCGCGACCCCTCGTTCCGCTTCCGCAACGGCGAGTTCACCATGATCGGCATCGAGGTCGAGGGCCGGCCGCTCCTGCGCGCCTACTCGGTGGTCTCGGCCAATTACGAGGAGGAGCTGGAGTTCTTCTCCATCAAGGTCCCGAACGGCCCGCTGACGAGCAAGCTCCAGCACCTCAAGGTCGGCGATCCGATCATGGTCGGCAAGAAGCCGACCGGCACGCTGGTGCTCGACAACCTGCTGCCGGGCCGCCACCTCTACCTCCTCGGCACCGGCACGGGGCTGGCGCCGTTCCTGTCGATCATCAAGGACCCGGAGACCTACGAGCGCTTCGAGCGCGTGGTGCTGGTGCATGGCTGCCGGCAGGTCTCCGAGCTCGCCTACGGCGAGACGATCACGCAGGATCTGCCGCGCCACGAGTTCCTGGGCGACATGATCAGCCAGCAGCTGGTCTACTATCCCACCGTGACGCGCGAGCCGTTCCGCAACCGGGGCCGGATCACCGACCTGATGGTGTCGGGCAAGCTGTTTGCGGATGTGGGCCTGCCGGCGATGAGCCGGGAGGCGGACCGGTTCATGCTGTGCGGCAGCCCGGAGATGATCCGCGACACGCGCCAGCTCCTGACTGAGGGCGGCTACGAGGAGGGCAACCACGGCGAGGCCGGGCACTTCGTCATCGAGAAGGCCTTCGTCGAGAAATAGGCGGTCTTGCCCCACGCTTCGCGGACGGCTTCACCTTGAGCTGCGCGAAGCGGCGGATCGTCCGCCAAGCTCCTGCGCGCAACTGCACAGAGGATTGCCTGCCCCTTCCGGCGGGCACAGCATCCGATCCGACCTGAGCGCGGCGCTGGTCCTCCAGCGGCAAGGTGGCATCCGTGATGCCTTTCGTCCGCCTGTTCGCGATCGCGGGATCCGCCCTCGCCTGGAACCTCCTCGACACCCGCGGGCCGACGCCGGCTGAGACGAAGTGGGAATGCCCCAGAACCTACACGGTGCTGGACGCGAGGCCGATCTCGTCTCTCCGCCCGATGACGCGACGAGACCTGATCGGCAAGACCCTCCGGGAGATCCGGCATGCGGGCGAGGAGCAATGGGATGCCGTCGAGGTCGCCTACGGAGCCGAGCGCTTCACGGTCCGCTTCGATGTCACGCCCTCCGCCTCACCGCCGGTGAAGGGGCTGTCGTGGAAGGGCTCGAAGGCCCCGGGCGTCGACTGGACCAAGCGGCACGCCGGCGGCGAGATCGGCGAGACGGCCATCTACGACGGGCCCTTGGCCGAACTCGCCCTCTCACCCGATCCGTGCCGGTAGGCGCTCGATCCGGCCCGAGCCCGCCGGAGTGACGACCACCGCGACACGGGGCTCCGCGGGACAGGCCCGGGGATGCCGACCTCCGGCCCCGGTGCGGACGCGGGCGGGATGTCGCCCGCCCGGTCGGTTCCTACCCGAGGGTCGATCAGTAATCCCAGAAGGCCGGCACGAAGCGGAAGACGTCGCCGTCGACCGCCACCCGGCCGATGGAGGGAAACGGCAGGTGGGTGGCCACCAGCGCCTCGCCGGTCGCCGCCAGCTCGCGCAGGAGCCGGATCCGGACGCGGGCGGCCTCCTCCGGGTCGTGCTCGAAGCCGTTGTGCCAGTCGGGCTGCTCGAACCCGACCGAGAACACGGCGTCGCCCGCGAAGGTCAACCGGTCGCCGCCCGATGCCAGGCGGACCACGCTGTGCCCCGGCGTATGGCCGCCGGTACGGCGGACGACGACGCCCGGCGCCACCTCGAACGCCTCGTCGAACGTCCGCAGATGCCGGCGGTACGTGCCCACGAAGCGCTTGGCGGCCGACCGGAGCGCGTCGGGGAAGCCCGGCGGCATGGCGGTGTGGGAGAAATCGGGCGCCTCCCAGAATTCGACCTCGGCGGCCGCCACGTGGATCCGCAGGTCGGGTCGCAGCCGCTCCTGCACGCCGTCGACGAGCAGCCCGCCGATATGGTCCATGTGGAGGTGGGTCAGCACCACGTCGGTCACGGAGGCGAGATCGATGCCGGCGGCGTCGAGGCGCCTGACCACCTGCCCGGCCCGCGGCAGGTCCAGGTTCGGGTCCAGCCCGAGCCCGGCGTCGATGAGGATGGTCCGGCCGCCGCTCCGCAGCACGACCACGTTCAGCGGCCAGTCGAACGCGTCCGGCGGCAGGAACATGTCGTCGAGCCACGCCGCGCGGACGGCCGGATCCGCGTTGTGGGCCAGCATCGCGGTCGGGAGCGGCAGCACCCCGTCGCTGATCACCATCACGTCGATCGCGCCGATGCGCAGGGCATAGCGCGACGGAACCAGCTCGTCCGGCCCCTGGGGCAGTGGCGTGACAGTCTTCGACCCCGTTTCGCCCATCACCATGTTCGTCATGTCCAGTCCTCTCATGAGGCGCGGGCGTCCGGCCTGCCCGGACGACACCATGCGCGCCGTGCGAACAGGACGAGGTGGGTGGGCGTGACTGTGACATCGCCACGAAAGATGTCCGGCGAAGGCGGCGATGCGAGCGCGGGACTGTCGCCCGCCCGGATCCTGCCCGCGATCCGGAGGTTCGTCCGTTTCTCGACGCCGATGTCACACGGCGTGGCCCCTCTCTCGTCCTGCTTCATGATCGCTCCGGCCGGAGCGGGACGAGGGCACGGAGGGCTCCATGAAGATCGTCGTCATCGGTGGGACCGGATTGATCGGGTCGCAGGTCGTCGCCGCCTTGAAGGGCCGGGGCCACGAGGTTCTCGCCGCATCGCCCAGGACCGGCGTCGATGCGGTGACCGGCGAGGGGCTGGCGGACGCGCTGAGGGGCGCCAGCGTCGTGGTCGACGTGGCGAACGCGCCCTCGTTCGAGAGCGAGCCGGCGATGGCGTTCTTCACGCGTTCCAGCGACAACCTCGCCGCGGCCGAGACGGCAGCAGGGGTCACGCATCACGTCGCCCTGTCGGTGGTCGGGACGGAGCGGCTGCTGGACAGCGGCTATTTCCGGGCGAAGCTCGCTCAGGAAGAGCTGATCGCCGCGGCGGGCATCCCCTGGACCATCGTCCGCGCGACGCAGTTCTTCGAATTCGTCGGCGCGATCGCCGCCGCGGCCACCGCCGGCGGCGTCAACCGCGCGACCTCCGCGCCGATTCAGCCCATCGCATCGGCCGACGTGGCGGCCAAGGTCGCGGAAGCCGCCCTCGGGCAGCCCCTCAACGCGATGGTCGAGGTTGCCGGTCCGGAGCGCCTGCCCCTCGTCGAACTCGTGAGGCGCTACCTGCGGGGCGTCGGGGACGAGCGGGAGATCGCGGCCGACGACGAAGCAGACTATTTCGGCGTCGTCATCGACGACCGCTCGCTGATCCCCGTCGATGGTGCCTGGCTCTCCGACACGCGCTTCGCGGATTGGCTGGCATCGCAGCCGAAGCGCCCGGCCTGAGGCGGAGCGCGCCGGTGGACGCGGGCTACATCCCGGCCTTCGCGGCCCTTGCAGGCTCCGCCATCGGCGCGCTGGCCTCCTTCGCCTCGACCTGGATCACCCAGCATGCCCAGCAGAAGGCAGCGCAGCGCGTGCAGGACCGCGCGCGCCGGGAGGCGCTCTACGGCGAGTTCATCCGCGAGGCGTCGAGGCTGTTCGGCGACGCCTTCCGGAACGATCTCGACGATCCCGCCAAGCTCGTGAACCTCTACGCGATCGTCAATACGATCAGGCTGTTCGGCGATCCGTGGACGCTGGAGGAAGCCGAGCGCGTCATGCACCGCATCGGTGAGACCTACTTCTCGCCGAACACGGATCTCGCCGCCTTCGCGGACATCCGCCATGCCGGCACGCTCGACCCGCTCTGCGCGTTCTCGCAGGCCTGCCGCACCGAACTCGCGATCGCGCGGCGCTGACGCTCAGTGAGCGGTCGGCGTCGCCGCATCGCCGCCGAACAGGTCGACGAGCCGGCGCAGCTTGTCCGGGTTGCGCGTGAAATAGACGCCGACGATCAGGCCGTGCTCGATCTCGAGGGCGACGGTCTGGTAGGTTCCCCCAGGTTCCAGGCTGAAATAGCCCGGCAGCCCGTCGATCCAGAGGTCCCGGAGCTTCTGCGCCTCCTGGATCCACGCCTTGCGCTTCATGCCGTGGTAGAGGCGGATCACCCGGTCGATGCCGACGATCGGCCGCGGGAAGGCGTACGCCTTGCCGCCGCCGTCGGAGTGAACGACCACCGCGTCGGCCAGGAGTGTCCGGAGCGTCGCCACATCCCCCGTCGAGGACGCCTCGAAGAAGGCTTTCGCGATCCGCGCGCCGTCGCGCGGGTCCATGGGGAAGCGGGGGCGCGCGGCCTGGACATGCTTCCTCGCCCGGGAGGCGAGCTGGCGCACGGCGGGGGCCTCCCGCTCGAGCGTCTCCGCCACCTCGTCGAGGGGAACGCCGAACACGTCGTGGAGCAGGAACGCGGCGCGCTCCAACGGCGAGAGACGCTCGAGCGCCAGCATCAGGGTCAGGGTGAGATCGTCCTGCGGATCCTGATCGAACGACAGGTCGACAGGCTCCGGCAGCCAGGTCCCGACATACGTCTCGCGGCGCGCCCGGGCGGATTTCATGACGTCGAGGCAGAGCCGGGTGACGGTGCGGGACAGGAAGGCACCGGGCGAGGCGATGCTCGTGTGGTTGACCCTGCGCCACCGGAGCCAAGCGTCCTGGACGATGTCTTCGGCCTCGCCGACCGAGCCGAGCATGCGATAGGCCAGCCGGACGAGCCGCGCTCGCTCCGCCTCGAAGACGTCCGTCGGATCGTCAGCCATCGACATGGCGGACCGACCAGAGGCTGAGGGCGATCGCGATGAGCGCGGGCAGCGTCACGGCCGGGAAGTCGCGCGGAAGTACCTCCGGTCCGCAGAGGCCGGCGGCGACTTCCCAGACGTGGAATAGGGCGTGACCCGAGAGCCAGAGGGCGGCCATGCCCCAGAGGAGCGTCCGCGTCTCGGGCCGGGCGGCGCCGAAAGCGACGGCCGAGCCGAGCAACACGAAGATCAGTCCGATGTCGCGCAGGAAGTGCTGGTTGAACGGGCCTGTCGCGGTCACGCCCGGCACGGCGAAGTACCACGCCTCCGGAGCGGCGAGCATCACGACGCCGTTCGCCGCCAACCCTGCTCCGAAGAGGCCCGCGAGCACCGGGATCGTCTTGGTCATCAACCTGTCCCCCGAGTGAGGTCCCGCGGTCATGACGAGGTTCGAGGAAGCGATGTGACATCGGGTCGAACGGATTGTCGACCTGCGCCGGGTCAAGCCTGCCCGCGCACCGCATTGGTCGAACCGAACCGCACGGCCCTGCTCAACATCGGCTCGCAGGTCGCCGGTCCTGTCGGGGCAGGCGCGATCGGCGGCGCGGCGGAACGGCGTGCGTTCGCAAGCAAAGCGCGGATCGACGGGTCGAAGCCCTGCTCGGCCGCGCGGAACGTCCGCGTCGCCACAGCCCCTGCCCCGAATCAGGGCGTGCGCGCCCGGCCCGAGCGAACGACCGGGACAGCCTCCGAGAACGATCGCTCGGTGTGCGGGCCGTGACGCTCCGGGCGATTCGTCCCCGCCGCCGAGACGCGCGGGCGCCCCCGAGGCCGGAGCCCCGCCGGCATCACAGGGCGAGCAGCTGCGCCGCCGCCTGCGTGAGGGTGGTGCCCCAGGTGATTCCGAGTGCCGCCGCGAAGGCGAGCATCGCCCAGATCAGCGTGTCCCGCAGATCGGACCCTCTGCCGATCCGGTCCGCGCTCCAGAAGGCCGGGAGGGTGGCATCGCGCTGGCTCGTCATCTGGAGATCCCCGCTGCCTGCCGCTCGGCTGAGCGCGTCTACCCGGTCCTCACTGTCTAGAGGGGGAACGCCCCGGATTTCGGTGCGGAATCTCACGCCTATCGCCGAGCTTCTGGTCGTTCGGCCGAGAGCCTGTAGGCTTCCGTTCTGAACGGAGCCCCGAACCCGACATGCGACTCGCCGTCCTCGCTCTCGCCCTCGCGCTCGCGACCGCGACGGTCTCGGAGGCCGCCGACGATCCGGTTCTCAAGGCCGCGACCGATCTCACCGGAGACGTCATGTTCCTGGAATCGGGGGCTCCCGGCATGGTCCTGGTGGTCGTGCGGGGCGATCAGGTGCTGATCCGCGGCTACGGCGAGACGGAGAAGGGCAACGGGATCAAGCCGGACGGAGCGAGCCTCGTGCGGCTGAACTCCATCACCAAGGTGCTCACCACGGAGGTCCTGGTCTCGCTCGCGGCCGAGAGGAAGCTTGCCCTGACCGACCGCCTGCAGCGTTTCGCGGAGGTGCGGTTGCCCGTCTTCAACGACCGAGCCATCACGCTGCTCGATCTCGCGACCCACTCGGCAGCGCTGCCGCGCGAGATGGGTTCCGCGCCCGACGGCGCGAACCCGCGGGCTTGGCCGACCTACACCGATCGCTGGACGTGGCTCCCCGGCTACCAGCTGCCGTGGGAGCCCGGCACCATCGCCTCCTATTCCAATGTCGGGTTCGACCTCCTGGCCGATGCCATCGGGAAGGCCGGCGGCCGCTCCTATCCCGATCTGCTGCGCAGCCAGGTCACGGAGCGGCTGGGAATGACGGATACCGGGTTCGCACCGACACAGGAGCAGTGCGGGCGGCTGATGATCGGCTCCGGCCTCGGCGGTCCGGCGACCTGCGTCGACACGCAGGCGACCGGCGGAAGCGGAGGCCTGTACAGCACCGGGAACGACATGGCGCGCTGGCTGCGGCACAACCTCGACACGGGAAACCCCGCGCTAGCCCTCAGCCACGCCGTCTACCGTCCGCGCCAGGCGATGCAGGCGACGATCGGCTTCGACGAGGCGGCGCCGATGGCGGGCCTCGGGCTGGGCTGGGTCGCCGTGGCGGCACGGAGCATCGAGCCGATGCTCCTGGTCAAGAGCGGCGGCGGCGCGGGGTTCATGAGCTACGTCGCCCTCGCCCCCGGTCGCGATGTCGGCGTGTTCGTCGTCGTCAACCGCGCCGATTTCGCCATGTTCTCCGGGCTGACGGATGCGGCCAACAAGCTGATCGCGAGTCTCGTGACGCGCTGATCGCGGGGCGCATGGGCAGCCCGGTGGCGAGCGGAGCGCGCGTCCCGCCCGCTGAGAGGGGGCTGCACCCTGGCGGGGCGCTCGTTCGGGCCCGAACCGCTCAATGCCCCGCGACGGCGTGAGGCGCGGTCTCGTCGGAAATGCCGACCTTCGCCCAGACGTAGAATGCGAGCAGCGCCACCGGCAGCCCGAGCAGGGACGTGCCGACGAAGAACCAGGTGAAGCCCGTCCGCTCGATCACGAAGCCGGAAAAGCCCGCCAGCACGCTGCCCGGGAAGGCGCAGAGCGACGTCATCAGCCCGAACTGGCTCGCCGCGTGCTCGGCCGAGGCCAGGGTCGACATGTAGGTGATCAGCACGACCGATGCGAAGGCGTAGGCGAAGCCGTCGATGCCGACGGTGATCGCGAAGGTCCAGAAGGCCGCTCCGCCGTCGCCTCCGTGCGCCGCGAGGTAGGCCAAGCTGAGATGCGAGGCCGAGCCCGCGACCGTGCCGATCAGGAGGCTCGGCAGCATGCCGATGCGCGGGATGAGCGCGCCGGCCAGGAATGTGCCGCCGAGCGCGATCCAGAAGCCGAAGAGCTTGGTGACGGTCGCGATATCGGTGTTCGAGAAGCCCTGGTGCTTGAACAGCGGCACCGCCATCGCGCTCGCGACGTAGCCCGGCATCCGGAAACCGGCGACGAGCAGCAGGATGACCGGTGCCGTGGGACCGAGGCGGGCCAGGAGTTCCCGGATCGGGGCCCAGACGGTCTCGACGAGGCCCGCTCGGGCGCTTTGGGCGGGGCGCCTGTCCGACGGCGGCTCGGGCGCCAGCACGGCCGCGACCATGCCGGGCAGCATCAGGGCGCCCATGCAGAGATAGGCGCCGCGCCAGCCGATCCGGTCGGCGAGGAACAGGGCGCCCGCCCCGGCTGCGAGGTTGCCGACCCGCCAGCCGATCTCGGTCCAGGAAGACAGCACGGCCTGCTTCTCGGGGGGGCGCACGCTGGTGATGCGCCAGCCGTCGATGACGAGATCGAGCGTGGCGCCGGCGAACCCGAGCGCCAGCGAGAACACGATCGTCCAGGCGAGCCAGTGCGCCGGATCGCCGAACGCGATCCCGGCGAGGGCGGCCATGACGCCGAACTGCGCGGCCACGATCCAGCCTCGCCGCCGGCCGAGGACCCGCCCGAGCAGGGGCGGATCGTACCGGTCCAGGAACGGCGCCCACAGGAACTTGAACTTGTAGGCGAGGGTCAGCTCGCTCAGGAGCCCGATCGTCGCGAGCGAGATCCCGACATCGGACAGCCAGGCCGATTGCGTCGCGTAGACGAGGAGGAAGGGGATGCCGGACGTGAAGCCGAGGCCGAGGGCCGGTGCGATCCGGCGATCCGTGAACAGCGCCGACCAGAAGGGCGTCGGCTCCGGTCCTGCCACGGCCGCTGGTTGCATGCGCGGTTCTCTCTCGATTCCGCCCGCGCTCGACGGACCTGGGCTGACGTCACCCCGTGAACAGAGATCGGCCTGCGGCCGTTCCCGCCGTGAACAGAGATCGGCCTGCGGCTGTTCCCGCACGGCCCCTCACCGCGACCTCTTCATCGCGGCCTCTTAACCGTGCCATGCGCCGACCGGACGGCGTGGGAGGCGCCGCGCGCTGATCGCAGGGCGGAGATGTCACCGAAATGCGGGCCTCCGCGTTGAGGGGAGACCCGGCATGGCCGGCCCCCGTCTCAGCCGGATTCCACGATGGCAGCCACATCGACGCCCGCTCCGCGCCAGCCCGCACAGGTGCCGCCCCCGATCACCCCGGGCCTGCGCGGTCTCCTGACGCTCGCGGTCGGCGTCGTGGTCATCGCCGCCCTCTATTTCGGCCGCGAGGTCTTCATCCCCCTCGTGCTCGCCGTCCTCCTGAGCTTCGTCCTCGCGCCCGTCGTCAACATCCTGCGCCGCATCCGCTTCGGCCGGGTGCCCTCCGTCATCGTGGCGGTGCTGCTCGCGCTCAGCGTCATCCTCGGCATCGGGGCCGTCATCGGAACCCAGGTCGCGAGCCTCGCCGGCAACCTGCCGCAATATCAGGCCACGGTGCAGAAGAAGGCGGCCGGCCTCCAGGAGGGCTTCCTCGGGCGCGCCAACGCGCTGCTGCAGCGGATCAACCATCAGGTCCACGACGCGTCCCAGAAGGCGGCCGCCTCCGGCACCACCGCCGCGGCGCCGGCCGGCGGCGAGACGCCGAAGGCGCAGCTCGTGCGGGTGCAGGAGCCGGATCCGTCGCCCCTCACGCTCGCCCACAACATTCTGGGGCCGATCGTCGAGCCGCTGACCACGGTCGGCATCGTGCTCGTGGTGGTGATCTTCCTGCTCATGCAGCGCGAGGACCTGCGCAATCGCCTGATCCGCCTGTTCGGATCGAGCGACCTGCATCGCACGACGGTGGCGATGGACGATGCGGCGAGCAGGCTCGGAACGTACTTCCTGGCGCAGCTCGGCATGAACGCCGCCTTCGGCGTCCTGATCGGGCTCGGGCTCTGGTTCATCGGCGTGCCGAGCCCGATCCTCTGGGGCGTGTTCTCGGCGCTCATGCGCTTCGTGCCCTATATCGGCGCCTTCATCGCCGCCCTCTTCCCCTCGCTCTGGCCGCCGCCGTCGATCCGGGCTGGTCGATGGTCCTCTGGACGGCCGGCCTGTTCCTGGTCGCCGAGCCGCTGTTCGGCCACGTGATCGAGCCGCTGCTGTACGGTCACTCGACCGGCCTGTCGCCCTTCGCCGTCATCGTCTCGACCCTGTTCTGGGGCTTCCTCTGGGGGCCGATCGGCCTGATCCTGGCCACGCCCTTCACGGTCTGCCTCGTGGTGCTCGGCCGCCATGTCGAGAGCCTGGAATTCTTCGACGTGCTGCTCGGCGACCGCCCGCCGCTGACGCCCGTCGAGAATTTCTACCAGCGGATGCTGGCCGGCGATCCGGACGAGGCGCGGGACCTCGGCGAGACGATGCTGAAGGAGCGCTCCCTCTCGTCCTATTACGACGAGGTCGCGTTGAAGGGCCTGCAGCTTGCCGCCAACGACTATGCGCGGGGCGTGGTGACGCCGGCGCAACTCGAGAACATCAAGACCTCCTGCCAGGGTCTCGTCGAGGATTTCGAGAGCCGACCGGACGCGGAGCCCTCCGCCGACGCCAGGGCGAGGAGCCATTCCGAGGTTCCGTCGCTGGCGGAGCAAGTGCACCCGAAGAACGAGGCCGTGCCGGGCCAAGCGCCGCCGGTCGAGGACCGTCCCGAGATCTGGCGCGGCGACGCTCCGGTGCTGTGCATCGCCGGCCGCGGCCCGCTCGACGAGGCGGCCTCATCCATCCTGGCGCAGCTTCTGCGCAAGCACGGGCTCGGCGCGCGCATCACCCCCCACGAAGCGGTGTCCCGCGGGCGCATCCGCGACCTCGACCTGTCCGGGGTGGCGATGATCTGCATCTCCTACCTCGACATCACCGGCAGCCCGGCGCATCTGCGATATCTCCTGGAGCGTCTGCGCCAGCGCAGGCCCGGCATCCCGATCCTGGTCGGCCTCTGGCCGGTGGGGGAGCGCGTCCTGACCGACGCGGCCCTCGGTCGGGAACTCGGGGCGGACATCTACGTGTCGTCGCTGCGGGACGGTGTCGAGGCCTGCCTCAAGGCCGTCCGGGAGGCACCGCGCGAGCCTGCCGCGGCCGCCTGAGGCCGGCCTCGGCCCACCGGCGATGCGGCCGCGACGGCGCGGGCCTCGCCTCGGGACGCGGAGCGGCCGCGAGCACTGCCGGGACAGCCTCGGTCGCTCGCCCTGTGGCCGCCGACACGTTCGGCCGGCCGAGCAAGGCTCACCGGTGGATCTTTTCCTCGTGCCGTGTCTCGAAGGTGACCTTGCCTCTCTTGATGACCCACGACCGTGGCGGCAGATCCAGGAGCGCATTGGCAACCATGGGCGTGTCGAGGATCACCATGTCGGCCTGCTTGCCGACCTCGAGCCCGTACCGGTCGCCGATGCCCATCGCGCGCGCCGCGTTGAGGGTCGCCATGCGCAGGACATAGGCCTGGTCGTCGGGCGATCCGAGCTGAGCGATATGCGCGAGCATGTTGCCGATCTGCAGCGGGTCGACCTTTCCGAACGGCGTGAAGGCGTTGCGGATGTTGTTCGAGGCGTAGGTCACGGTCACGCCCGCATTCCGGAGCGCCACCACGGGCGTCAGGCCACGGCGCGGGGCGGCCTGATCCTTCCGGCCGCCGAGATAGGTATCCGTTGCGGGAATGGTGACGATGCTGATCTCGGCCCGCTGGAGGAGGTCGATGACAGGCTTCGCCTGCTCCGGCAGCAAAGCCCCGAGGCTGGTCATGTGCCCCAGCGTGACCTTGCCCTGATATCCGGTGTCGATGGCCTTCTGCGCGATGTAGGACGCCGCCGCGAAGCGGCGATCCGAGGTGTCGTCGGCGAAGTCCGCGTGCAGATCGACGGGACGGCCGTACTTCTGGGCCAGCGCGAAGCACGCGTCGATGTGGCTCTGCGTGTCCTCCCAGGTGCGCTCGTTGTACGGGCAGCCTCCGACCACGCTCGCGCCCATGTTGAGCGCCTCTTCCATCATCGCCAGGGTGCCCGGCGCCTTGAGGATGCCTTCCTGCGGAAAGGCGACGATCTGGAGATCGAGCGCGGTCTTGTATTCCTCGGCCAGGGCCAGCCCGGTCTCGACGCCGATCAGCCCCTGGATCGGGTCGACGTCCGGTTGAGCGCGAAGCGCGACGACACCGTTGCGGATCGCCATGTCGAGGACCTGTCGGGAGCGATCCAGGACATCCTCCCGGACCTGCTGCGCCTTCAGCTTGCCCGTGATGCGGATCGCTTCCGCCAACGTGCCGGACTGGTTCGGCATCCGCTGCTCAAGCAGGGCCTTCTCCAGGTGGATGTGCGGCTCCAGCAGGCCCGGAATCGCGGCTCGGCCTTCGGCGTCGATCACGCGCGCCGCGTCGGCCGTGAGGTTCGGCTGCACGGCGACGTACTGCCCCTTGCTGGTGGCGAGGTCCACAAGGGGCTTGCCGTCGGCGATGCGGACGTTTCGGACCAGGAGGTCGATCTCGCCGTCCGCGGCCCTGCCGGCCTGCGCCCGCGCCGAGATCGGGACCGGCCCGACGCCGAGCGCGCCGAGCCCGCCGGCCGCAACCATTCCGACCGAGCCGACGCCCTGGAGAAAGGTGCGTCTGCTGGGGCTCGCACATCCGCACCTACAGCGTATCGTCGGCATCGTACCTCTCCCGTGCTGGTGCGACATGCAGGGCGATGTGATCGCGCTGCCCGGCGTCAGAGGCCCAGGGCCAGCCCGTCGCTCCGCGGATCGTGTGCGCCGACGATGCTGCCGTCGCTCTCGATGCGGATCGCGCCCGGATGGCCCGCCAGAGGGCTCTGCGCGGGGATGGGACTGATCTCGTGCCCGCGTGCGGCGAGCTCTGCGAAGACGTCCTGACCCGCATCGAGTTCGAGCTTCAGGCTGTCGCGGCTGTCCGAGAAGGTCTTGCCGAGGAGGAACCGCGGGCGGGTCAGGGCGGTGAGCGGATCCAGCTTGTAGTCGATCAGGCGCGTCAGCACGGCCGCGAGGGTCTGCGGCTGCCCGTCGGCACCCTGCGTGCCGTAGAGCAGCCTGGGGCGGCCATCGGTGAAGTACATCCCGGGATTGAGCGTGTGGAACGGACGCTTCCCGGGCTGCAGGACGTTGATGTGCTGCGGATCCAGGCTGAACGCCGCGCCGCGATTGTGCCAGAGGATGCCGGTGTCGCCCGCCACGACGCCGCTGCCCCAGTCGAAGTAGACCGTCTGCAGCATGCTGACGCAGTTGCCGTCCCTGTCGATCGCTCCGATGAAGACCGTGTCGCCCGGCTTGAACACGAACGGCCAGGGCGCGGCCCTGCGCAGATCGATGCTCCTGGCGTGCGCGTCGAGGTTGGCCTTGGACAACAGGCGGTTGACCGGAACGTCGACGAAGTCGGGATCGGCGACGTACCGGTTCCGGTCGATGAACGCCGTCTTCACCGCCTCGACGAGCAGGTGATAATAATCGGCGCTGCCCTCGGGAATGGCGGCTACGTCGAAGCGATCGAGCGTTCCCATGATCTCGAGCGTGGCGATGCCCTGCGTAGGCGGACGCAAGCTCACGAGCTCCCCGCCGCGGTAGGGAACGCGCAGCGCGCTCTCGTTCCGTGCCCGGCACCGGGCGAGGTCGTTCGCCGTCAGCGGCGAGCCGGCTTGCTGCAGGCCGCGGGCGATGCGCAGGGCCAAGTCGCCCTCATAGAACGCGCGGCCGCCATTCTCGGCGAGGACGGTGAGCGTGCGGGCGAGATCGGGCTGACGGAAAGTCTCCCCCACCTCCGGGATGCGGCCATCGAAGGTGAACACGCGGACGACGTCGGGCCAGTTGCCGATCTCCTTGGCCCGGAAGTTCGACCAGAACCGTTGCGAGGGCGTCAGGGGAAAACCGTCCGTTGCGTACTGGATCGCGCGCTTGAACAGGCCGTTCCAGGGTTGGCGACCGCCCCAGGATCTGCGGCTGAATTCGAAGGCCTGGTCCCAGGTATCGACCGCCGCCGCCGCGGTGAGCGCCGAGCCGGGTCCACGCACGGGAATCGACCCGGCATAGTCCAGCGGCTTCGCGGCCGCCTGCCCGATGCCGGACAGCGTGAAGCCGTTGCCCTTGCGGTCGCTGATGATCATGAAGGCGTCGCCGCCCAGGCCGCAGAAATGCGGATAGGTGACGCAGAGGGTGGCGTTGATGGCAATGGCCGCCTCGATGGCGTTGCCACCGGCCTGGAGGATTTCCCGGCCGGCTTGGCTCGCCAGTTCGTGCGGGCTGGTCACCATGCCCTGATCGGAACGCGCGAGCGCGCCGCGCTCGGCGCTCACCTCCGCATGGAGGTTGCCGGTCCATGCGGCGGCGCCAAAGGCGGCGGATGAGGCCAGGAGCGCGCGCCGCGAGGGCGTCGATCCGCGATGTCTCGCTTCTTCCGCACTGCCCATGACGAACGCCTCCCGGACAGAGTGTCGTGCAGGTGCTTCTCGGCCTTATATTGCGGCGCAACAGCAGCCGATGAAGTATCGGTCTGTTCCCCGCAATGTTCAAGCGTCGAGGCATGACCAAAGCGGTCCGCCCATTCCGATGTTACCGGTATCCGTCGAGCTGCGCTCGTCCGGCCGCCGTGATCCGCAGCCGGGCGGGCTTCTCGCTGACGCGGACGACCGCGTTCGCGGCGACCAGGGCGTTGAGGGCATCCTTCAAGGCTTGGAATGGGAGCCTGGAGCCGGCGGCCGCCTCGAGGGTCTTGAACGGCACGCCGGCCTCGCCGTGGCGAGCGTCGAGAGCCTCGAGGATCTCCAAGACCGTGACGGTCTGCAGGGAATCCGGTCGTGGTGCCCGTGGCCGCATGGTCCCTCCCCTCACCGCTCGTGCCGCAGCCTAGCAGATCTCGCGCAGCCGTCCGCGCCTTCAATGGCGGACGGGCCGCTCCGTGCAGCCCAATCGGTTTCGTCCGCTGATCATGCCGGCCGTGTCGGGGCGCCGGCTCGGACCGGTGCGGTTCTCGCGTCGACGGGCCGGCCGCCCGGTCCGATGGCCCATCGCGACGATCTCCGGCGAGCCGAGAGTGGCGGAGGCGTCGTGCAGGTTTGCGCGGGCGCACGTCCGAGGATCGCTCAACGGCGCCCGACCCGTCTCACCATCAGCGACTCCGAGCGCCCCTGGAGCACTACTTCCTGAAGCGAGGGCGCGTCGACCTTCGCCGCCGCATAGACCGCCTCCGAGACGAGAGCGACGCAGCCAAGCGATTTGGTCATGCCCTCCAGGCGGGACGCCACGTTGACGGTGTCGCCGAGTGCCGTGAACCGGGCATCCGCGTGGTCCCCCACCTCACCGACGATCGCCGCACCGGCATGCAGACCGATGCCGTAGCGCAAGGTCTGGCCGAGATCGGCGGCGAGCAGCCGGTTCAGACCGGCGACATGGTTGGTGATCAGGTCCACGCCCCGCAGGGCCTGCTGCGCCCCCGTCTCGGGGTCGGTCTGCAGGCCGAACAGCGCGAGCATCCCGTCTCCCAGCAATTGGTTGACCGATCCGCCCGCCTCGCGCACCGCGTCGCCGACAGCCCCGAGGAAGCGGTTGATGATGAACACCGTGTCGTAGGGAAGGCGTTCCTCCGCCAGCCGGGTCGAGTCCCGTAGATCGACGAACATGGCGACGATGAACCGCTCCTCGCCGGCCTGCGCCGGCTCGGCCCTGCGCGCCGGCAATTGTCGCGGTGGGAACAGCGGCGTGATGGCGAGATCGTGGGTCGGGTTCAGCTGGCACGCCAGCCGGATGCCGGGCGTCGCGCCGATGCGATCGAGCACGGCCTGCTCGGCCTTGGAGGGGGCGGGCAGGCCGCGCCCGTCCTCTCCGTCGAACACCCTGACACGGCAGGTCGAGCAGCGCCCGCGCCCGCCGCAGACGCTGGCATGCGGGATGTTGTGACGCCGGCTCGCTTCCAGAACGTTCGTGCCGCGCGGCACCCTGACCGCGCGCCCGTCGGGGTAGCTGATGCGGATCGTTCCGTGCCGCACCTCCAGGAGGGTCCGCAGGCCGCGCGCGGCGATGACGAGGGCGATCGCCGATCCGTAGCTCGTCAGCAAGGCGTCGCGGATCGCCCTGAGGCGCGCGATCTGGTCTGCCTGACCCACGTGGATCGGCGCGAGGGCCTCCGCTCTCCAGGACGGATCCTGTGCCAGCAGCGCGATGCTGCGGCCACCCTGGACGAAGCCGAGCAGTGCGAGGATCGGGACGAGCACGGCTCCCGCGAGCAGCCAGGGGCTGGCCGTCGCGAATCCCGGCTTCAGCCGGAGCCAGAAGAACAGCCCGAGGCATCCATGCACCCAGGCGACGATGAGGAGTGCGGATTGCATCAATCCGTTCGCGGGCGAGGCGACCCAGAAGACGTAGAGTTCCTGCGCGTAACCCTTCTCGAGCCCTTCCGTGCTGAAGGCGATCCGGGTCCCGACGACGTGGGTGATGAGCAGGAGCGGGACCGCCAGTCCCAGAATCAGCTGAAGCAACTCGGAGGCGCGCCATTGGAAGAAGCGGCGCTCGTAGAGCGCGTAGAGACCGAGCAGGAGGTGGGCGGTCAGGGCCGCGTAGAGCAGGACAAGCCCGAACGGGTTCAGCCAGATCGCCGAGGCGACATCCAGACCGGCATCCATGGCCGACAGCGACACGTTGCCCAGCGCGTGGTTGAGGAGGTGCGTGAGCACGTAGCCGAACACGACGAGCCCGCTGCCGAGCCGGACTCGGCGGAGCGTCAGGCGTCGGAAGGCTGTGAACGGGGTCAACCACATGACGCTGATCGCCGCTGCGGCGAGCCCCGGGCGGGCAGCAGCATGAGGGCGCGGTTTTGCGAGGGTCACGCTATAGCACAGCTCACGGGCCCGATGTCTCGACTGGCCGAGACCGGAGATGGGCATCGCGGCCCGGGTTCGGGCCGGGCGCGGATCTCAGTGCGGCGCGCGTTCGGCGAAATCGTCCTGGAATTCCTTGAGCTCGACCACGTTGAGATCGGATACGGCCCAGAACGCGAGCCCGGCCTGCTGCCAGCCGAGGATGTTGTAGCCCTCTCTGGCAAAGGCGGTCGGCCGCGAGCCTTCGGAGGGCCACATGAACAGATTGATGACGTGCTGGCGACGCTTGTAGATGAGCGCGGCCACGACCCGGTTCTCGATGTAGTCGAGGCGCCCCCCGACGAGCGTGAAGCCCCGGTCGTCGAGATCCACGACCGGGGGCGAGAAGTCGGTCTTCCCGGAGAACCATGGCTTCACCGTATGCTGGTCGGAGGTCAAGACGTCCGTCAGATGGTTCGCAAGAAGGGAGCGGACATGCCCGGACACAAGCTGACCCGGCAGATCCGGCCTCTCGTCGAGCCGGGTGATCAGGACGGCGAGCGCGAGGCTTGCGGCGAGCGCGAGGCCCGCGGGCACCGCACGCCATCGGCCCACCGCGTCGCGCAGGCGCGCGGCCCATCGGTTCGGTTCTCGCGTCCGCGCCGGCGGTGCGGCCCGAACGCCGGGGGCGGTGCTCGCGGCCTCTTCCGCGAGGGCGGCGAGGATTCTGGCGCGCAACGCGGGCGGTGTGCGCCAAGCGATCCCCTCGCGCGCGAGCCGCTCGCGCAATGCGCGCAGGCGATCGAGTTCGGCGGCGCAGGCGGGACACCGGGCGACATGGGCCTCGCACCGCAGGCTGTTGACCGCGTCGAGCTCCCCGTCGAGGAGAGCGTTCAGCGAGGCCGGGTCCTCGCCGCAGGGCCGATCGTGCCCCCCGTCATGGCCGATCCTCGCAGCACTGGCGCCGCCACGCGGTGCCCAGCATCTGCCGCGCCCTGGCGAGGCGCGACATCACCGTGCCGATGGGCGTCGCGGTGATGTCGGCGATCTGGCGATAGGACAGGTCGTCGAATTCGCGCAGGACAAGGACCTCGCGGAAGGCTTCCGGCAACGCTTCGATCAGCCGCCGGATCAGGCTGGCCTCGCTGGCGCGGAGGAGCGCGGTCTCCGGCGTGCCGAGATCGGCATCGGCGAGTTCGAGCGCTTCGGCGTCCGTGCCCTCCTCCGCCTGCGGTGTCCCGAGCGGCTCCGTGATCTCCCGAATCCGGGCCCGCTCGCTGGCCCAGCTCCGCACGCAGTTGCGCACGATCGCGAGGAGCCAGGCCCGCGGGTCGCCGCCCCGGAATCCGTCATAGGCCCGGAAGGCGCGCAGAAAGGCGTCCTGCACGATGTCGTCGGCGGCGTCCGCGTCCCGGGACAGGAAGCGGGCGAGGTTGTAGGCCGCGTCGAGGTGGGGCAGCACGATTTCGTGGAACGTGGTGCCGGAGCCCGGCGAGGGCGCCGAGGCGGCAGGCTCGTCGCGAACGCCTCGGCGCCCGGTCGGTGCCGCGGGGTGCAGGCGCTCGGACGGGACCGCCCGCGAGAGCAGCGCGCCCAGGGCCGCGAGATCGACGAGGATCGCCGCGATCCAGGCGCGGACGGGGGCGGCGGGAAGCGCCGCCCGGCCCGTTCCGGCCACAATGAGCCTGCCCGTCATGAGGCGCCTCCCGCGGTCGCTCGCCGCTCTCGCTACCGGGCCGGATCAGTCCGTCGAGGCCTTCACCACGACCGTGCCGGTCATGTGCGGGTGCAGGGAGCAGAAATACGCGTACTCGCCCGG
The DNA here is from genome assembly GCF_003173715.1 of Methylobacterium durans. Classification (NCBI taxonomy): domain Bacteria; kingdom Pseudomonadati; phylum Pseudomonadota; class Alphaproteobacteria; order Hyphomicrobiales; family Methylobacteriaceae; genus Methylobacterium; species Methylobacterium durans. The sequence goes on along the minus strand of NZ_CP029550.1, from coordinate 5,088,535 downwards.
CACTTGGAAGGTGAAGGTGAAGCGCTCGTCCGTATCGAGCGTCTTCGAACGGAAGAGTTTGTTCTGCGCCACGACCGTGTGGGGAATGTCGTCGCCGTTCACCCAGGTCACGCTCGTTCCCGGCGCGACGGTCAGCGTCTGCGGGGCGAAGGTGAAGTTGTCGATGCGGATGACGACCGGATCGGTGCGGGTCCGTTCGGCCGCCGCAATGCCCGGCACCGGCGCGAGGGCGAGGATCTGCAGGGTGATCGCGGCGATGCCGCATCCGGCCTTACGGCGCGGCAAGCGTTGAGCTGAAGGCATGAGGCGCTCCTGGTCGACGAGGGTTGCGGCCGGCTTACCCGGCGAGCGGCGTATCGATGATGGCCAGGGGCTCGCTGCCGCGGACGAATTGGACGCTCGCGATCCCGAGCACCCTGCGCAGTTCGCCGGCCGGCACCTTCAACGGCCCCGGCGAGGGCGCGGTGCCGGGCGCCGGCTGCGGGAAGGCCGTCGAGCGGGCGGTGTGGAAGGCGACGTTGCCCTCCACCTTCTGGATGATCTGGTGAATGTGCCCGTTGAGGACCGTGACCGAGCCGAAGCGCTTGAGGCAGGCGAGCACCCGCGCTCCGTCCTGCGTGCCCCAACCCCATTCGGGATAGACGGTCCAGAGGGGAATGTGGGCGAAGACGACGATGGGCATGCTCGAGGCGAGCCCCGCCACGTCGCGCTCCAGCCAGTCGAGCTGAGCGGACCCGAGATTGCCGAGGCCGCCGGCCCTCAGGTCGACGACGTTGACGAGGCCGATGAAGTGGACGCCCTGCCGGTCGAAGCTGTACCAGCCGGCCCCGCGCGTCCCCTTGCCGTAGCGGTCGCGGTAGGCGCGTCCCTGCCCGTCGTCGAGCAGGTCGTGCTCGCCGGGCACGAAGAAGAGGGGCAGCCCGGTCTCGCGAAGGATCTGGTCGGCATCGTCGAACTCCTGATCCTTCGAGAGATGGCTGATGTCGCCGGTGTGGATGATGAAGGCGGGCTTTTCCGGCAGCGCCCGGATCTGGGCCACCGCCTCGCGCAGCGTGCCCAGGGCGTCGGGATTGGCCGGCTTGTTGAAGCCGACGTGGCTGTCGCTGATCTGCAGGAAGGTGAACGGCGCCGCCACCGTCTCCGCTGCCAGTGCTCGACCCAGACCCACCGCGCTCGGCAGACCACCCGCGAGCGACCAGAGCAGGCCCGCTCCCGCCCAGGTCATGCATTCGAGGGCTCCGCGCCGGCTGACGGCGCCCGGCGCGCTTGGGCTGTCAGGATGATGGTGCATCGTTCCGGCTCCGCTGAGATGGGACCCCGGTGTCCCTGCGGATCCTGATCCTCGGCGCGCGCCGTTTATTCCCGACGCGGTGAGATCCGTCGCGATCGCGGGCCCCGCTCGCGCCGGGGCCATCCCGTCATCGGTCCGACGTTGCGCGGCGCGGGCGGGAATAAAGGGGCCGGCGGAGAGGTCTGGCCGGTTGGAGAGGCCGTGAGCCTCTCGATCCGTGCCAGCGCCGCAGCGTCGAGACGCGCTCCAGGCGGCCGGCGGTCCGGCACGCCTGGGCCCGCCAGCCGGGCGGCCGGCGGCTGGCCGTGCGTCAGGAGAACGCCATGCCCATGAATCGATCCCCGCGCCCTCGGAGCAGGCCGCTCCGGATCACAGCTTTCCTGCTCATCCTCCCCATCGCCGCAGCGCCCGCCGTCGCCGCGCCACGATCCTCGCCGCGCCCTGGCCTCCTCACGAGCTACGACGCGGCCGGGCCGGTCGGTCCGAGATGGACGGGCAGCCTTCGGGCGACCGGCACGCCAGCCCCCGTCTCTCCCGCCCGAAGGAGCAGCACGTCGGGCAACGCGGAATTCCCGGAGCGCGACCCGATCGCACAGAACCTGGGCGGCACGGCGGGCGGTGGGCTCGACTGACGGGAGGCGGGTTCGATCGAAACTTTGCGCAGACCTTTCGATCCTCGCTCGCCAGTGGACCGCGCGGGCGTCGACGCCCGCGCGATCCACGTTCGAGCGCCCGCCCTCCCCGCCGAGCCTGTTGCGACGCGTGAGGCGCACCCTTTCGGGGTCCCGACGGCCGGAGAGTGCCGCGATCCAGATTCGGGGTGTAACGGATCATGGGCGCGCTTGAGCGGGAGAGCCGGGAAGGAAGCAGGGTGGCGCATCGACATCGTTCCGGTCATCGGCGCCGCGCACGTGCGGCGACGAAGAAGCGGCTGCGACACGCCGCGTCGGGCGCCCTGTTGCTGCTCGCCGCCGGCGGCGCGCGGGCCGAGCCCGTTCTGGTGGACGCGGCGCGCTTCGTGCCGGGGCTCGTCACCGAGATCCGCTACGCGGGCAGCCACAACTTCGTCGGGCGGCCGATCGACGGCTACGAGGCGCCCCTCTGCCTGCTGACGCCGAGGGCCGCGGCAGCGCTCGCCCGCGTCCAGGCCGCTCTGGCGCCGGACGGGCTCGGGCTGAAGGTGTTCGACTGCTACCGGCCGCGCCGGGCCGTCGCCGATTTCGTCCGCTGGGCGCACGATCCGGCGGACTTGGCCGGAAAGGCGGAGTTCTATCCCGACATCGACAAAGACGACCTGTTTCGCCTCGGCTACATCGCCGAGCGATCCGGCCACTCGCGCGGCTCGACCGTCGACCTCACCCTCGTCGAACGCGGTACGGGACGGGAGCGCTCCATGGGCACGCCCTTCGATCTGTTCGATCCGCGCTCGGGTGAAGGCGCCGAGATCCCGATGGAGGCCCGCGCGAACCGCGCGCGACTGCGCGGCGCGATGATCGGGGCGGGATTCGCGCCGTATCCGGCCGAGTGGTGGCATTTCACGTTGCGGGACGAGCCGCATCGCGGGCAGGGCTTCGACGTGCCGGTGCGCGCGGTCGAACCTTAGGCCGACCGGGGAATCGCCGAGGTCTCGATCCCGCAGCCTCGCCTCTCGTCGCGGCCGGAACGCGGCGCCTCCCGGCGCGGCGCCGTCAGGCGCCCCTCACGCGGGCGTGGGTTGCACCGCGCTCGTCTGGCCGCAGGCGTAGCAGAACCGCTCGAAGGTGCTCTTGCGATGCTCGCAGGCCGGACAATGTTCGAACAGACCGATCCCGCAATGCGGACAGACGTTCGCGTCTGGATTGGCGAGGTCGACCGGCCGCTCGCACCCTGGGCAGACCTTCTTGGCAAGCCGTTGCAGCGCCTGATCCGTCGCGATCTCGGTGCGGCGCTCCTCATCAGGTCGGAGCTCCGCCGCCTTCTGCCGCTCTGTATAGGCTTGAAGCGCGCTGATCGCCGCACGACCCAGGATCAGGGTGGCGATGACGCCCACGCCGTACTGAACATAACCGCCGTAACTCGGCAGGTAGGGCACCAGCTCCACGAAGAAGGCGAAGGCCGCCGCGAGAGCGAAGCCCCAGATGAACGGCCAATTGCGCGTCTGCCGGCGCTTCAGAAGCAGCCATCCGGCGATCACCAGCAGCGGCAGGGTCAGCGCCAGCCGATACCCGAAGACGCGCAGTTCCTGCCCGCGCTCGGCCGCGTCGAGCCTCTGCTGGGCCGCCGCGTAGAGATCCGCGCTGGCACTCCTGACCGGAATCTCGCGCTCGGAGAGATCGAGCCCGGATCGCGCCAGGCCCTCCAGCCGCTCCTCGATCGCCCGCTCGGCGGCCTTGAGCGCGTCGAGCCGATCCGTGCGGGCGATCAGCCCCGGATCCTGATCGACGCGCTGCGTGGCGTCGCGCGTCTTCAGCCAGTTGGCAAAGGTTTCGCGCGCCGCCTCCGTTGCCGAGCGTGCGGCGTCGAGGGCCAGTTGCGCCTGCTCGCTCGCGCGCCGGTTGTCGTCCTGCTGCTGCCGGACCTGCTTCAGGGCGTCGGCCGAAACCTTCGCTCGATCCCGATCGAGAAATTGCTCGAGCGTGTATCGATGCTCCACCTGGGGCAGATCGCCGACGACGAGCGAGCCCAGGCCGATCAGGAAGCCCGCGAAGGCGAATGCCACGAGCCAGAGAACGGCGTTGAACCACCGCTCGGAGAGCCTTGTACCGAATCGCAAGGTTTATCCTCTCCCGTTTCGCGTTCGAACACCCGCGACTTGGCTCTCGACGGTTCGCGCTTTCCCGGGTCGAGCATTTGATGAGTCGGAGAGGTATACTGGGTGTCCGCGCACGCATTCAATTTGCAGGATCCTCGGAATGCCCCTTCGGCTCAGGATCGGGCGACGGGACTCCGTTATGCTCGGTCCGTCGCAGGTCGCCGCGCGGCCGGATTGACTTGTGCGCGCGGGAATTGAGGGGTGGCCTCGTTTGTCATTGCGAACGGAGGCCCGACATCGCGCACGCTCCGGCCGGCACGTATCAAGAGACTGTCTCCGCGCAGCCGGATGTGCGGGATATCGGAAAGCGGGACGCCACGATCCCGGGCCGAGCATCAGCGATGGGCGGAGGAAACACCATGAGGGTTGCGGCGCGTGCGGCGTTCGTCCTGCTGCTGGCGGGCGCTATGATGTCCGGAGGCGCCCCCCAGGCGCAGACCGGTGCGACCCCGCCGCCGGCCGGCGGCACGCCGGATCAGATGCCCTATGACGTGCCCTACGGCGTTCCGATCAACCTGGAGCGCGCCAAGCAGGTTCTCGCCGCCGCCGAGGCCGAGGCGCTGAAGCGCAATTGGAAGATGAACATCGCGGTGGTCGACACCCACGGCGACCTCGTCCACTTCGTCCGGATGGACGGGGCCCAGCTCGCCTCCGTCACGATCGCGCAGAACAAGGCGCGCACCGCCGCCCGCTGGCGCCGGGAGAGCCGGGTCTTCTACAACGCCTACGAGACCGGGCATCCTTATCTCGGAACGCTCGACCCGCAGCTCGCCGCCTCGCCGGGCGGCTTCCCGCTGATCGAAGGCGGCAAGCTGATCGGCGCCCTCGGCTGCAGCGGCGGAACGGGCGATCAGGACGCGGTGATCTGCAAGGTGGGCGCCGACCTCATTCGATGACGCGGCCGTACCGACGCATCATCGGCAACGCGGAAGCGGACGCCGGGACTGTGATCGTCCTCACAGATCTCTTCGCATCCCTCGGGCATCTCGCCGGCCCCTGGTGCGGAGATCACACGATGCTCACAGCCATCACGCGCAGCTTTCGCCTGTGGTGCGAGCGGCGGAAGGCAGATCACGAGCTCGCGGCTCTCGATGATCGGATGCTCGAAGACATCGGCCTCTGCCGCTACGAACTGGACGAGCGTCACGCCCGCCTGCGGCGCTAGGATCTCGCCGTGTCGGGGAACGTGTCGCTGGATCGTACGGCGGCGCATCCGCAACCGGGATCGGCTGCCCACCCGGTCCTGGACAGAACCGACGACGTTCGGGGGGCCCCGGGGTCGAGCCGTAGGGCAGGAGGCGTCGCGGTCGGGGTCCGGAACGCTCGGTCCGCCAGCATCGCGACGAGAGGCTCCGCGCAACCTGCCGATTCCTACCGCGCGACCGGCAAACAGCGCTATCCGGCGGCGACCGGGGTACGCCGAACGAGGCTGTAGATCTCGATTCCGGCGTCGAATCCCTTGAGAACCCGCGACCCGAGGGGGATCGTCTCGATCCGGTCCTGGATCCGGCCGGCCAGCGCCGCATCGATCAGGATCTGCGCGTCCTCCGCGGCCGCGCAGAGGCGTGCGGCCAGATTCACCACGGGCCCGATCGCCGTGTAGTCGAGCCGGTTCTCGTACCCGATCTGCCCGACGGTCGCTGGTCCCATCGTCGCGCCGACCCCGAAGCCGATCGCGTAGTCTCGGCGGCGCCATTCCACGACGAGAGGCTGAACGGCGTCCTGCATGGCGATCGCCAGCCTCATCGCCGTGAGGCTGGGCTCCGGGCAGGCCACGGGCGCATTGACGAGGACCATCAGCCCGTCCCCGGTGAATTGCGTGAGGGTGGCGCCGTGCTCGGTGATCACGCGGCCCAGCGCCTCGAAATACGTGGCGAGCACGTGGATGACCTCCTCGGGGGCCGCCTTTGCCGAGAACGGCGTGAACCCGCGCAGGTCGCAGAAGATCACCGCGACTTCCACCCGCCGCCCTTCGAGGACGCTGTCGTCTCCGGTTCGGTCGACGAGCTCGGCGACCTGTGGGGCGAGGAAGCGTCGAAGGCGGGCGATGCGCTCCTGCCGCTCCTGCGAGAGGGCGAGCTCGCCGGCCATGGCGTTGAAGCGCTGCGCCAGCCGGCCGAGCTCGTCCGCCGAGGAGACGGCGATGCGATGCTCGAAATGGCCTGCGCCGATCCGCTCCGTGCCGTCTTCGAGCTGCCGGATCGGACCTGTCATCCGACGCGCCAGCCAGAAGGCGAGGATGCCCGCGAACGCGCTGCCGAGAAGGAGCAGGGCGCCTGTTCGCCGGAGTGCTGTGTCGATCGGGCCGAACGCTTCGCGCAGGGGCTGATGCACGATGACGGTCCAGTCGACGCCCGGAACCACCGCCATGGCAGCGATCAGCGACGCGCCCGAGATGTCACGGCCGATCGCCGATCCACCCTCCGCCCGGATCGCATCGCGGAGCATCCGCAGCGGGCGCGCGGCGGCCGCGTCTCCGCCGCGGAGAACGAGGCTGATGTCGGGATGCGCGATGAGCCGACCTTCCGCGTCCAGCACGAAGGCGTGGCCGGTGCCCCCCACATGGATGCTCGAAATCACGTCCCAGATCAGCTTGAGGTTGATCTCGGCGATCGCGATGCCGACGATCGCGCGGTTGCCGGCGACCGCGATCCGCATGACGGGCTCCGAATTGCGGAAGTACGTCACCGGCCCGTACCAGACGCGGCCCATGCGGGTTCCGGCGTATGCGGGATCGGCGGACCGGTCCACGAGGCTGCCCATCTGATTGAGGCCGACGCGCGAGATGCTCAGCCGCTCCTTGCCCGCCCCGTCGACGAGCGTGAGGCTGACGATGGCCGGCACTTGGCGCATGAGCCGCAGGGCATCCAACCGTTGCCTGTCCTCGGCACCCGCTTCCCAAGGCAGCTGCACCATCCAACCGAGCTGGTCCCGGATGCCGTCGATGAAGCTCTGGATGCGGGATCCGGCGCTGCGCGCCTCGACGCCCAGCAACTCGTCCAGTCGTTCACGCTGGTCCTGATAGCCGAACCAAGCCTCCGTGGCGCCGCTGCCGAGGAGCGGCACCACCGCGGCCGCGAACAAGGCGAGGAAGTATTTGCGCAGGAGAGACCCACGAAGGTGGTGATCGCCGGCGCGGGCTGGAGCGCCCATCATGATCGGCGACGAGCGGTCGGCCCCCCGCTGCCGAGAATGTGCGTGGCGCACACGCCTCCCCGGACGAGAATGGCACACCGCCCCATGGGATCGCCTCTCCGCGGCCTGGAACCGGGAATTCACTATGCCACGGGCGGACAACCGGGTCAGTGCAGGGTCCGCGGACGAACCTTTGTCGGGAAGCGCGCGATCTATTCCTGCAGACGGGCACCGGAAAGGGTGCGAGGTGAACGGGACGGCTCGGCATCGGCTGGAGTGTCCTGCACGGCGCGTACGAGGCCGTCGAACCCGGATGCCGGCATTGCCGGATCGGAATGGTGGCCAGACGCCGCGCAGCGACGCCGCGGATGCACGGATGGGACGGGGCGCGACGGGCATCGCCATCGCCGGCCGTGGGTCGGTCGGGCGCGCGCGCCCCGAGGCTCGCTCGAGGTCGAGATCCTGATCGGACGATGGGGATCCCATGAGGCGGCGTGCGTTCATCCTCCTGCTCGGAGCAGCCGGTGCTCTCCCGGCCCGGGCGCGCCAGCCGACGATGCCGGTTGTGGGATATCTGGGTCTCGAATCTCCCGAGACCTATACCAGCCGCCTCGCGGCGTTTCGCGAAGGGCTGGCCGAGGCCGGATTCAGCGAGGGCCGCAATGTGGCGATCGCGTTTCGATGGGCCGACGGGCATTACGACCGCCTGTCGGCGCTCGCGGAGGAGCTCGTTCGGTTGCCGGTCTCGGTTCTGGCGGCACCCGGTGGCGCCCCTGTCGCCCTTGCTGCGAAATCCGCGACGACGGTGCTTCCGATCGTGTTCGAGATGGGCGGCGACCCGGTCGCGCTCGGCGTCGTCGACAGCCTGTCGCGGCCGGGCGGCAATCTGACCGGCGTGTCGAGTCTCAGCGTCGAAGTCTCGCGCAAGCGCCTGGAGTTCCTGCATGAGGTTCTGCCGGGCGTCGGCACCCTCGGAGTCGTCGCCAACGCCACCAGCCCGACCGCAACGTCCCAGCTGCGCAGTCTCCAAGTCGCCGCGGACACGATCGGCGTGGGAATCCGGAAGCTGCAGGCGAGCAACGAGGGCGAACTCGGCGCCGTGTTCACGCACCTTCCACGGCAGGAGGTGGGTGGTCTCGTGTTTACCTCCGACCCCTACTTCGCCAACCGCAGTCAAGCATTGGCGCGTCTGGCCCTGAGGCACCGGATCCCCGCGATCACGCAATCCCGGGATTTTCCCCTCGCCGGCGGCTTGATGAGCTATGGCGGCGACTTCACGCAGTCACATCGCAATGCCGGCGTGTATGTCGGGCGGATCCTCAAGGGTGAGAAGCCCGCCGACCTGCCGGTCCAGCTCGTCACGAAGGTCGAGCTCTTCATCAATCTGCAGGCGGCAATCGAGCTCGGCGTGTCTCTTCCGCCATCGCTGATGATCAGTGCCGATCAGGTGATCGAATGAGGGCTTTGCGACCGACCCATCGTCGGAATTTCCAGGCGATGGACGGCATTCGACATGGGCCAGCCTCGCGCGACGCCGGGAGGTGTTCCCGTCGGAGACGAAGCTGCGCAGTCACCTGTTCGGGGCCCGGCAATCCCCCGCCCGGCCCGTCGGGCGCGCCCCTGGTGCCGCCGACGGACCTTGAGCCCGCATTAACTCGCCTGAGACGGGTTCCAAAGTACCTCTTGCGCGGAAGTTGAAACGAGAGCGCACCATGTGGCTTCGGCGTGGACGGCACGCTCATCGGCACCTCGCCTGCTCGGAGCGGCCCGCGCACCGGTTCGGCCGGGATCGTCACGGCTCCGTGGCCGTCATTTTCGGGCTCTGCGCCGCGGTGCTGATCGGCGTCGCGGGGGGCGCCGCAGACTATGCCCGCCTCCTTCACCGCCGCGGTCAATTGCAGGCCGCCGTCGATGCCGGAACGCTGGCCGGCGGCAATGCCCTGAAGCTCGCAGCCTCGAACCCCGCCAGCATCGCTGGCCTCACCGAGCAGACCATCCGCGACGCCGCCCAGGCCTCCGCAAGTCAGCCGTTGACGGTCAATGTCACGGTCGCCGACGACAAGACCAGCGTCTTCGCGCGGGCCGAGGAGACGATCGGGCTCGCCTTCGGCGCCTTCGTGGGTATCCGAACCACCACCGTTGCGGCGCAAGCGCGCGCCAACGTGGTCGGCCGCATGAGGCTGTGCATGCTGGCGCTCGATCCCGGCGCGCCGGGGGCCTTCAATCTGCAGAAGAATGCCCAGGTCACGGCCAACAGCTGCTCGCTGTACTCGAACTCCAAGAGCAGCAAGGGGATGGTCGGCAAGGACAACGCCCTCGCCCGCGCCGACATCATCTGCTCGGCCGGCGGCTTCGACGGAGCGAAGGCCAATTTCGCGCCCAACCCGCAGACCGACTGTCCTGCCATCGAGGATCCGCTCAAGAACACCGGCCAGCCCAGCCTCGGCGACTGCGTGCAATTGCCCGCCTCCGCGCGCAAGGACGGCAAGCTCCGCCTCGGCGAGAACAAGGTCGACACGACCTTCACCCTGGAGCCGGGCACCTATTGCGGCGGCCTGCAGATCGCCGGCTCGGCGGTCGCGACGCTGAAGGCCGGCATCTACGTCATGAAGAACGGACCGCTGATCGTGAAGGACAACGCCACCCTGTCGGGCGTGGACGTCGGCTTCTTCTTCACCGGCGACAAGGGCGGCCTGCTCTTCGACAAGAAGACCACCATCAGCCTCGCGGCACCGACCACGGGTGTGATGGCGGGTCTGCTGATGTCGGAGCAGCGGTCGGTCAACTCACCGCTCGATCCGCTTCTCGATGTGATCGACCTCATCGCGGGCAACTCGATCCCGCCGACGCCGCCGCCGCTGGGGCTGACCAAGCCCCTGCGGACCTACCGCATCATCAGCGACAACGCGCGGACGATGCTCGGCACGATCTACCTGCCGGCCGGACGGCTGGTGATCGACGCGAGCCGGCCGGTCGCGGATCAGTCCGCCTATACCGTCATCGTCGCCCAGCAGGTCAATCTCTACGAAGGGCCGAACCTCTATCTCAACGCGAACTACGACGCCACGAGCGTTCCCGTGCCGAAGGGCGTCGGCCCCCTCTCCGGCAAGCTCATGCTGACCCAGTGAGAAGCCGCCGTCCTGACGGGAATGGGTCGGCCGATCAGGCGACCGGCGGGCTGCAACGAGCAAGGTGAGGCGCGCCAGGCCCTGCCGCGGCCGTCGATGCGGCCCGGAGCCGATATCGACGACACGTCATGGCTTCACGTTGAAGCCGTGACCGCCAAGAGGTCCCATCGTGTCGATCATCTGCGGAGTGGACTCCGTGATGTCATCCATCACGAGCTGGTTCATGGCGCAGATGAAGGACGTGAGACGGTAGCCGTCGTGGCGCGAGAGCGCATTGTCAAAGGCGCGCAGGTTCCAGAACGGATCGTTGGCGAGCGTGATCGGCGCGATGCCGCTCAGGTGGAGTCCGTGAACGAAGCGTGCCGCCGGCCTGCCGAGGCCCGGTCCCGCGGGATCGGCGGCCAGATCCTCGCTGTCCCAGAACTGCGTGAAGCGGTCCTGCCTGCGCATCCGCGCCCGGGTGAGCCAGCCATCCGAACGCGGGCAGTCGATCGGCGCGTCGGCCAACGTCGCGTAGGCGTGATGGCGCTCCCGGCCCGTGTCGTGCAGGCCCAGCATTTCGTGCGTGGTGCCGAACGGCGCCGCCGAGGGCTGCGTGTCCGCGAGGACGCCGGCCGCCGGGCGCGGCGGATCGAGGTTGCCGATCGTACGCGACTCTTCCCGGAGGCTGACTTGGAACGGGAAGGTCTCGGCGATCGCCGACAGCGCGCGCAGCGGCAGCGTCAGGAATGCATCGAGAGCGGCGGCATGCCTCGGCGGCATGCAGGTCATCCCGCGCGGCTGGCGGCCCTCGTACCGGGCCGCGACGCGATCGAGGAAGCGGGCCGCGGGGCGAAAATCGAGCTTGAAGGTCGGAAACAGGTCGTGCGTCGCCCAATCGTAGTCGACGCCGGAATGGAACATGGCGTCTGTGCTCGCGAGCCTCTGCCGGATGCGCTGGCGCGCGACTTGGAACCCGTCGTCGATGTCGAGGCCGATCCAGGCACAGTCGCCCGGCCGCAATCCACCGGCCGGAAAGGCGAGCGCGGCCGTCACCGAGATCAGCACGGGGCGCTGCTCGGGCGGGAAGAAGCCGGTGTCGCGAACGACCTCGTCGACCGGTGTGTGCTCGTCGGCGCGGAGGGCGACGCGCTCCCAGACCGCGCGCTGAATCGCCGTCCACTTGCTCGCCTCGGAGGCTGGGTTGATCAGGACGACGAGGTTGCCGAGGACCGGCGGCAGCGTCCTGCCGAAGGCGTGGCGGCGCACCGCTTTCAGCACGTCGTCCTTGAGGCCGGTGGCGAGCATGTTGCCGCCGAGACTGTGCCCGGCCACGATCATCCGGTTGTTGCGCTGGCTGCCATCCGACCGGGGTGCAACCAGGACCGATTCGATGGAGCGCAGGGCCGAGATCGCCGCGGGCGCGACGGCTTCGCTGACCGGTTTACGATCGAACAGGGTGGCGGCCGCCGAGACGCTGCCGAAGAAGCCTCCGACCGCGTCGCCCAGCAGATCCCTCAGGCCCTGTTCGTCGACCCGTGCGCCGCGCCAGCCGACGTAGATGGCCGTGACCTTGGTCTCGCACGCCTTCGGGTCGGTGGGGCAGCGCTGCTGCAGGAAGCGGGCGACGTGAGCCGCGTAGAGGCGCAGGTCGGCGACGTTGCCGTCGCCGATGCGGGCATCGTGGCGCCAGCCGTGGACGAAGACGAGGACGTAATTCGATCCGGTCGAGAGGTGCTGCTTGAGCGCGTCGAGCTGCGTGATCACCGGCCTGATACCGGAGGCGGCCTTGCCGCTCGCGCGCATCTGGCTCTCCATCGCGTGGCGCAGCATCGCGCTGGTGTTGGCCACGTCACTGCCGCCGCTGCGGGACACAAGGGCATAGGGCTCACCGTCTTCCTGGAACTCCAGGAAGCCCAGCGTGTAGTCGAGCGGCTTGCCGTCCGGGCGCTCGGCGGTCACGACGTGGCGTTGCAGGGCGCAGCGGAAGCGCGTGCGCCAGCGGGGATCGCCCGCGACGGCGGCGTTCTCGTCGTTGCTGGCATCGATCCACCCGCCGTCATCGACCGGGGTGGTTCCGGTGCGCTGGCGGCGCCCGGTATCCGCCAGGACGGTCCAGCCTCGGGCGAGCCCGTCGCTGCATTCGGGGGTCGCGGGGTCGAGATCGCGGTAGGCTCGCGCCTTCGGCGTCGACAGGACGACGTAATTCACGAACAGGACGCCGAGGACGAGCACGATGGCGCCGACCAAGGTCGCGAAGGCGGCGTGCAGGAGGCGCATATACCAACGCCAGACCCTGGCGAGCCAGGCTCGTCCTCGCTCCGCTGAACCGTGCTGCTCGATCTTCGGCTGCCAATCCACGGACGCGGTGCCCTGCCCGATGATGCCTGGCCGTGCAGGCCCTTTCATCAAGGGGATCAGCAACCGCGGGCGAGGCAGATGCAAGCGCGCGGGACCTGCCGCGGGAATTTCGTCCGCAATGGGACGAGCGTGGCGCGAGGTTCCATCTGAACGACGGAGCGAAATTCGAGCCGTCGGCGAGACGCGCGCTCGGGGCGCCGAAGGCCGGCGCGACCCGGGCATGATCCAGGCTGATGCCAAGGCGGCCGACCCCGCGATTCCGGGCCGAACCTCGGCGATGGGTTTAGAAAACACCGTGAGGGTTTTTGCGGTGCGTGCAGCGTTCGCCCTGCCGTTGACGGCCTCGGACAGACCCGCTGTCGCGGTCTCGTGCCGACGGGCGAACGGCTTGCGGTGTCCCTCGCCGATCATCGATCACCGGCACCTCATTGATCTCTCGAGGCTTTGGAGCGACACCACCCTTGCAGGGGGAGTTCGACTCATGAAGCGCCTTCCAATCGCGGTGGCCCTGGTTCTGTCGCCGCTCACGGCCCGCAGTGAGGACCGGCTGCCGACCATTCCGCCGAGCCAGTACACCGCCGAGCAGCAACAGGCCGCCTCGGCTTTCGAGGCGGCCCGCAAGACGCCGGTCTTCGGTCCGTTCGAGCCGCTGATGCACTCGCCCGACGTGATGACGCTGGCCCGCTCGATGGGCGACTACCTCCGCTACAAGCCCAGGATCGGCACCACCCTCTCGGAGCTCGCGATCCTGGTCGTCGCACGACACTGGACGCAGGATTACGAATGGTATGTCCACGCGCCGATCGCGCAGAAGGTCGGGATCAGGCCGGAAATCATCGCGGCGATCCGCGATGGGCGGCGGCCGGAGGACATGAGCGCGGACGAGAGCTTGGTCTACGACTTCGTCAGTGAGTTGCAGGTCAACAAGGCGGTCTCGGACGCGACCTTCGCCAGGGCCGAGGAGCGGTTCGGCAAGCCGGGGATCGTCGATCTGGCCGCGATCTGCGGCTACTACACGCTCCTCGCGATGGAGCTGAATACGGCGCGGTACGGCTTGCCGAAGGACGGCACACCTCTGCCGCGACTGCCCCAGTGAGCGACTGGAGCCGACACCCGCCATCATGGGACGGTGCGCCTGCGGAGGACCCGTTCGTCGCGCCGACGTCCGGCATCACCCTGCGGTGATCGCAGCGTTCGCATCTCGCAGGCCGCGACGGACCGGTTGAGAACGGCTTGCCGCGATGCAGGCCGGATCGGGTCGCGCTCAGCAGAGAAAGTCGCCGAGGGCGGCGAGAACGAGGTCCGGGCGCTCCTCCTGCAGGGTATGGCCGCAATCGAGGGCGTGACCGCGCACATCGGTGGCCTTCTCACGCCACGTCGCCAACACGTCGTAGGTTCGGCCGACCGTGCCCTTCGCGCCCCAGAGCGCCAGGAGCGGGACCTCGACCTGGCGGTCCGCATCGGCGGCGTCATGCTCCAGGTCGATGGTGGCCGCGGCCCGGTAATCCTCGCAGATGGCGTGGCGTGTCGCCGGATCGCGGTAGACCCGCAGATATTCGGCGAAGAGGCCGGGTCCCGGCACGCCGGGCGTCTTCGACTGCCCCTCGATATGCGTTCGCAGGAAGAATTCCGGGTCGGCGCCGATCAGGCGCTCCGGTAGCGGCTCGGGCTGGATCAGAAAGAACCACCAGAAATAGGCCGTCGCGAAGGCCCTGTCGGTGCGCGCGTACATGGTGGCGGTCGGCGCGATGTCGAACACGGCGAGGCGCGTCACGGCCGCGGGATGGTCGAGGGTCATGCGATGGGCGACACGCCCGCCGCGATCGTGCCCGACGACGGCGAAGCGCTCGTGCCCGAGTCTGCGCATCACGGCGACCGCGTCGGCTGCCATGGCACGCTTCGAATAATTGGCGTGCCCCTCGCCTCCCCCGGGCTTGTCGGAATCGCCGTAGCCGCGCAGGTCCATGGCCACCACGCTGAACCGCTCGGCCAAACGGGGGGCGACCGCGTGCCAAGTCGCGTGGGTCTGCGGGTGTCCGTGCAGAAGCAGCAGGGGTGGGCCCGAGCCGCCGATCGCGGCGCGGATGCCGACCGCGCCGGCGTCGATGTCGCGGAGCTCGAAGCCCGAGAGGAACGGGTCCATCGTCGCCATGAACCGCTCCTCAGCGCACGAGCCAGGGGTGGGCGGCGTGGTACCGCTCCTCGAAGGCGCGAATCGCGGCGGCTTGGTCGAGCGTCGTCCCGATGGCGTCGAGCCCACGGATGAGGGCGTCCTTGCGCGTCGCCGGGATCTCGAAGTCCACGCGCGTGGCATCCGCCGCGAGGATGGCCTGTCCCGGCAGGTCGATGGTGAGGCGGTTCCGCTCCGGATCGGCGGCCAGGGCCGTGAGGACGCTCACCGGCTCGGGGTCGAGGCTGACCAGGAGGAGCCCGTTGTTGGCGGCGTTGTCGGCGAAGATGCCGGCGAAGCTCGTGCCGATGATGGCGCGGATGCCGAGCTGTAGCAGGCCCCAGACGGCGTGCTCGCGCGAAGAGCCGCAGCCGAAATTCGGGCCGACCACGAGGAAGCGCGCCTCCGCCCATTCCGGTCGGTTGAGCGCGAAATCGGTGCGCGGCGTGCCCTGCGCGTCGAAGCGCAGGTCGTGGAGCGCCCCCCGGGCGAGCCCGCTGCGGTCGATGCCTTTCAGGAATTGCTTGGGCATTATCACGTCGGTGTCGACGTTGGCGGCCGGGAGGGGCAGGGCCGGGCCGGTGACGGTCTCGAAGGGCTGCATGGCTCAGTTCTCCCGGGCGAGGCGGCGAACGTCGGTCAGGCGCCCGGCGATCGCCGCCGCCGCGACCATCGCGGGGCTCATCAGGTGGGTGCGGCCGCCGGCGCCCTGGCGGCCCTCGAAGTTGCGGTTCGTGCTCGACGCGCAGCGCTCGCCCGGCTCCAGGACGTCGTCGTTCATGGCGAGGCACAGCGAGCAGCCGGACTGGCGCCACTCGAAGCCGGCCTCGATGAACACGCGGTCCAGGCCCTCGGCCTCGGCGGCGCGCCGCACGCTGGAGGAGCCGGGCACCACCATGCCGCGGACGCCCGCGGCGACGTGCCGGCCACGCACCACCTTGGCCGCCTCGCGCAGGTCGGAGAGCCGGGCGTTGGTGCAGGAGCCGATGAAGGCGCGCTGGATCGGCACCTCCGCAAGCGCGGTCCCGGGCGCCAGATCCATGTAGGCGAGCGCGCGCTGCATGTCCCTTCGCCGGGCCGCATCGGGCTCGGACGACGGATCGGGGACCCGGCCGCCGATCGGCACGGCCTGGTCGGGGCTGATGCCCCAGGTCACGAGAGGCTCGATCTCGGCCGCATCCAGGTGCACTTCACGGTCGAACACGGCATCGGGATCGGTGCGCAGGGTCGACCAGAACCGGACCGCTTCGTCCCAGAGACCGCCCTTCGGTGCCCGCGGCTTGTCGGCGACGTAGTCGAGCACCGCTTGGTCGGGTGCCATGATGACGCCGCGCGCACCCGCTTCGACAGCCATGTTGCAGATGGTCATCCGGCCCTCGACCGGGAGGGCGGCGAGGCCGTCGCCGGCGAACTCCACCGCGTAGCCCGTCGCGCCGGCGGCGCCGATCCTGGCGATCAGGGCCATCACCAGATCCTTCGCCGTCACGCCCGGCGGCAGCGTGCCGTCGAGGGTCACGCGCAGGGTGCGCATGCGGCGGTACCGGAGCGTCTGGGTGGCGAGGTAGTGCTCGATGTCCGAGGTGCCGATGCCGAAGCCGAGGGCGCCGAGCGCGCCGTAGGTGGTGGTGTGGCTGTCGCCCGCGGCCACGATCATGCCGGGCAGGATGAAGCCGAGTTCGGGCGCGACGACGTGCTCGATGCCCTGCAGCGGGTGCAGCACGTCCAAAAGCTCGATGCCGAAGTCGCGACTGTTCTCGCCGAAGTAGCGCACTTGGTTGGCGCCGCCCGCATCCGGCATCTCGGCGTTCCGGTTCGGCGCTGTCGGGTTGACGTGGTCGACGACCATCAGTGACGCGTCCGGCCGCCAGACGGGGCGCTTGGCCTCGCGGAGCCCGCTGAAGGCCTGCGGGCTGGTATACTCGTTGAGGATGGTGCGATCGATGTAGAGCAGCACCTCGGCGCCCGGACCGGCGCGATCGTCGAGGCGGGTGACCGTGTGGCTGTCGATCAGCTTGTCGTAGAGGGTGCGGGGCGACATCGTCTCACGTCCTGCAGGGGGGGGAGGCGCAGCCGCGCGGGCCGCGCCTCGGAAGTTTCGGGCGTCAGGCCGTCGCGGGAGCCGCCAAGACGCTACGGGGCGCCGCCTCGGCGTCGCCGCCGACCGGGTACTCCTCCACCAGCCGGCCGGCGAGCACGTCGCGCATCCGGTCCATGTCGAGCTCGCCCTCGATCTTCGCCATCACGACGGCGGCCACCGCGTTGCCGATGATGTTCACGATCGCCCGGCCCTCGCTCATGAAACGGTCGATGCCGAGGATCAGCGCCATGCCGGCGAGCGGGATGGCGGGGACGACCGAGAGCGTGCCGACGAGGGCGATGAAGCCGGCTCCCGTGATGCCGGAGGCGCCCTTCGAGGTCAGCAGGGACACGCCGAAGATCGCGAGCTGCTGCGTCAGGGTGAGATCGATGTTGGTCGCCTGCGCCACGAAGAGGGCGGCCAGCGTCATGTAGATGCAGGTGCCGTCGGCGTTGAAGATGTAGCCGGTCGGCACGACGAGCCCGACGACCGATTTCGAGCAGCCGAGATGCTCCAGCTTCTCCATCAGCGAGGGCAGCGCTGCGTCCGACGAGCTGGCGCCGAGGGTGATGAGCAGCTCCTCCTTGAGGTAGCGCAGCAGCTTGAACAGGCTGAACCCGGCCCAGAGCGAGACGAGGCCGAGCACGCCGAACACGAAGATCGCGCCGGTCAGGTAGAAGGTGCCGATCAGGCCGACGAGCTGCCCGAGCGAGCCGAGACCGAACTTGCCGATCGTGTAGGCCATGGCGCCGAAGGCGCCGAAGGGCGCGAACCGCATCAGCACGTTGATGACGCCGAAGATCCAGTGCGAGGCGGCGTCGACGAGGTCGCGCAGGGGCCGGCCGGCATCGCCCATCTTGGACAGGACGTAGCCGAACAGCACGGCGATGAACACGACGGGCAGGATCTCGCCCTTCGTGAGGGCGTCGAAGACCGTGTTGGGCACGATGCCCATCAGGAAGTCGACGGTGCCATGCTCCTTGGCGGCGCCGGCGTATTTGGCGACCGCCCCCGCATCGAGCTTGCTCGGGTCGGCGTTCATGCCGGCGCCCGGCCGCACGAGGTTGCCGACCACGACGCCGATGACGAGGGCGAGGGTCGAGAGCACCTCGAAGTAGAGCAGCGCCTTGCCGCCGAGCCGGCCCATCTTCTTCATGTCGCTCATGCCGCTGATGCCGGCGACGACGGTGCAGAAGATGACGAGGCCGATGACCATCTTGATCATCTTGATGAAGACGTCGCCCAGCGGCTTCATGTCGACGCCGAAGCTCGGCGCGGCGTACCCGACCGCGACGCCGAGCAGGATGCCGGCGACGACCTGGACGTAGAGGCTCCTGTAGAGCGGTTTCGCTTGCGCTTGGGCAACCCTCTGCACGGCGCGTCTCCCTGTTGCTTTTGGTCGGGCCGCCATCCTGGCCTTCGGCCGCAGCGGTTCGCAGCAGAGGGCCAGAGCCCGGCCGATTTCGCCAATGCCGTTGCTGCATCAGGTGATGCCGGGCCGCCGTTGACCGCCGTGCGAGGGCTCGCCATCCTTCCCGCCGGTTCCCGGGGGCGGCGCCCCGAGGGCCCCGACTTGGCAAGAGGGCTCGACGGATGGACGCCGCCTGGCTCGAAGACTTCCTGGCGCTGGTCGACCTGGGGCACTTCTCGCGCGCGGCGGAGCAGCGCTGCATCACCCAACCCGCCTTCAGCCGACGCGTCCGTGCCCTCGAGGAATGGGTCGGCGCCCCGCTGTTCACGCGCGACGTCCTGCCCGTCACGCTGACGCCCGCGGGCGAACGCTTCCGGCCGGTGGCCGAGGAGACGCTTCGGCGCCTCTTCCAGGGGCGTGAGGCGGCGCGCGAGGCGGGTCGCATGGCGGCCGAAACCGTTCGGTTCGCCTCGACGCAGACGCTCTCCGTCAGCTTCTTCCCGAACTGGCTGAGGACGTTGGAGAGCTTCGAGAGCGTTCAGGGGACCATCCAGCTGACCGCCGCCCACATGGCCGCCTGCGAGCAGATGATGCTGCGCGGCGAGGCGCAGTTCCTGCTCTGCCACGACCATCCGGCCACCACGCACATGCTGGCCTCGGACCAGTTTCGCTCGGTCCATCTCGGAACCGACGTCCTGCTTCCGGTGAGCGTCCCCCGCCCGGACGGGGCGGGGCCGCTCTTTGCCCTGCCGGGAGCACCGGAGACGCCGCTGCCGTTGCTGTCCTACACCGGAGAGTCCGGGCTCGGTCGCATCGTCGCGCGCGCGCGGGTGCTGGAGCGGAGCGAGGCCAGGGTGAGGCCGGTCTTCGCCTCGCATCTCACCTCGGTGCTCGTCGCCATGGCGCGTGACGCCCGCGGCATCGCATGGGCGCCCTTGAGCGTGGTGGCCGACGACCTCGAGCGCGGACGGCTGGTGCGTGCTGCCGGTGCCGAGAACGACATCCCGATCGAGATCCGCCTCTACCGCCCCCGCGCACGCCAAAGCCCGGCCGCGGAGCGCCTGTGGGCGCTCGTGGCCGGCCGTGACTGGGATGTGCCGGCCGGGGATAGCGTCGAGGAATCAGGCCCGTGCGCGCTGGCTTCGAAGGACACGGGTCCGCTCTAGTTTCCAGCGATCGCCGCATTGCGGCGCGTGCGGAAGCGGCACCGACTGGCCGATGCTGCGGCCGCTTGCGCCAGCGTCCGCCCTGCACTCCGCGGCGGATCTGCGACCTGCGCCAGCCCACTATCGGCAAGGGATCGTTCCGAACTCTTCACCCGAGCCGCGCAGGGTACCCGCGTGCCCACGGTTTGAGCCCCACAGTGAACTGACCGTGCTCGGCCACACCCGGCCGGCAGCGTTGTGCGCTGAGAGCCGACTTTGCGCCGGCTGAGACGGCCTTCCGGGAGCGGTCGATCGGTGGCTAGATATTCGGGACGCTCTCTCAGCCCACGCCCGTCGGGCCATCGAGGACCCGTCGGACGCGCCGGGCCAGCTCCATGCGCTTGTAGGGCTTGTTGATCACCTCGAACTCGGTGCCGCCCGCATCGGTGCGCTCCAGGGACGCCTCCGCGTAGCCCGTGGTCAGCAGCACCCTGATCTTCGGCTGCCGCTCGCGCGCGGCCCGCGCCAGCATCACCCCGTTCATGCCCCCCGGCATGATCAGGTCGGTGAACAGGAGGTCGATCCGCGCCTCGCCGTCGAGCACCTCGAGCGCCGCCTTCGGGCCGTCGACCACGGTGACCCTGTAGCCGAAATCCTCCAGAATGATGCCGGCCGTCGCCGCCACGTCGGGCCGGTCGTCCACCACCAGCACGGTCTCGGTCCCGTGCCGGTCGGCGGCACGCTGCGACGCCTTGCGCTCGTCCTCTATCTTCTGGTCGGAGGCCGGGAAGAGCAGGCGGACGGTCGTGCCGTGGCCGACCTCGGAGTAGATCTTCACCGAGCCGCCCGACTGCTTGGCGAAGCCGTACACCATCGCCAGCCCGAGCCCGGTCCCTTTGCCATCCGCCTTCGTGGTGAAGAAGGGCTCCATGACCCGCGTCAGGATCTCCGGCGCCATGCCGCTGCCGGTGTCGGTCACCGAGATGACCACGTAGGCGCCCGGACCGACCGTCTTGTAGAGGGCGGCGTCCTCATCCTCGATCAGCAGGTTCTCGGTCTTCACCGTCACGGTGCCGCCGCCGGTCATGGCATCGCGGGCGTTCAGGAGGACGTTGAGGAGCGCCACCTCGGCCTGGGTCGGGTCGATGCGGGTGTTCCAGAGGTCCGGGGCGAGATCCTGGCGCAGCACGACGTGATCCCCGAGCGACCGCTCGGCCATGTCGCTCATGCTCTGGACGAGGCCGTTGAGGTTCAGGAGGCGCCCTTCGAGCCGCTGCTTGCGCGAGAAGGCGAGGAGCTGATGGGTCAGCTTCGCGGCCCGCTCGGAGGCGTCGCGCACCGCCTCGCCCGCCCGCCGCAGGCGGCCGACATCGATGTCGGGATGGTCGATCAGCGCGAGCATCACCTCGTTGTGGCCGGAGATGACCTGCAGCAGGTTGTTGAAATCGTGCGCGATGCCGCCGGTGAGCTGGCCCAGGCTCTCCATCTTCTGCGCTTGGTGCAGGCTCTCCTCCGCGTCGCGGCGGCGCGAGACGTCGAGCTGCGAGCCGAAGAAGTAGACGAGATCTCCCGAGCGGTTGAACACCGGCGAGACGAACAGGGCGTTCCAGAACGAGGAGCCGTCCTTGCGGTAGTTCAGGATCTCGGTGGCGAATTCCCGGTGCTCGGCGATGGCCGACCGCACCTCGTCCACGGTCTCGCGGTCGGTCTCCGGCCCCTGAAGGAAGCGGCAATTCGTGCCGATGAGTTCCTGGCGCGTGTAGCCGGTCATGCGCTCGAAGGCGCGGTTGACGAAGATGATCGGGTTGTCCGGCTGGTGCGGGTCGGTGACGATCATCGGCATGCGCGTCGTCTCGACGGCCGCGAAGAAGATGTCGTGATGGACATCCTCGACGCCGGACGGGCCGCTGCCGGTGACGGGCGTGTGCGGCCCGTTCGTCTTGGGCTTCTCGGGCGACGTGACCATCCGGTGCGGATCTCCTGCTTATGACCCGAGCCCGTCCTGCCTCGAACCACGATGATGAACGATTGCGCGCAATCATCGCGCAGTGCCAGACGGCAGCGCTTTCACCGATGTATCGTTCCCTACGCAGAAGGTCGCAGGGCGCTGCCGGGCGCCCATTGTGAAACGCCGGGCGTAGGCCCGGCGCCATTCGTGCCCTCGAGCTGCAGCAGGTCTCGGCCGCACAGGACGCGACCTCGGCGTCGAGGACGTCCTCGGCCTCGCCGAAGGCAACGGGGTCCAAGAGACGGGGCTCGTCGCAGACCTCATCGGCGAGCCCATCACGCGCCGGGCCTGGCTGCGGCCATCCGGGTCATGCGAAGCCGCGGGAATTTATGGCCGGGGTGGGCACCGCGGCCGTTCTTCCCCTCCAAGACAGGTGCCAGCCCCGTGCGGGGAGCCGCCCGTCTCAGATCAGGGGGTGGGCCAGCACCTTGTCGATGCGCCGGCCGTCCATGTCGACGACCTCGAAGCGCCAGCCATGCACCTCGACGCTGTCGCCCACCGCCGGGATGTGGCCGAGTTGAGAGATGACGAAGCCCGCCAGCGTGTGGAAGTCGCCCGTCTCTGGCTCGCCGAGCAGATCGAGGCGTTTGAACGCGTCCTCGGCGGGCATCATGCCGTCGATCAGTAACGAGCCGTCCTTCCGCTCGACCACGGCCGGTTCGTCGCCCGGCTCCGGGATCTCGCCCGCGATGGCCTCCAACAGGTCGGTGGCCGTGACGATGCCCTCCAGGCTGCCGTATTCATCGACCACGATGGCCATCTGCACCGGCTTCCTCTGGAAGGTCTCCAGCACGGCCAGCACAGACATGGCCTCGTGCACCACGATGGGCGGCTGCGCGGCGACGCGCAGGTCCAACGAGCCCCCGTCGAGCAACTGGTCGAGCAGATCCTGCTTGCGCACGACGCCGACGACCTCGTCGACGGTGCCCCGGCTGACGACGACCTGCCCATGGTTGCAGGCTCGCACTTCTTCTCGGATGCGATCCGGCCCATCCTCAAGGTCGACCCACTCGATCTCGTGGCGCGGCGTCATGATCTCGCGGATGCGGCGCTCGCCGAGGTCGAAGATGCGCTCGACCGCCTCCTGCTGCGCCTCGCGGATCAGCCCGGCCTCGCGGCTCGCCTCGACGAGGAGGTTCAGCTCGGCCGTCGAGTGCTGACCGCCCTCGCCGTGGCCCGGCTGCAAGCCGAACAGGCGCAGCACGCCGTTGCCGAGCCCGTTCAGGAACAGGATGGCGGGGCGGAAGACCAGCAGGAACAGGCCGAGCGGCCGAATGACGGCGAGCGCCGTGCGCTCGCTGCGCTGGAGCGCGAGGCTCTTCGGCGCGAGCTCGCCGAGCACGATGTGCAGCGCCGTGATGATGACGAAGGAGATGATCACCGCGACGGTGTGGGCGGCGGCCGCGGAGATCATCTCCGGCAGCCACGACAGGGCCGGCTCGATCAGGTGGGCGAGGGCCGGCTCGCCCACCCAGCCCAGCGCCAGGGACGAGATGGTGATGCCGAGCTGGGTCGCGGCGAGGTGTGCGTCGAGGTGGTCGGTGGCCCAGAGCAGGGCCTTGGCGTTCGTCCGCCGCTCGTTGACGAGTTCGGCGACACGGCTCCTGCGGACGGCCACGAGGGCGAACTCGGAGGCCACGAAGAACCCATTTGCGAGCACGAGCAGGAGCACCGCGATGAGCCCCAGAATCGTCCCCAGACCGTCGTCCGAAATCTTCGCCTCCCGAGCCACGCCGCGTGGCAGACCTAGCAGCAGGCTCGATACGGGCCAACCGATCGCACTCTGCCAGAAAGAGCACGCGGGCGATCCGAGCCTGCCAAGGCGGGCCGGCCGCGCTGATGCGGGCTGGGATTTTCCCACGCAATCGTCGACCGGATGCGTGCCGCGCCTCGATGCGGCGGTTCTCGCGGGCCCGGTGCCGCATCGGTGGTGCTCCCCCTGTGCAAGGAGGGATGTGGCCCGGGGAAGGGCCGGCGATCTCAGCTATGCCGTCGCCCGATAGGCGCTGCCGCCCGCGAGCTTGGCGGCATTGGCCTCGCGGATCTTGGCCGCGGCCTCATCGTAGAGGAACGGCAGGAAGGCGTAGCGGCGCCCTGCCGTGACGCGCGAGACCGCGTGCAGGAGCGAGCAGGAAAACACCACGGCACCGCCTGGCGGTGGCTTGAAGCTGCGCGGCCCGTATTCCGGGAAGCTGACCTCGCCCCCCTCGAACTCCGCGTTCAGGTTGATCGAGACCGCGAACCGGCGGTGCGCCGTGCCGGTCGTCGTATTGTCCCGGTGCGCCCGGAAGTGGCCGCCGTCCTCGGCCGAATAGCAGGCGACGAGGTAGCGCTCCATGCGGGTCGGCTTGAAGCAGTGCACCTTCTCGATCTGCGGGATGACCCGGCGCAGGAAGCGCGCCTGCAACTGCTTGGTGAGCCCTTCGTCCTCGATCATGAGGTCCTTGCGGACCTTGTGGCTGCGATCGTGCACTTCGACGGTCCTGCCGTCGACCTCGCGCATGAAGCCGCTCTGGAAGCCACCTTGCTGCTCGTAGAGGTCGATCAGGTGCCGGCAGAGTTCGGGCTCGAACACGTTCGGCAGCACGAGGACGGGTGCCTGAACCTCGAAGCCGGCCGAGTGTCCGACCGGCGGCAGCTGATCAAGGTAGGCGAACAGCGCCGCGTGCGCGTCGAGCGGGAAGATCCTGAGAACGCGCAGGGCCGGATCGAGCACTATCCAGAAGCGCCTTGAGGTCGTCGCCCCATCCTGCGCAGGCGCTTTCGGCGCAGCGCCGTACAGGCGGCTCACGACAGTGTCGAAGTCCCAGAAGAAGCGGATGCCGGGAATGCTCTCCCGAACCCGCTGCTGCGCTTCGTCGGCCGGATCGATG